>CAZZYD010000486.1:0-1501 GCA_964658175.1 uncultured Puia sp. | reverse complement strand
CTGTTCGACATATCGTTCCTTATATTAATAAGCCGGAGAACATGGTTCCCGGTGTGGCTGATTATTATGCAACAACGTTTACTTCCGGCGGCGATGCCGTGTCAATCCTGGCAAAAGTCAGGGATGGCCGGCCTATCAAACTCGAAGGAAATGAACTGTCCGGTGTAACCAAGGGCGGAACTTCTGCGCGCGTGCAGGCATCCATTCTCGACCTGTACGATACGGCAAGACTTCGTAATCCCGTACAGATGGTGAACGGAGTTCCTCAGGAAGTAACCAGTTTGGAGGCCTTTGATAAACTGGTCGCAGATTCCATGGCCGGGCAAACCGGTGTCGTGGTGCTCCTGACTTCCACACTGACTTCGGTAACAACTAAACAGGTGATTGCGGATTTCCTGGCAAAATTCCCCGGAAGCCGTCATATACAATACGATGCTGATTCTTTCAGTGGCATGCTGCTGGCGAATGATGCGGTTTATGGCAAAAAGACAATTCCTTCCTATCATTTCGATAATGCAAAAGTAATTGTGAGCCTGGGAGCCGATTTTCTCGGAACCTGGCTGTCACCGATCGAGTTTTCGAAGCAATATGTGAAAGGCAGAAAGATCAATGAGAAAGCACCTGGTATGAATCGTCATTACCAGTTTGAGTCTTTTATGAGTCTGACGGGCTCTAATTCAGATATCCGTTATACGCACAAACCTTCTGAATCAGGCGCTGTGGCCCTTGCTTTACTGGCGGCCGTGAGCGGATCTGTAACTGCACCGGCATTGCCTGAAAAACTCAAAGCCGGTGTAGTTGCGGCGGCAAAAGACCTGCTCGCCAACAAAGGAAAATCACTTGTGGTATCCGGCTCCAACAATGTTCAGATACAGACCATCGTCAATGCAATAAACGAAGCTCTCGGATCCAATGGTTCAACCATCAGCTGGGATGCTACCAACCTGACCCGTCAGGGAATTGACAGTGATTTGACCACGCTGATTGCGGATATGAATGCCGGTAAGGTGAGCAGCTTGCTCGTTTACGATGCGAACCCGGTGTATGATCATCCAGATGCTAAAAATTTTAAAGCGGGACTGGCCAAAGTAAAGACCACCGTATCCTTTACAGGAAGACTGGATGAAACCACTGAGCTGTGCAAATTTGTTCTGCCTTCACCTCATTTTCTTGAACGCTGGGGCGATGCACAGCCGCGCACGGGATTTATTTCCATGCAGCAGCCGGTTATTGCTCCTCTTTTTATTACACGTCCTTTCGAAGATTCCCTGATGCTGTGGTCCGGTGGAAAAACTTCGTATGACGAAATGTTCAAACAATTCTGGATCACCAAACTCGGTGGTCACGACGCATACGAAAAAGCATTGCAGGACGGAGTAGTGGAATCGGTTCCTTCTTCTTTGTCAGGTGCTTCTTATAACGGATCGGCTGTTGCTGCCGCAGCTTCCGCCATTTCAACTATGAAGAAAGGCGGCGCTTACGAACTCGTTTTGTATCAGCA
>CAZZYD010000485.1:1275-1515 GCA_964658175.1 uncultured Puia sp. | reverse complement strand
GGTCAGCGGGAACGAAAGGTCTGCGATCACCTGCCGGAGGTCACGGGTATGCCGGAAATGATTGAATACATGCAGGGAGTAGTTTATGGCAATCCCCAGCACGACCGAACCGGCCGCCAGCGCGATCACCGATATCGAGCCCTTGATCCAGTAGATCATGGCCAGGGAAAACAGGGCGCCTGAGATCACAGGGATGAGTATCAGCAGCGGCGCTCTTTTTTTCCGGAAATAACCCCCGAT
>CAZZYD010000485.1:0-1265 GCA_964658175.1 uncultured Puia sp. | reverse complement strand
ATGAAAACGACGAGGAAGATAACGGTGATGGACAGGGTCAATATTGAATCCCGGCGCAGTTGCACCGCATTGCCCGCCGATACCGCCACGGATCCAAAATATCCGGCCTGCACATCCCGGAAGTCTTTTGTTTCCAGCAGGCGGATAGTCTCATCCAACCCTTTGAGCAGGATGACATTTTTTGCGGTGTTGTCGGGCGGAAAAGCCGGAGAAATGAACAACAGCATATACCTGCCGTCTTTGGTGACGACGTGGTTATTGTACAATTCGAAATTATCGTCGTATTGGAGGCGGCGGAGTTTTTTCAGTGCCGGATTGCCGATGCCCAGCGGATCTTTCATCAGCAGGTCTTTCATCACCATGCCCGCGGGTGAGGTGAGCGTGTGCTTATCCCGGTCAAGCGCCGCGGTGATGGCGGCAGGTTGCAGCAGGCTGTCCATGGCGCTGTAATCAGCGGCTTCGAGATACAGGGGCAGGTGGGATTGAACGATATCCAGGATCGCCGGGAAAAGACTGTCGTTCACCTGGTCATTGATCTGCCGGATATAGCCGGGATATTTGTCAGCCAGATTTTTCTTAAGCGCATCCGCATACGCCACGAGTGTATCCGGCGCGCGGTGACTGCTGTCCCGGAGCGATAACATGACGACGAGCCGGTCTGCAAACTTTGCATTGCGGAGGATGTCATTGAGTTTTTCGGTCTGCTTTTCTTTTGGCAGGATCGCCGTGATGTCTTCCTGTGGATGGATTTTAGCAGCATAATATCCGAACAGGAGCATATGACCAAAGAACAACCCGAAAAAAACCAGGCGGTGCTTCCGGAAATACCGGTATAGAAAAAGAAAAAAATTTGTCATGTTCCGGTCACGGCCCCCGTTTTTCTTTTGGTCAGACTGAGCAGTACAAAAATAACTCCTCCCGTGAGGATTCCCGCCACGAGCGCCAGCGAAATACTGCCCACCAGGTACTGCCTGAAATTGATCTGTATGGCGTGCAGCGAAAGATTTTTGGTCAACGACAGGGGAATGCCGGGATGATGCGTCCAGAAAGCCCCTGCGCGGTAGCTGCCGTAGATGATCAGCGGAATCATCGGTGGTATGCTGATATTGGCAAAGATGATCACAAGCGCTTTGTTGAGTTTCAAGAGCACGGCCAGGAAGATGGCCACCACCAGCTGAAAGCCCCAGATGGGTATGATTCCCATAAAGATGCCGAATCCCGCCGAGCAGGCTTTGCGGGCCGGTGATTGCTGCGGGTCGAACAGG
>CAZZYD010000484.1:0-1525 GCA_964658175.1 uncultured Puia sp. | reverse complement strand
GTTGAACCTGTTATTTAAAGCGCTGAATGACCCGACGCGCCGGGAGATCCTGGAACTGTTGCGCAGAAAGGACCTGTCTGCCGGAGAGATCGCCGAGCGTTTCGAGATGTCGAAACCGAGCATCTCGCACCACCTTGACCTCCTTCGCCAGGCGGGTCTGGTAGAATCCGTCAAGCAGGGGCAATTTGTCTATTATTCAATCAAT
Source organism: uncultured Puia sp. (assembly GCA_964658175.1). Lineage (GTDB taxonomy): Bacteria > Bacteroidota > Bacteroidia > Chitinophagales > Chitinophagaceae > Puia. The sequence continues at coordinate 1,320 of CAZZYD010000484.1, read as the reverse complement.
ACCACCGTATTCGATGAGCTGGTCCAATGGATGATCGGCTTTCGGCAACCCAAAAAAAAATAACATGAAGAATATGACCCGAACCATCCTGGTGATCATTTTACTGGCCATCCCCCTGGTATATCTGGCTGTGATGTATCCCACCCTTCCCGCGGTGGTGCCGACGCATTTTGCGCTGGACGGCAAGCCAAACGATTTTGGCGGGAAAGAATCGCTCCCTTGGGCGATCCTGCTGTTAACGGCGGTCAGCGGTGGCGCGTACGTCCTGATCAAATACCTGCCGAGGATCGATCCGAAAAAATCCGCTTCCCTGTCTGCCGGCAGTCTGCAGACCATTGGCCTCGCGGTGGTCGCCCTGATATCGCTTTGTTGCTGCGCGCTGATTTATGCCGGCGCGCATGGCGGCCTGGCGATCCATCACCTGCTCTATCCCGCCATCAGCATTTTTTTTGTAATCACAGGCAATGCGATGTACAATATCAAACCCAATTATTTTGTCGGTATCCGTGTGCCCTGGACGCTGGAGCACGAAGACAACTGGCGGGCGACGCACCACCTGGCAGGAAGGCTTTGGGTGTTTGGCGGCCTGGTGATGACCATCGGCACTTTATTCCTGGATGCCCGGTGGGGATATTTTTTCTTCATGGGTGGAACGGCCCTGCTGGCGCTCATTCCGATCGGGTATTCATTTTGGTATTTCAAGACAGGGCAGGGCAAAACGTTGTAGAGAAACCTAAGGTTGTGCGTTTCGTCGGCAAGAATATACCCAGATTTTTCATCCGAAAGGCAATGTGGCGCTGAATGGAGGCTGGCATCAGTATTACAGTAGCGAAGCAAACTTGACGCTATGGCTACTTCGACAAAAAAAGTAAAGATCAAAAAACCAGATGCCGTTTTCCAGTCCACAGAACAGCCTTCAACACCCGGGATGCTGCTGGATTTCTTTAGTGGCGAGATCAAAGACATTTACTGGGCTGAAAACCACCTCGTGAGTGTGCTGCCTAAAATGCAGAAAGCCGCCACTTCAAAAAAGCTAGCCGCGGCCATTGGCGACCACCTGAAACAAACCAAAACGCATGTGAGTCGCCTGGAGCAGGTGTTTTCCTTGCTCGGGAAGAAACCGAAAGCAAAAAAATGTGATGCGATGGAAGGCATCACCAAAGAGGGCGAAAGCATTCTGGAAGATACCGACAACGGCACCGCCACACGCGACGTGGGAATTATCCTCGCCTCCCAAAAAGTCGAACATTATGAGATTGCCACGTACACTGCATTGATCGGACTCGCCAATACATTGGGCCTGGATCAGGTGGCGGTTCT
>CAZZYD010000483.1:0-1528 GCA_964658175.1 uncultured Puia sp. | reverse complement strand
ACGCAGAACCAATGGGAATATAGGCAATGCCGGACGCGTGATCGATGGTCAGACCCATCCAGTTGTTGGCGCCACCGGTGTGCTTCCACGCGTTGGGGTCTTCCCAACTTTCGTAACCGGGCTCTCCCGGTTGCGGAATGGTGTGAAAGATCCATTTTTGTTCACCGGTGCGCACATCATAGGCACGGATATGCCCGGGAGCCGCATCCATGGCTTCAGATACGCGTGTGCCGGTGATCAGTAAATCCCTGTACACCGATGGCGCCGATGTAGCCGTCACCATCAGTTGTTGTGATTCGTCGCCGAGGCCCTGATGCAGGTCAATCTGTCCATGCTTGCCGAATGCTGAAATACGATGGCCGCTTTTTGCATCGACCGCGAGCAGGCTCGATCCGGCAGTATAGAACAAACGTTCATCTCCCTTTCCATCCGTCCAGTAGGCCACACCTCGGTTGGCGTTGATGGAAGGAATTTCTCCTTTGGACAGACTGTCAAACGGGGAAAAAGTCCACAGCGCCTTGCCCGTTGCCGCATCCAGCGCAAATAATTTCAGTCGTGGTGAGGTGATATACAGAATCCCATTGACCATTATCGGGTTGCATTGTATCTGGGAATGCGCGGCCGTATCTGCATCGCCGGTGTGGAAGGTCCACGCCACCTGCAGCTTTTGTACATTGCCGGTATCGATCCCGCGAAGCGAAGAATACTTGTTCGATGAAGGATTGCCGTTGACCATTGACCAGGAATCAAAAGGATCCTCCGCAGGATGACAGGCTACGAAAAAAAAAAGTACAGAGCAAGGAAGCAGCAGGGAAAAACGCATACCGGAAGTTAGGAAGATCCGGCAAAGATCAGACGGCCCGAAGTAAATAAAACACATGCTGCCGGCCGCGGAACTGATTATAGAGTAAGATGTTTCTGATCGCGGCGGGAGGCGTTCCCGACTTCATGGCAGGTAAGGGTACCGACTGAAGGGAAAGAAGCTGGGTCGCAAACCAAAAACCAAAAGCACCGGCCGTCTGGTATTCGCCACTATACTGTTTGAACCGCGCCACCGGGACACCCGGCAGTTTTTTTTCCACGGCTTCGGGAAATGCCTGGTGACGCTGGTCGCCATCTTCGCCCGACAACAGTAAATCAATGGGTTCATTCGCATGTGCCTGCAGAAAATCCCCGAATGCGGAAGCCACCATTTCCGGAGATTCGGCATGAAGGGTTTTCATCGATACCAGCGCCGCCAGCGCAGTTGCCGGTTGCTGGTTGATCAGCATCATCATGGCGCCTTCGCCGGCAATCGTAAAAGATTTTTTTTCGGAAAATAAATCCCTGTAGGATTCGGTTGATGCCGGATACCATCCTGCCAGCCGGTCTATATTGTAATTTGGCAGGGAGATTTCATCCACGGCGCCAACTAGGTACTGATGGGTCGGATTTTCTTCCGATAATAATACCGCATCCAGCAACGCATATTCAAAGGAAAGACCGCGGTGCACATGCGTGCAGCTGTATTTCCTGTTTTTTTTGATCA
>CAZZYD010000482.1:0-1532 GCA_964658175.1 uncultured Puia sp. | reverse complement strand
ATGTCTTCCACACCAATTACTTTGTTAAATGGATCGCAGATTAAGCGTCGGCCCTTTCCATAGCAGGATGCGGGAATTCCTGCAAAAGACATTGCCGTTACACCTGCGGTCCAGATCAGATTTTTCGTATCGATTTTTTCGCCTGTAGACAGAACGATTTCATCATTGACAAAATCTTTCACCTGTGTTTTCAACTTAATAATCACGCCCATTTTGGTCAGCGCATCGAATGTGTCGTTTTGTGATTTGACACTCATAGGCGCCAGCAGATGTTCCCCCCCGTCTACCAGATAAATTTCACCTCCCGATCCTTTTAGCTCCGGGTAATCTTTGGCGATACTGTGTTTACGCAAATCGGCAAGCATTCCCGACACTTCCACTCCCGTCGGTCCGCCACCCGCCACCACTACAGTAAGCAGCTTTTTCTTTTCGAGCGGATCCGCAGTGATCGTGGCCATTTCAATTCTCTTCAGGAGTGTGTTGCGCATTTCAAGTGCATCACTCACATTTTTCATGGGGATCCCATGCTTCCGGATATTTTCCATGCCGAAATAATTCGATTCGGCTCCGGTGGCAAATACCAGAAAATCATAAGATACCTGTCCATCGTTGAGCATCACGGTATGGACAACGGGGTCAACAGACAACAATTCGCCCAGCCGAAAATGAATATTTGAATATTTTCTGAATAATTTCCTGAAAGGGTAACTGATGTTGGAATTTTCCAGAAATCCCGTCGCAACCTGGTAAATCAGCGGGGGGAAAAAATTATAATTGTTTTTGTCAACCAATGTGATCTCATAGTCCGGATTATTTTTCAGATGCAGGGCTAGGTTTACCCCGCCAAAACCACCTCCTATAATGACCAGTTTCTTTGCCTTTTTTATTTCGCCGTCCCTGTTGCCCATTGTGCAAAATTAATTCTTATAGTTGAGCCTGATGCAAAAAGCATACGCGAAAGGACCGTCAGGGGCTGGCGGATAATTGTTCAGATCGTGTATTGGCTGTCGTATATCGTTAATCGTTAGGCAGGACAACAAACCCGATAATGAGTACAAATATTAATCTGTAAAAACGAGACTTGGACAGGACGAATTTAGTATTGCTGTAGAATTAATTGCGCATAGGTCCTAACGGCAGCACCACCCTGCCATAGACTTCATTTAGCAGATTGGCAATGCCTGTGTAAACGGCAGAACTACCGCAAATGATTCCTTCATAACCTGCGAAGTGCGTAATGAATTCATTTTTTGCGGCAGTACCGGCCGCGAGCAGGAAAAACAGGAGAGTAAGCGATCCAAAAACAAATTGAAGAGCCCGGTTTATTTTAAGCGTTCCGAAGAAAAGAAGAAGTGTGAATATGCCCCAGACAATCAGATAAGCAACGAACGCGTTTCCCGGAGCCGGCGGAACCCATCCCCATTTGCCCATAAAGATCAGGGCGACGAGGGAAATCCAGAAAAATCCATAAGATATGAAAGCTGTCATACCGAATGTATTATTCTTTTTAAATTCCAGAACACCAGCGATGA
>CAZZYD010000481.1:0-1577 GCA_964658175.1 uncultured Puia sp. | reverse complement strand
ATCACTATCATTCTCCTCGTGCTGATCGGCAGTATGATCCTGATCAAAGACAATATGAAAGCCCTGGTAATCACCCACTGGATTATTATCGCGGGGTTTGCCATCACTTTTTTGTCGAGCCTGCTGTTTGTGCTGGGATATATGGCGCCCATCTGGTGGCTTACTATTGTCGGCCTCGGGCTATACCTGGCCTACATTCCTTACAACTGTATCTTTTTCGAGCGCCTGATGGCTGCTTTCAAATACCCGGGCACGGTGGGATTTCTGATCTATGTCGCCGATGCCTTTGGCTATCTGGGCAGTGTAAGCGTGATTCTGAGCAAGGAGCTGCTGCACCTGAAACTGGACTGGACCGGATTTTATTCCAAGGGTGTTATCGTTACCTCCCTGCTGGCCATCGTGGGCACTTTTATTTCGCTGGTCTATTTTAACCGCAAACACAAAAAATTCGAAACGTCAAACGGAGTATATGAGTGAAGGATCAGCCATCGTGATCGGCGCCGGCATCGTGGGTCTGGCCACGGCAAGGGCGCTGGCAGAGAAGAAATGGTCGGTGCAGGTATTTGATCGTTCGCCTGTCGCCATCGGCGCTTCGGTTCGCAATTTCGGCATGGTGTGGCCGGTCGGGCAACCGAAAGGAAAGCTCTACGACCGCGCCATGAGAAGCCGCGCGGTGTGGGCCGAGATCGCGCCGCAGGCGGGCATCTGGCACGACCCGGTCGGAAGTCTTCATGTCGCCTATAAGCCCGACGAATGGCTGGTGCTGGAGGAATTGTATACATTGTTCTCCGGGCAGGGCCGGAAAGTGGAATTGCTGAAACCGGAAGCGGTTTTTGCGCGGTCTCCCCTGGCTAAAAGGGAAGGTTGCCTCGGTGGTTTGTTCAGCCCCGACGAACTGATCGTGGATCCGCGGAAGGCCATCGGCGCATTGCCCGGTTTTCTTGCAAAAAAATACGGCATCGTTTTTCATTTCAGTACCGCGGTAAATAATGTGGCTACGGGTGCCGCCTGGGTCGGTGATAAAAAATACCCGGCCGATCTGATCTTCGTCTGCAGCGGTTCGGATTTTGAAACACTTTATCCGGAACGGTTCGCGATGGCGCCGATCACCAAATGCAAACTACAGATGATGCGGTTCCGTCCCGCCGCCGGCGCGCAGCGCATCGGTCCCGCCCTTTGCGGAGGTCTTTCACTGACGCACTATAAAAGTTTTTCCGCCTCTTCCTCACTTGCCGTCTTACAGCAAAGAGTAAACGAAACCATGCCGGAGTATGTGAAATGGGGCATCCATGTTATGGTGTCGCAGAATGAGCCCGGTGAAATGACCATCGGTGACTCACATGAATACGGGCTGGCACCGGATCCCTTCGACCGTGTGGCGATCAATGAACTTATTCTCGATTATCTCGATACGTTTTCCAATATGTCCGGCGCAATGCCGCTCGAAAGCTGGAACGGTGTTTATGCCAAGCTTACCAATGGGGGTACCGAGTTTTTTGAATCGCCCGACACCGGCGTACACATTCTTACTGCCACCAGTGGCGCGGGCATGACGCTTTCTTTCGGTCTGGCGGAGG
>CAZZYD010000480.1:0-1581 GCA_964658175.1 uncultured Puia sp. | reverse complement strand
CTGGATACCGTGCACCGTGGTAGACAGCAGCAGGGGACTATCCTATGGCTTCGGCTGGTTTCTCGGCTCCGGGCCCGGCATGGTGTACCATACAGGATCAAACGGCGGATTCCGGTCGGTCAGCTACCTCCTGCCGGCTCAGGAATATGCCGTGGCCATATTCTCCAACAGGGATGATATCGATCTGGAAGACATCGTGATGCGTATTAATCATTTGATGAATGTAAGTCCCGAAATTTTTATCAAAAGCCTCCCGCTTGAATCTTTTAACCATTGTTGGCCTAAATTTGCGCCATGCAAAGAGACACGGTCGTTTTTAACATCATCCAACAGGAGCTGGATCGCCAGCGTCACGGATTAGAACTCATCGCTTCGGAAAATTTCACTTCACTCCAGGTGATCCAGGCCATGGGCAGTGTGCTCACCAATAAGTATGCGGAAGGATATCCGGGAAAACGATATTATGGTGGCTGCGAAATCGTCGATCTCTCCGAGCAGCTGGCTATTGACCGCGTCAAACAGATCTTTGACTGCGTATATGCCAACGTACAACCGCACAGCGGCGCACAGGCCAATGCCGCCGTGATGCTCGCCATCCTCCAGCCCGGTGATAAAATCCTCGGACTCGACCTCAGCATGGGAGGACACCTTACGCATGGCTCATCCGTGAATTTTTCCGGTAAGCTCTATCACGCTTTTTTCTACGGGGTGAAAAAAGAAACGGGCCTGGTGGATTACGATATGATGGAACAGGTGGCCCGGAAAGAAAAACCGAAACTGATCATCTGTGGCGCGTCTGCTTACAGCCGCGACTGGGATTATAAACGTATCCGCCAGATCGCGGATGAAGTAGGTGCTTTCGTGATGTGCGATATGGCGCATCCTGCCGGACTCATCGCCAAACAATTGCTTGACTCCCCCTTCGACCTTTGCCATTTTGTAACTTCCACCACCCATAAAACGCTGCGCGGTCCACGCGGCGGTCTCATTCTGATGAAAAAGGATTTTGACAATCCTTTCGGCCTCAAAGATGTAAAAGGCAATACCCGGCCGATGAGCAACCTGCTGGATATGGCCGTGTTTCCCGGAACGCAGGGTGGTCCCCTCGAGCACGTGATCGCCGCCAAAGCCATCGCTTTCGGTGAAATCCTCACAGATGAATTTACGGCTTACGCAAAAGAGATTATCGTCAATGCGCAGGCCATGGGAAAAGCATTCGTGAAGAAAGGATATGACATCGTCTCCGGCGGCACGGACAATCACCTCCTCCTCATCGATCTGCGCAATAAAAATATCAGCGGCAAAAAAGCCGAGATCGCGCTGGGAAAAGCGGAGATCACCGTCAACAAAAACATGGTTCCCTTCGATGATAAAAGCGCTTTTGTCACTTCGGGCATCCGGGTGGGCGTTCCCGCCATCACAACCCGCGGACTCGGTGTAAAGGAAATTGAACAGGTGGTTGATTTCATCGACACGGCGCTCCTGCATGCCGACGACGACCAGGCGCTCGGCGAAATCCGCCAACAGGTGAACAAGATGATGAAAGGATATCCACTGTATCCGGAGCTCCCTTAAAGGATC
>CAZZYD010000479.1:0-1584 GCA_964658175.1 uncultured Puia sp. | reverse complement strand
TTATTTCAATTGGATTAACGAAAACCAATTTACCTATTTTCTCATGTTTTAGTATTTTTTTCTTAATGACGCAACGGATGCTCCAATTGTTTAAACACCATATATTAAAATGCGGTTCAGTCAAAACGGCTAAGCTATCTCAAATCGGATTAATCATCAAACAAACTGAAAAAGTTTGAGGTCATTCAAAAATGGTTCGTAGGGACCTGGGCTTCGGGTACCGCCGGATTAAATTTGGCGTTCCATTTTTACACGTGGTGTGTCGTACTGATTAGGGTTGTCACAAGGAGACAACAATCGTGAAGGTAGAAAAAATAAAAGAACGAATAATATTCGAATATTTGACTGGGGACATAAGCCTGCGTAAATTGGCGTTCAAATATGACTATGATCATAATGTGATTTATAAATGGATAATGGCTTACCAAAGATTGAATAGGAAGGAGCGGTTGCTAAACCCAGGAGGTGTTGCAAAAAAACCTTCATTGGAACAGGAGGCTGCGGGTGTTGAAATGCCTACAGACGTCAAACATCTGCAAGAAGAGCTGCGCCTGTCGCAAATACGTGTGCTGTTGTTGGAAGCGACCATAGATATAGCTGACGAGCGGTTTGGTACCGATATGAGAAAAAAAGTTGGCGCCAGGCAGTCTTGAAAACCAAAGAATCGCACGGGATCGATATATCCGTTCTTTGTATACTGTCTGGCCGTTCGCGCCAAGCTTATTATAAACAATTGCACCGTAAAGAGAAGTCACAGGTTGAAGGGGCGTTGATCATCGGGCAGGTGATGGATTACCGCAAGATCCAGAAAAGGCTGGGCACCTGTAAGCTGCTATGGCTGATGTCCCCGTTCTTGAAGGAGCATAAGATCGATATCGGCCGTGATTCCATGTTCAACCTTTTGCGGCTTAACGGCCTTTTGGTGGGCAAGGGTAGGGCAAACAAGCCCAGAACGACGGATTCGAACCACTGGATGAAAAAGCATCCCAACCTGATAAAAGACCTTACGCCAATAACAGCCGGCGGGCTGTGGGTGAGCGACATAACCTATATCGGGCTGGAAAAAGGCAATGGTTTCCTAAGCCTTGTGACGGATGCGTACAGCCGCAAGATCGTAGGTTTCCACTTGAGCGAGAGCCTTACCGCTGCCGGGCCGGTAAAGGCCTTAGGAATGGCCATCCAGTCCTGCGGGGATACCGAAGGGCTGATCCACCACTCCGACCGCGGCTCGCAGTACTGCTGCAACGATTATGTGGGGATATTGCAGGAAAACAAGATCAGCATCAGCATGACCCAGAGCGGAGACCCCAGGGACAATGCCATAGCGGAACGGGTGAACGGCATCCTGAAAACCGAGCTGCTGGACGACGTATACCCAAATGTGCAGGCGGCCCGGATAGCCGTTACGAACGCTGTGAACACCTACAACTACCTGCGGCCGCACACCAGCATCGATATGCTCACCCCGGCCTTGGCCCACACCCAGATGAACCAGTTGAGGCGGCACTGGACAAGCCCCTATCGCAGGAAATTAAAACGGGAGGCAACGATGAGCGGCTGACCAAAATAACTTGTTCACAAAAA
>CAZZYD010000478.1:0-1608 GCA_964658175.1 uncultured Puia sp. | reverse complement strand
AGATCCTTTTAACCGGCACGCAAAACTCAAATTCACCCGTCACGCCAGGTGCCGTATGGACTGCCGGCATATCAGCGCCCATGAAATCGAAGAAATCCTCGATTCCGGCAGCATTAATTACCAAAAAAGCGAACCCGCCGCCCATCCTGACCCCAAATATGCCGTCGAAGGTTATACCGACGAGCACCAGCACCTGCGGATCGTGGTCGCCCCCTCGCGCAACCAGCTGATCGTGATCACCTGCATCGAACTGGGCGTGGAATGGCAGTGCCACTGCAATTAGGTCCATGTGCGGCTAAATGGTTAATTTTACCTCCCGAATGGATCATTTCATGAAGGCATTGACCGTTTCCGTCAGATTCCTTTATAGCCTATACGCTTTCCTGGTTTTTGTACTGCTGATGCTCCTGGTATTCCCCGTGGTGATTGGCTGTTCTTTTTTTGGCAACGTGCGCGGCGGTAACATGATTTGCCAGGTGGTGAAAATCTGGTCCGACTGCTGGTATTTCCTGATCGGCATCCGGCACCGGAACTATTTTGAAACACCCTATGATCCCAGCAGGACCAGCATCTTTGTCGCCAACCATATTTCCTATCTCGACATCCCCTGTTTTTTCCAGGTGATCCGGGGCCAGGTTTTCCGCGTACTCGGCAAGGCCGAAATGAGCCGCATTCCGATCTTTGGCTATATATACAAACGGGGCGCGGTGACTGTGGACCGCAGCAGCGCCGACAAACGCGCCCAGAGCGTAAGGCTGCTGAAAAGCCTGCTGCAGAAAAATATTTCGGTCTGTATTTTTCCCGAAGGAACATTCAACGAAACCGGAGAGCCCCTGAAATCATTTTATGACGGCGCATTCCGGATCGCGATCGAAACGCAGACGGCCATCCGGCCGGTGCTTTTCCTGGATAATTTCACCCGCATGAATTTCAAGAGCGTGTTTTCACTGAATCCCGGCAGATCGAGGGCGGTATTTTTGGAGGAGATCAGTCCGGACAACTATTCCCTCCGGGATATTAACAAACTAAAACAACTGGTGCACGAACGAATGGAAAACGCATTGATCATATATAAAGCCGGCTGGATTGTACGCTGACGTCATCATACCCCTGGCGATTCCGCGCAACTACACGTGGCGGGTACCCATATCGGCTGAGCAAACGCTGCGGCCCGGCTGCCGCGTGGAAGTAGCCCTCAAAAATAAAAAATATGCGGGCATCGTAAAAAGACTGCACGACGAAAAACCCGCGGCCTTCGAACCCAAAGAACTACTCTCGGTCCTCGACGCCGACCCGCTCATCCACCCCGAACAGGCAAAGCTCTGGGAATGGATATCGCAATACTATCTCTGTTCCGAAGGTGAAGTGATGGCCGCCGCACTGCCGGCTCATTTCAAACTCAGCAGCGAAAGCATCCTCGTTTTCCTCGAAGGGTATGGGGCCGATTTTTCCGGACTGGACGAAGATGAGGCGAAAGTTGCGGAAGCGCTGCTGGATAAAAAGGAAATGCCGCTGACCGCCGTTCAGCAATTGCTCGAAGATACCCGCGTGTATTCCGTGGTGAAAAGACTCATCGATAAAGGCGTTTGCTTTGTTTGGGAAGCGCTC
>CAZZYD010000477.1:0-1608 GCA_964658175.1 uncultured Puia sp. | reverse complement strand
AAACAGGTTCGCGGGAAATCTGATGTTGATCCAGCTGCTGTTCTTCTTAATATTGCGGATCGCCTTACATTGAATCCTCATTATACATACCTGCTGATCCTGGTTGCCGCGCTCGCCGGCCCCCTCGCCCTCAGTTTTGATAAAAAAGTGGCGTTCTTCACCAAATGGAAATTCTTTTTTCCCGCACTTATTTTTCCTGCGCTGTTTTATATCGTCTGGGATATTTATTTTACCTCGGAAAACATATGGTCTTTCAATGAAAAATATATTACAGGCATCAGGTTTGCCGGCCTCCCCCTGGAGGAAATGCTGTTCTTTTTGGTCGTTCCCTATTGCTGTCTTTTTATTTACGAATGCATCCGATGTTATTTCCCGGAATTGAAAAATAAAACTCAGGGAGATGTTGTTCTGAAAGTACTGGCCCTCGCCTTGCTGCTCTTCGCCGTCTTTTTCCGGCCACAGGCTTATACTTTCTGGACGTTCCTGTTCACTTTTCTTTTTATTTTCCTTCTTTATACACTCAGAAGCTATTTTAAAACCTTCGACGCCTCATCCTTCCTGGTTTCATACGCTGTCATTTTGATCCCATTTCTTATTGTAAACGGAGCGCTGACCATGATCCCGGTGGTTATTTATAACGATTCCGAAAATATGGGTGTCCGGATCTATACCATTCCCTTCGAAGATGTTTTCTATGGTTTGCTGCTCACCCTGATGCTGGTTAGTTTGTATGAGAGAAGGCTGAACAGACAAAATTAGTTCCTTCGCAGTTTTCCGGTATTCGTCATGGGCAATTCGGTCACGATTTTTATCCGTTGGGGCGCTTTGAAATTGGAGAGTCTTTCCCGGCAATAAGCCTGCACGTCTTCGGTGTTGATGCTGCCGCCTTCGTCGAGCACAATTTCGGCTTCGATAATCTGACCGAGCAGGGGATGGGAGGTACTACTGACACGGGCCAGTTTGATTTCCGGAATGGTCTCCAGCACGCCTTCGATTTCTTCCGGGAACACTTTTATCCCGGATATATTGATCACCGATTTTTCCCGGCCCTCTATTTTTATCAGGCCTTCGGCACTTACAGACGCAAAATCCGCGGTCATAAAATAACCCTTCGTCAATATCTCGTCGCGCTTTTGTGCCGGAAGAAGATAAGCATCGAACATCCCGGGCCCTTTTATGCCTAGGCGCCCGATGGTTCCCTGCGGCAGGGGATTGTTATTATTATCCAGTATCGCTATTTCAAAGTCGGGTAACGCGTAGCCAACCGCATCAGCCTGCTCATTGGATTGCATAGGGTTTATGATGGGCAGCCCGATTTCAATAATGCCATAGGCCTGGTTAACATTAAGGTCAAACCGGTGCCGGAAAGCGGTGCAGACATCCAGGGAGATACCGGCTGAAGTAGAAATTACCTTTTTCAGCGTAGGCATTCTTTCGGTGCCTGCATCGTTGGCCAGCAGGCGGATCTGAAAAGGGGAGGCGTACAGTAATGTACCCCTGTACTGATTGGTGAGTTGAATGATGTTTTTGGCGAGAAAGTCTTTTGCAATAACTACGCATACCCCGTAGTTAATATACAAAACGATGGATACCAAAAAATGATAGGCC
>CAZZYD010000476.1:0-1614 GCA_964658175.1 uncultured Puia sp. | reverse complement strand
CGCAACGCTAGAGCACCCCCCTGATAATTTTCAATAGCCCTTGGCCGCCTTGGCACTCCTTTGCGTCTTGGCGAGAAACCGTTGCGCCGTCGCGCATCCGTGGCGCCGTCGCGTGAAACCAGCCGGGCATCCCCCCGCTGAAACAAAAAGTCGCTATTCTCCCTAAATTGTCATACCTTCACGGTTCTATATGTTATTGCTCTCTTCGTTTTCTTAGTGATCTCCACTCAAAATCTCGTGAAGGCTTAACGTAAGGCAGGTAAAGTATCAGTCTCCAACTGATAGCCTTACCACATTCACTCATCAAATTTTTATACATCGTGTCATTCAATCAATTACAGCTCCTTGAGCCCGTGCTCAAAGCGTTAGCAGAAGAAGGCTATACCCAGCCTACCCCGATTCAGCAACAGGCCATCCCCCCCATCCTGGAAGGCCGCGACCTGCTCGGATGCGCCCAGACCGGTACCGGTAAAACGGCCGCCTTCGCCATCCCCATCATGCAACTCATGCAACTCGAAAGAGAACATGACAAAACAGCCCATCATGGTCCCATCAAAGCCCTGATCCTGACCCCCACCCGCGAACTGGCGATCCAGATCGAAGAAAGCTTTAAGGCCTATGGCAAATACCTCGACCTGAAATACCTCGTCATGTACGGCGGCGTCTCCCAGTTCAACCAGGTAAATGCCCTCCGCAAAGGCGTCGACATCCTCGTCGCCACCCCCGGACGACTGCTCGACCTCTACCAGCAACGCCATGTATCGCTCAACGACATTAAATACTTTGTACTCGACGAAGCAGACCGCATGCTGGACATGGGTTTTGTGCAGGACGTAAAACGAATCATCGTCAAACTGCCCGTCAAAAGACAAACCCTGTTTTTCTCCGCCACCATGCCGGACCAGATCCAGCAGCTGGCCAAAGTACTCCTCACCAACCCCGTGCGCGTTGAAGTGACCCCCGTTTCTTCCACCGCCGAAAAAGTGCAGCAGTTCCTGTATTACACAGATAAACACAACAAACGCGCGCTGCTGAATCACCTGCTGAAAGATTCCGGCATCGAAACAGCCCTGGTGTTCACCCGCACCAAACACGGCGCCGATAAAGTGGTCAAAGACCTGAACCAGGCCGGCATCCGCGCCGAAGCCATCCATGGTAACAAATCACAGAACGCCCGCCAGTTCGCCCTGAATAATTTTAAATCCAAGAAGATCCGCGTACTCGTGGCCACAGATATCGCCGCCCGTGGCATCGATATCGATGAGCTCACCCACGTGATCAACTACGAACTGCCCAATATCGCAGAGACTTACGTGCACCGTATCGGCAGAACCGGCCGCGCCGGCGCTGAAGGCATCGCGATGTCATTCTGCGATTACACAGAAAAAATTTACCTGAAAGACATCGAACGACTGATCGCCAGGAAAATTCCGGTAGCCACAGATCATCCATACCATATGCCGATGATGGAAAGCACCGCTCCGATCGCCTCCTCTTCATCCTCCAGCTCCTCCAACAGGGGCGGCCGGCCCGCCGGTGGTGGAAAAAGATACGGCCGGAGTTTTTCTCAGCGGTCTATCGTATAATTTGCTGTTTCACTCGTTTTTGTTTCAC
>CAZZYD010000475.1:0-1640 GCA_964658175.1 uncultured Puia sp. | reverse complement strand
GAACCTGGATCTGGAGCTTCGGAAACTCTTATACTATCCATTGTACGACGAGGCCATTGTTGTCATCTGATCAATCCGGTAGCATTGCTACTGAAGATTTTTATGGCAATGGCCAGCAATATTACGCCAAAAAATTTACGTACCGCAAGCATTCCTGCCGGTCCCAGCAATCTTTCTATTATGTTCAGCGATTTCAGGACGATGTACACGAAAACGAGGTTTATCAGGATCGCAACGAAGATCGTGGCCTGGTTATAATTGGCCTTCAGGGAGATAATGGTGGTCAGTGTCCCGGACCCGGCGATGAGGGGAAAGGCTATGGGCACTAAAACACTTGTTTTCCCGTCTTTTTCACTCTTGAAAAACTCTGCACCCAGCACCATTTCCAGACCCAGAATGAAGATAACGATCGAGCCGGCGACCGCAAAAGAGTGGGTTTCAACGCCGAGCACCTGCAGCAGGGCTTCTCCCAGGAACAGGAAAAGGATCATGAGTGCGCCGGAAATAATGGTCGCCTTGAACTCGGCGATGTTGCCGCCCATCTGGTTTTTCAGTGACAACAGCAAGGGTATCGATCCGACGATATCGATCACCGCGAAAAGGGTGAAGGTTACCGTCAGTAATTCGTTCATGCCCATATTCATAGGGCCAAATATACCAATGTTAACAAGTCTATAGGATAATCGCGGGTATTTTCGCCGCAGTATGGAACAAGCGCAGATTTCGGTATTGGTGGTGGAAGATGACCCTGCGGTGGCTTCGCTGCTAAACAAAGCGTTGCAGGAAGGAGGTTACGCCGTGTCGGTGGCCTCCGATGGCCCCGCCGCCCTGGATCACGCCGCACGTTTTTCCTACGATTTATTTATTCTCGATATTATGCTGCCGGGCATCGGTGGAATGGAAATCTGCAAAACGCTGCGTGCCCGTGGGTTTCAAACGCCTGTAATGATGCTGACGGCGCTGGGCATGACCAACAATATCGTAATGGGGCTTGACGCCGGCGCAGACGATTATATGGCCAAGCCATTCAAGATCGCCGAACTGCTGGCCCGTGTACGTGCTCTGCTGCGCAGGAACAGCACGGACCTGTCGTTGCCAGCTTCCGTCAACAGCCTGAAATTTGCAGACCTGGTGCTGAACCTGGACGAAAAAAATGTCCACCGTTATAACAAGACGATCGGCCTCACCGCGACCGAGTTCCGGCTGCTCGAATACTTTATGCGCAATCCGAAAAAAGTGCTCAGCCGCGTGGACATCCTGGAAGCGGTCTGGGGCTATGAACCGGGACTTCAGACGAAGGTGGTGGACGTCTATATCAATTATTTGCGGAAAAAAATCGAAGAAACCCCCGAGGACCGGCTCTTGCAGACGGTGGTGGGTATGGGCTATATTTTAAAAGGGCTCCCGTGAAGATCCAGCTTAAGATTACGTTGCTTTTCACCGCGCTGGCGCTGGGCATCATCATCCTGCTGAGCATCGCGGTGTACTTCTTCGCTTATGAACAGGCTTTCCAGGATTTTAACACCAGACTTGAACTGCGTGCCAATATCGCCGCGCGCTTGAATTTTGATAAGGATGAGAACAACACGCAAGCGCTGGAGAACCTTCGGCGGCAACACCTGCAGCGGCTGCCGTCTGAA
>CAZZYD010000474.1:0-1689 GCA_964658175.1 uncultured Puia sp. | reverse complement strand
CTCTTTGCTTCGCAGACTGAATACGGGTACACTCACGCCGGCGCCGCGCCAGGTATTGTTCGGAAGATGAACAAAACCATCGTGCACGATCGTCAGCGGCACTTCATCCAGGCTCGCATGGAGGATCCGGTTTTCACCATTTTCGAATTGCAGGAGCGTCTTGTGTTTGGCGTTATAGATACCATATTTATAGTTCACCGGCAGGGTTTCCCGCGGGATATCCACTTTGGCAACCCACCAGTTACCCTCCCGTTTCATGATCACGGGATTTTCGGCAGACCATTCCCGGAGGCCGGGACCACTGCCTGCCAGACAAAGCAGTTCCTGAGCGCCGGTCAGCGGTGCTTTGACCTTGAACAGGTGACTATAGGTTTTTGGTGATTTGGCCGCATGCGTTCTGCGGGGTGTGGGTAATAAGATCTCTTGGAAGGGGGCAGTATAAAAAGCATTTTCAAATTCTCCGGCATGGTTCCAGGTGTCGACCAGCTGGATGGCATCGAGCGTTTTGGCGGGTGCGTCGATGATGCGGTCATTGCCCCATTCCTTGATCACGCTCCCGTCTTCCATGGTAAGCTCGTAGGCGTAATGGATCGGAAAGGACGGATCATCCCCGGTGTCTACGGTAGTCTGCCAGCACTCGCTGTTCAGGTAAGTCAGCGGGATGGGCACCTGCTTGGCAAAATCACCCGTGAGGAACAAGGCCTGCCCGGGCTTAGTATAGAAACGGAGAAAAAAGTGAAATTTCATGTAGCTGGAGATTCCTGTGACCGGCAAAATTACCAAAACACACATTGCAAATAAAGCAAATAATATTTATCTGTTTTATGCTGAAGAAAATGAGATTATATTTGTTCCATAAATTTTTCCCCCGCATGGACAACACAAAAAAATCTGGCGCTGGTTATTGGATTCTTTTCCTGATTTCCGTGGCTGCATTCTTCGTTTTATACCATTTTATTGGCGGGGTCGCCATCCTCGTATTGCCTTTTACCTGTACCTGGTTTGCCAAGGCGCTTAACATCATGTAAGAATAAAGGCAAAAAAAAACACCGTTGCTTCTTTGCTTCGGTGTGTTTTTCCAGTACGATTAACTGGAGCCTGGTGACGATCAGAATTTAGATGATTGTCCATTTCCTGAAAGTCGAACGCGCGCTTTTCTTGTCCCGGTTGATTTTCCAAAGGTTCAGTGCGTTGAACGCATTTTTCTGCATACCTGTCATGTCGTAATCAAGAGCAATTGTTTCTTTAACTTCTGATACTAACATCTTGAAAGCTTCCGGTTCCATCTGAATTTTTGATGGTGTGAGTTCCTGTTTCATAGTGAATATGATTTTAGGGTGATAAAAAAATATTCGAAGCCAGAGGGAGAAATTGTAGAAGAATCGTTAGCGAAGAAGTGTATTAAACCCAGCCTTTATGGCTCTTTCTGTTCGAATTGGCGATGCAAATATACGCAGGTTTGGGATACCATGCAAGGGTTTTCGTGTTAAAATTACACTAAGTACGGGATTTTGTTGTAATTGATTGATTTTCAATAAAGAATTTTGGGGGATTTTTTTGCATGTCTTGTGTTTCGCGACTTTTATTTCACGCAACGAAGCGACGGATGCGCCATGGCGCAACGGTCTCCTGAAAGTGATCAAGATCGGGGGAAATAAAATGAAACGTATTCTATCAATCGCTGCGTCG
>CAZZYD010000473.1:0-1697 GCA_964658175.1 uncultured Puia sp. | reverse complement strand
AACCACTGGAAAAACAGATCAACGGTATACCCGGCATACGAACCATCACCTCATCCAGCTCTCTGGGCAGCAGCCAGATCACCGTTGAATTCAACCTGGGATTTGACCTGGAAGCCGCCGCCAGCGACGTGCGGGATAAAGTGAGTCAGGCCACCCGCAGTCTCCCGCTGGATATCGATGCGCCGCCCGTCGTATCCAAGGCGGATGCCAACAGCGATCCCATCATCATCCTGGCCATCCAAAGCCGCACCAAAGGACTGCTGGAACTCAGCGATTTCGCGGAGAACGTGATCCAGCAGCAGCTGCAGACCATCGACGAAGTCAGCTCGGTAAATATATTCGGACAGAAACGCTATTCCATGCGCATCTGGCTGAATCCCGACAAGCTCAACGCCTTCGGACTATCGTTCTCGGATATACGTAATATCCTGAGCCAGGAAAATGTGGAGCTCCCTCCGGGAAAAATTTACGGCAACAATACCGAACTCACCATCAATACGTTTGGCCGGCTCACCTCTGAAAAAGAATTCCGCGACCTGATCATTAAATCGGACAGCTCCGGCATCGTACGCCTCAGCGACCTGGCCCGGGTGGAGCTCGGTCCGGAAGCGCCCGAACAAAGCTGGAAATACAATGGAGTGAACGCGGTGGGACTGGCCATCATCCCGCAGCCTGGCGCCAACAACATCGCTATTGCCGATGCCTTCAACAAAAAGCTGAAGATCATCGAAGACAATTACAAAGGCGATATCGAATTCAATGTGCTTATCGACAATACGAAAACGATCCGGCAGTCACTCTCTGAAGTAAAGGAAACCCTGCTGATCTCTTTTATCCTCGTCGTTCTGGTGATCTTTTTCTTTTTCAGGAACTGGCTGATCGCCCTTCGCCCGCTGATTGATATTCCCATTTCGCTGATAGCGACATTTTTCATTATGTATGTGTCGGGCTTTTCCATTAACATCCTCACCCTGCTTGGCATCGTACTGGCAACCGGTCTCGTGGTGGATGACGGGATCGTGGTCACGGAAAATATCTTCCGGAAAATGGAGAACGGACTTCCGATCCGCACGGCAGCCCTGGAAGGCAGTAAGGAAATTTTCTTTGCCGTGGTGTCCACCTCCATCACACTGGCCATCGTATTTCTTCCCGTGATCTTCCTGCAGGGATTTGTCGGCCGGCTCTTCCGTGAATTCGGCGTTACGCTGGCGGCGGCCGTGCTGATCTCCGCTTTTGTTTCCCTCACCATCACGCCCGTCCTCAACGTATACCTGACCAAAAAAGACTCGAGTCATGGCTGGTTCTACGAAAAAACGGAGCCCTTCTTTGCCGGCATGGAAAGAGGATATAAAAATCTCCTCACCTGGTTCTTGAAAATCCGCTGGGTGGCCTGGGTGGTGATCGTTATTTGCGGCGCCAGCATCTGGCTGTTGCTGAATAACCTGCAAAGCGAGATCGCGCCGCTCGAAGACCGCAGCAGCGTCCGCTTCCAGGCAACCGCATCGGAAGGCACGAGCTTCAGCGCCATGAGCGATATCACCGATCAGGTGGCGGATTATTTATATGATTCTGTTCCCGAACGCGACTTTGTTTTTGCGCGCACGCCGGCGGGCTCAAGTGTGAACACCTCCCAGCCGAGGATCGGCCTCGTTGATCCAACCACCCGGTCAAGATCACAGAATCAAATCGCATTGGAT
>CAZZYD010000472.1:0-1725 GCA_964658175.1 uncultured Puia sp. | reverse complement strand
TGCGCCTTTGCAAACTTTGCGTCTTTGCGTGAACTGATTGCCTCGTCGCGTGAAACAAAAAAACTAAAACCTCATCGGCACTTCTATCGCGAGCAAACTCGCTTCTTCCGTCGCTTCCACGGCAAAGGACCTCGTATCCTGCATTGCCAGGGCATCTCTTTTACCCAGGATTTGCCCATCGACTTTAGCAGCTCCGTCGATCACAAAAAGATAAACGCCCGAACCCGGAAATTTCGTTTCATAAGAAATCTGCTTTCTCGCCTGCAACTGTGTAAGGGAGAATCGCGCATCCTGGTTGATCAATACGCCGTTTTCGTTTGTATCCGGACTCACCACCACCTGCCATTGATTGATTCTTGCAGCCACATCAAAGGATTTTTGTTCGTAGCGGGGTGTCACATTTTTAAGCTTCGGAAAAACCCATATCTGGAAGAGCTCAAGCGCTTCGGTGGCGGAAGGATTGTATTCCGAGTGCCGGATCCCGGATCCTGCGCTCATAATCTGCACGTCGCCGGTGTGGATGATTCCGTCGGTGCCGGTGCTGTCTTTATGAGCCACCATTCCTTTGGTCGGGATGGTCACAATCTCCATATTATCATGGGGATGGGTACCAAAACCGCCGTTGGCTGCAATCACGTCG
The DNA here is from genome assembly GCA_964658175.1 of uncultured Puia sp. GTDB lineage: Bacteria > Bacteroidota > Bacteroidia > Chitinophagales > Chitinophagaceae > Puia. Next base: position 1,085 of record CAZZYD010000472.1, on the reverse strand, counting down.
TCATTGAGTACGCGGAGGGCGCCAAAATGTACTTTCTCCGGATCGCGGTACTCGGCAAAACTGAAAGAGAAGTTTGATTTGAGCCAACCGCCATGTTCGGCATGTCCCCGATCAGCGGCCTTGTATAATGTCTTTGTCATGTGTTGTCATTTAATTAATGTTCAAACATCAATTAAAATGCCAGTCGGAGAAATTGTCAAGTTGGCAGAAAATACCGGCCGTTCAGGCGGCAGCGGGTTCGTTGTATTCAAGGATAAAGTTGTTTTTCCCTTCACCGATCAGGATATTCATGAATTCCAGCTGCACCAGCTCCAGGATGGACAGAAAGAGAAAGATGGCGTGGATCCTGTTTTCGCAGATATCGATGATTTTCTCAAAAGGCATGGTCTTTTCCGTGCTGACCAGGCTGATGAGTCGCTCCCGGCTGCCTTCCATGGTATAATCGTATTGCACGACCGTATGGACCGGTTTGTTTTTCCTTTCCTGCTGCCGCTGCATGAGTTTCTCGAAAGTCTTCATCAGCTTGAACAGCGTGACCGACTGGATTTCGGTGCCTTCCCCGGACTCTTCACCCACGGCGGAAAGTTCCTTGTTCAGGTTGCCCCGACGCACCAGCTGCATCCGCAGGCCTTCGAGCTCCGACAGGCGGGCAGCAGATTCCTTGAACCGTTTGTATTCGAGCACTTTGTTCACCAGCTCCTGGCGGGGATCGATCTCGTTGCCCAGCTCGTCCACTTCCTTGCGGGGCAGCAGCATCTTTGCCTTGATCCGCATCAGTGTAGACACGAAAAGGATAAACTCGCTCGAAAGTTCGATATTCAGTTTTTCACCCGAATGGATAAAGTTGAGGAAGTCCTTGATCAGGCCGGTGATGGGAATATTGTAAATATCGAGTTCGTCCCGTTCGATAAAAAAAAGTAACAGGTCAAACGGACCCTCAAACTGCGCCAGCTTGATCTGGTAAGATGCGTTGTTGAGCATATGCAATTGTAAGCCTTTTGTTCAGGGAGAACGAAGGAGCGGAGATAAGATTGTGAACAAGATATTCAGGTTGTTTCAAGGCTTTGTTTCACGCGACGACGCAA
>CAZZYD010000471.1:0-1727 GCA_964658175.1 uncultured Puia sp. | reverse complement strand
TGCCCTGTTGCCGGTGATCTCCTTTCCGACCGTGCCCCTGCAGGCTTCGGGTGTTGAGGGCTATGTATTCCTGATATCCGGTAACCGGATGCCGTCTCCCGGAAAATCCCTGTCCAAACCAAAAGGAATCAAAACCATTTTATACCTCTACGAACTCACCAAACTTACCCAGGTGACCCGTCAGGGAGAAAGCGCGTTTTATACTTCCATCAGCACAAAACTGGTCAGGAAATTTTCTTCGGATTCCAACGGATATTTCAAAATCCTGTTGCCCCCGGGTCAATATTCCTTATTTGTCAAAAAGAAAGAACTTTTCTATGCCAATCTTTTTGACGGGGAAAACAATATCTCGCCCGTCAGCGTGCTACCTCATACGATCAGCCAGGTAAACTTCAATATTGATTATGATGCAGCTTATTAAGGCCAAACCTATGAACGAATTTTCTAACCCCCGCGGATTCTTTTAATACATACCTTTTTTTGCCCGCCGGGGTTGCTTAGCCCTGCTGAATTAAGCCCCATAACCTATCTTTGCAGGCTGGATGAGTATTGAGGCGTTATCGAATCTGTATGAAAGTTCATCCCGTCTTTTTCAGTTGGCGGACAGGCTCACTATGTCCCAGCCTCAACAGATTTCCCTTAAGAACCTGCAGGGCAGCGCACCGGCTTTCGTGATCAGCGCGGTATTCAGTCATTCCGTCACCAGCCAGCTTAACCACCTCGTGGTCTGCGAAGACGCCGAAGCCGCGGCCTATATTCAGAATACCGTTGAAAACCTCACCCGCGGACTGGATATATTTTATTTCCCATCCTCCTTCAAGAACGACAAGAATTTCCAGCAGCTCAACAGCAGCCACGTAATGCTTCGCACTGAAGCCCTGACACGATGGAGTGCGGGTGGAAATAAGAAAATCATCATCACCTATCCCGAAGCGCTGTTCGAAAAAGTGGTGCTGCCCGAGACCCTGTCAGGAAACATGATCCGGATCAAATCCGGTGAAACCATCAATCCCGACGCGATGATGGAATCCTTTGTCAATTACGGTTTCGAGCGCACCGATTTTGTATATGAGCCCGGTCAGTTTGCCCTGCGGGGCGGGATCCTCGATATCTATTCATTCGGAAATGAGAAACCCTACCGCATAGAATTGTTCGGCAACGAAGTGGATTCGATCCGCATCTTTGATCCGGAAACGCAGCTGAGCGAACGCCGCCTGTTGCTGGTGAACATCATTCCGAATATCGAAACCCAGTTCGAATCAGAAACCCGCGTTTCCCTTTTTGAATTCATTCCCGACAATACGGTGCTCTGGTTCAACGACTGGCCCTTTATCGAGGAGCGGCTGCGCATCCAGGAAAAGGAACTGGATGACTACCTGGAGTCCGGCGGTCCGGCACAAACCGGCGCGGGCGATGATCCGCAGTTGAAAAAGTCGATTGCGAAAATTGATTTTATCACGGCCGACCACGCGGTGGAAGCGATCCGCTCAAAACACCGGGTAACCTTTGGCAGCCGGACAGGGGTGCAAAAGACGGCTGATCCATCGGCGGCGCAAACTGAGGTGTTGTTCAATACGAGGCCGCAACCGGCATTTAACCGTCGTTTCGAACTGCTGATCAAAGACCTCGAAACCTGGGAATCAAAAAAATACCAGATTTACCTGTTTGCCGAGAATCCCAAACAGCTTGAAAGGCTGCACAGTATTTTTGAAGACCTGAAATCCACG
>CAZZYD010000470.1:946-1746 GCA_964658175.1 uncultured Puia sp. | reverse complement strand
GGCAAAATGTCCTGCCATAACATTCAAGGCCGACAAATTCGCGAAAACGCCCACGGGTTTTAGCGCCAGCGGCCTCCTGCAGATCCATGGCGTGCAAAAGACCATCGTGCTTCCCTTCAGTTTTGCGCGGAAAGGCACTGGCGGACTGTTCACGGGATCATTTTCCGTGAACCGCAACGATTACCATATCGGCAAGCCAGGAGATGAAGTAGGTGAAGTCATCAAACTCGATCTTTCCGTTCCCGTCACCAAGAAATAAAATCGTATGCTTAAACGACTCCTCCTGATCGGACTGACTGCCGGCGTGCTCGCAGCCATCGCCTGTCTGGTCTACCAGAAAGTATATTTTAAAACCAATGAGGTCGACTTCAGCAAAATGCTGTCCCCGATCAAAATCATCGGCGCCTGTATTGCGGGTACCCTGATCGCCTCCGTCGGTTATTTTATTTTACACAGATGGCTGAAGGACAAAACAGCCATTGTTTTCAATTTCACCTTTGTGATTCTTTCCTTTGCGAGCATACTCGCGGCCATCGCCGTGAAATTGCCACTTGACCTGGAAAATCCCGAATTGTTCCCGGGTCTTGCCGTGCCGATGCATTTTTTTCCCGTAATTGCATGGCTGACACTCAGTCCGCTCCTGCAACAGCTGGACAAAAAAACTAGCTGACGAAAACGAAATCACAAGATGGAAAAAACGATCCGGTGGGGAATTTTAGGATCCGGTAAGATTGCCCGGAAATTTGCGCTCGATCTGGCCGTCACCGTCGCCTACCTGCTCTGCCGCATCGCCGATACGC
>CAZZYD010000470.1:0-936 GCA_964658175.1 uncultured Puia sp. | reverse complement strand
CCGCCGTCACCGACGGCGCGGCACTCGTAGCAGTAGGTTCACGGCAACAGGAAACGGCCGACGCCTTCGCCCGGGAATTTAACCTTCCCTTCAGTCATGGCAGCTATGAAGCACTCGTGGCCAATTCCGAAGTGGATGTCATTTACATTGCCTCTCCCCATAGTCTGCACCACGAACACGCATTGCTTTGTCTCCGTCACAAAAAAGCGGTACTCTGCGAAAAAGCGTTTGCGATCAATGCCCGCCAGGTGGCGGAAATGATCGCCGTCGCAAGGGCAGAAAAAGTTTTTCTGATGGAAGCCATGTGGACGAAATTCCTTCCTCATTATCAGCGGGTGATGCAGATGATTCAGGATGGCGAACTCGGCACCATCGGTTCCGTGCTGGTAAATTTCGGATTTGTGCCACCGGAGAACGCGTCCTACCGGCTATACGATCCGGCACTCGGTGGAGGCACCCTGCTGGATATCGGTGTTTACAATGTTTTTATGGCGCTGGCCGTGCTCGGTAAGCCCGACCAGATCGAAGCGTCGATGACGCCATCGCCGCAGGGCGTGGATCAGCAATGCGCCGTGCTGTTTAAATATGAAAACGGCGCCATGGCCCAGTTATTTTCAAGTTTTCAATCCAACCTCGAGACAGATACCGATATCAGTGGCAGTAAAGGCCGCATCCACCTCACCCATCGCTTTTATTCACCCGGCGCGGAAATATGGTTTTATCCCGGCACGCGCGAAAAACAAATCATATCCGTGCCAACGGAACCGGGACATGGTTATCAGTTCGAAGCACGTCATGTGGGCGAATGCCTGCGGCAGGGATTGATTGAAAGTCCGGTGATGCGCCACGCCGATAGCATGCTCCTGATGGAAACTTTGGATGAAATCCGGAGCAAGGCCGGTATTCATTATCCTGCAGACTAAATATTTTATTTCC
>CAZZYD010000469.1:0-1756 GCA_964658175.1 uncultured Puia sp. | reverse complement strand
CTTTCTCGTTTCTCCGAGAATTACCGAATATCGGTTTCTTTTTCGATGGTTTTTATACAGTCAGTCATTTATAACATTTAGGTACAAGACTTTAAATAAACCAAATACCACTAAGCCTTATAGGATGTATTTTAAAACCACTCATTTTTAAATCTGAAAAATGCAGCAATGGCCAGGTAATCCCGTCGCATCTATGGAGGTCATCCAATCCCCTTTTAGCACGTCGATACAACCATCCTCATCGAAGACGCAGTTTAACGTCCTTGGCGGAACAATCCAGTTTTCCGTCCCGCTGACTTTCAATAATAATGCCGTCGTCAGCGACCAGGCCTTCTTCAGCGGAACGTTATATAAAATGTCCTCCGGCACTTGGGTCCAGCAAGATCTGCAGTCCGTGATATTGGATGCAGCTCCGGCGAGCGTAAAAACTGGAATGCTGGCCTTGTCGGTGAATATGGTAGAGTACAAGGAACAATATGCTATATATCTTAAATGCGGCACTACGCTCAAACAAGACATTTTAACGCCTTCACCGCTTTTATTGCAGGCTACCCAGATATCTGCCAACCTGGGCAATTTCAAGCTGTCTTTCGTTCCCGTTTCAATTGTTTACTGTCCGCCAGGGCAAGACATGACCAATTCGTTAACACAAACCAAGTCTTTTGGCACTCGGTTCTCAATGGGATTTACGTCAGATTTGGGATGGGCATCTAATATGGCGCCCAATCTTTACAGTCCGGAATACGTGAATAACTCCCAGATTTCAACAACGATCACCGAAGACGATATTGAAATAAGCCAAACCAGCAATACTACTATCACCGCTGACAATCAAAAGGCCATCGGTCGCGCCTACTGGGGGCCCTTAGGTGATTTATTTGTGATCGCCGCAAATCTCAACTTTTCGGTAATTGGCAAGGTGCCTACGAAACGGATCCCGAGAGCTCGCGCGGCACCGGGATCTTTTGTGGCAAATCCGAGTGTCGAATTTGGGCCGAATCTGGATGGGGGAGAGCAAATATTGATCATTCCGGCCTGGAAACTATTGAGGCCGGGTAATGATCCGATTGCTTCCTTGATACCTGAAGATGTTCGTAAGACCATACTTCAACTAGATCCATTCATAACCAATCTCGATCAGTTTTTTCCGGATTCGGGAGTTGATCTGGCACTTGCGGCAAACCCGTTCATAGATCCCTCTGCCAACAACAGAGCCTCATTAATAGGGAGATGGTGGCTCGACACGGGCGTCGAAGTAAATTATGCTCTAGGGAATTCCTATCAGCAGTCTTTCGTTTCTGCTGACGAATTATCAATCTCCTACGCACAAAACAGTTTTATTCAACCGACGGGTGATTCGAACTCTCAGTCAACCTACTTAAATGGCATCCTAACCGGAAAGTTGAACACCGACGTTACCTATCAACAATCCTCCGAAACAGATCAATCAGTTATTAGCAATGCTGCCTGCTTTCTGATTAAAAATCAAAATGATTACGATCTCGACGGAATAGCCGTCTATTTCGATAAAATCTTCAGCACTTTTATGTTTCAGCGTCTCAAAGCGGGCGTGCTTTGGACTCCGACCGGGCAGGAACTCATTCCTCCAGGATTTGGTGTTATCAGTGGGTCAGTGGTAAACTGGCAGGGGATTCCGCTGCAGGGCGTACAGGTCATAGCAACTGATGCAAACGGAAAAAGACACCAGACCAGTGCTGACTTGAATGGAAACTACAGCTTTTATAATTTAACTCCT
>CAZZYD010000468.1:0-1759 GCA_964658175.1 uncultured Puia sp. | reverse complement strand
TGGATGAAGCGGCGGTGCTGATCGGCATGCTCAATGGCAATACGTTGTACAATCCGAGAAAAAACCCAAAGGCGGCCATGTTCCGGCGCAATACCGTGATCAACCGTATGGTCGAAGGCAGTTACCTCGACCCTGCCGAAGCCAAGCGACTGCAGCTTTTGCCGATCGATTTGTCAAATTATAAAAAGCTGGATGAAAACAACGGACTCGCGCCGTATTTCCGGGATGTGATCCGCGACGATCTGAAAAAATGGTGCAAGGATCATAAAAATCCCGCTACCGGCGAGCCTTATGATTTGTACGAAGACGGACTCAGGATTTATACCACGATCAACCCGCGCATGCAATTGTATGCAGAAGAAGCCGTGGCCAAACAGCTGCCCGGTTTGCAGAAAGTGCTGAACGCGCAGCCTGCCGTGCGCAAGGGCACGGCCTGGAAAGAACACGCCAACACCCTCGAAGGGATGATCCGCAATACGGACCGCTGGCGGAACCTGGAAGACGATGGCATGCCCGCCGTGGAAATCCGCAAGACCTTTGACGTGCCCGTGCAGATGAAAGTCTTTGCCTGGAATTCACGGCGGGAAACGGATACCGTCATGTCGCCGCTGGATTCGATAAAATACAACCGCCAGATGTTGCAGACGGCATTTATGGCCATGGATCCCATGAGCGGTGCGGTCAAAGCCTGGATCGGCGGCATCGATTTCAAAACTTATAAATTCGACCACGCCAATATCAATACCAAAAGACAGGTTGGTTCTTCCATCAAGCCCCTCCTGTATGCCGATGCCATCGAAGATGTGGGCTTTACGCCCGAAACACCCTGCGAGAATACAGCGCAATACTTCGACGGATATGGACAGGTGCCTGCCAGGGGACTTTGTGGGAGCCGCGGCGATCAGGTGACCATGGCCACGGCGCTGGCCTATTCGCTCAACTGCGCATCTGCCTATATCATGAAACAGGTGACGCCCAAGCGGTTTGTCGATTTTCTGCACAATGTTAATATTAAATCAAAGCTCGAACCCTATCCTTCCATTTGTCTGGGCGCCGTGGAAATTTCGCTGTACGAGATGATGTGGGCCTATACCATGTTTCCGTCAGGCGGATTCAGCACGAGGCCATATTACCTGATGCGCATAGAAGATAAAAACGGCAATGTGCTGGATCGGTTTGACACGGAAAGAAAAGAAGTGCTGAGCCAGAATACCTCGTATACGATGAGCCGGATGATGCAGGGAACGGTGGATATCGGCACGGCCGCCGGCATGCGCGACCGTCTCGGCATTGCGGAGATGGGCGGCAAAACCGGCACCACCCAGGGAAATACGGATGCCTGGTTCATGGGGTACACGCCCCAGCTGCTGGCAGGGGTATGGATCGGTTGCGACGATAATTTTGTGCGGCTGGACGGCGGACTCGGAGAAGGTGGCCGCGCGGCACGCCCGATCTGGGAATATTTTTATGCAAAGGCGTCGGCAGACAAAGAAGTCGGTCTGAATAAGCGCGCCCATTTCGTGCAACCCGAAAACCTGAAAAGCGATATGAACTTTTCGGGACTTTTCGATAAGGTGGCGCCGCCGGGCGCCGAAGGCGACAATGAAGGAAATGGCAATGCCAATCAATATATGGATACCAGTTCACCGCATGTGCCCGTGGATTCAAAATTATCGCCGGATGAACAGAAGATCCTGAAGGAAGCGAACAATGCCAATAAAAAAAAACAGGACCTGAATAATATCACACCGCCACCGGA
>CAZZYD010000467.1:0-1784 GCA_964658175.1 uncultured Puia sp. | reverse complement strand
TTTCCAAGAGCACGCATGACAGCTCGATTATTCTCAACGGACCCTGGGAATCACAAACCGGCGACGACGACAGCCGGTCTGAAAATTGATTTGACGAAGGTAAGTGGGAAACATTCGTTCGGACTCTGCCATTGGAGCACTCCATGACAACGGTGGGCTTTCGGATTATGGTAAGGACTGGACTGCTAAAGATCACTCGGGATATTCAGGCTATGCCTGATACAGGTTTAATGTTGCTATTTCAGGTGAAGATATCCGGAATTTAGCGCTTGTGAAGCCTGTAGGCTTCGACGGAACGATCACTTTTATTTTTGTATACTGTGACAAATTTAAGATCCGCTGCCTATCATGCAACTCCGAATTCTTGGAATTCGGAAACCGGACCAACGAGTAGCGTTGGTCAAACGATGGTAATAATGGACCCGTTAAGAAAATGATGAATATTCGATATTTGATTGTATCCTTCACTCTTTCTTATAATTTTGCTTGCCGAACAGCAACCTTTAAACAGAGGATAGTCGGGAATTATTTCATCGTTGCCGCAGACGTGTATTCGGAGATGATGCTCAGCTACCACTCTGAAACGGATGGGAGCACTTATTCGGCTTTAGTAGCACCTACTGTTGTTTCTTTCGGGTATAACACCCAATATATCATTATTAAACAGCACCCATCGGGACCAACTTATATAACTGATTCGACTGTTTCAAATTACTTCATTGTTCCGATTATGTCAGATACCTCAACCTGGGAAGCCGTCAACCACTTGTATAGCCCCTTATCAAAAATGAAATTCGATAGCTTGCGGCGGGCTTTAAAAATCGAGAGCATTTAATTTGCGAGCATCAAGTAAGGCCTGATGAATTTATAAGCCTTAATGAGTTATCAGATCCCAAATAGAAAAATTAAGAGGAACGCGTATTCGGTATTGCTTCCTGGCGGTTATACAGCTTACTTGTCACACCGTCATCAGTTTGGTTTACCACTGAAAAATTCAATGGTTCCCAAATTAAATGCCCGGTCCATTGTCGTGACCCTAATGCGTATAAAGAAACAGCCCGGTCGCCTGGCTGTTTCCGGCCGTACCCAGGAGCGTTCTCGTGCCGTTCTTCCACACCGCTGCAGTACCGCCATCGTACCCTGCTACATAAACATCTCCAATTGACGATACCCCAATGGATGCACCAAACGAACTGCTACTACCAGTGTTGTTGTCTAAAATCGATATCACATTGTTCTTCCAGTATACTGCTTCGTTTTGGACTGCGCCCGATATATACACATCATTATCCGCCAAAAATATTGAAGTCGGGAACCCGTTAGCAGGGCCGCCATCAGTCCATGGCAAAAGTTGCGGCGCATTGTTTTTCCAAAGCGTGCAATATCTGGCATTGGTGACGACGCCTTCACCAATCCAATTAGTTTGCTGCCAGCCGACTACATAAACATCGCTTCCGGAAACGGCTACCCCCGCCGCTTCCCCACGGACATAATCTTCCACCGGTAGCAAACCTGGTGGTGGGGGTAGAAAGGTTTCCGCCCCGTTCGTAAAATAGGCCGCGAACACATCCACCTGGGGTACACTATTCACGTACCCTGTCCCCTTGAGACCACTGCCTGCACAATAAACATCCGTTCCCGATACAAAGATTGAACCGATAGATGGCGCGTTTAGTTGATCAGACACGCCGTACTCCGAGCTTGATCCGGACGGACCTATCTTTAAATAGGAGTCTGTCCTGGGATTGGTCCTGTTTAGCGCAGCCTCGTCGATTGCCACGTAT
>CAZZYD010000466.1:0-1790 GCA_964658175.1 uncultured Puia sp. | reverse complement strand
ATACCCATCAGTCCCTGTTTTAGCACCAGAAGGTGACCCACCATATTGCCGCTGTCGACGGTGGAAATATATTTCGGTGACAGGGGCATGAGACTCTGCGTGTCGTACCAGTTATAAAAATGCCCCTCGAACTGTTCCATCTTCTCCATGGTCTGGAAAGTATTCGAACAGCGATCGAGCATGGTGCCGGGAAATATATAACCGAAATCAAGCGCGGAAAGATTGGCCAGCAGCGACAAGCCGATATTGGTGGGTGAGGTTCGGTGCGCAATTCGTTCTACCGGACTTTCCTGGTAATTATCCGGTGGAAGCCAGTTATCTCCCTCCACGACGAATGTTTCAAAGAATGCCCAGGTCTTCCTGGATAATTTATACAGAAATCCTTTTTGTTCTGCGGAAAGATCCGCTTTGCGTGGTTTACCCGGCAAACTGATGCGCCAGATCACGGCAGGCACGATAAACCAGCCAATTAAAAATGGCAGGGCAGATACCAGGGTGGCCGGCGCATAATTGCTCAGATAATAAAACAGGCCGATGGATACCACGGGAGAAAACCACATCCCCGCGAAAGACGACAATAAACTTTTGTTGCTGCTGTTGATCAGGTTCACCGAAGGATTCCATTGCAGGAGTTTGCGTCGACTGATGATCATGCGCCAGTTGGTCCTGAAAATCGCGTCCACATTCATACCCGCTTCATACGGCAACGTGAGTACGGTGAGCACCTGCTGGAAAAATCCATAGGAAGCAGACAGTAGACTCAGCATGGCGTGATGAACGATTTTGATGTCCTCGGGCTTGCGCCAGATCTCGTAGAAAAATTGGATGGTGATGGGTAACAGTAAAATGACGACCAGTGAAACGGTCCAGAACATCGGAGATGGAGAAAAGATCCAGCCGAAAAGAAACAACACAAACAGGGCGATCGGTACGAGACTCCGCCGGAGGTTGTCAAATATTTTCCACCGGGAAAGGGCCGACACGGGATTTTTTACCAGCTTGCGCTGCGCATTCGGCACGAAGGGAAGTATCCAGCTGGCGATCTGCCAGTCGCCCCGCACCCACCGGTGGCGCCGCTTCATGTCCACTTCATATCTTTCCGGGTAGGCTTCATACAATTGCACGTCGCTCAACAAACCGGAGCGCGCATAATTTCCTTCCAGCAGGTCATGGCTCAGAATACGGTTTTCAGGAAACCGGTTCTTCATCGTTTTTTCAAACGCATCGATATCATAAATGCCTTTCCCTATAAAGGATCCTTCACTGAACAGATCCTGGTATACGTCGGAGATCGCACGGGTATACGGATCGATGCCGGGTTCATTGCCGTGCATGCGGGAAAACAGGGAGCAGTTACCGTAAGGCAGGCTCACGACCACGCGTGGCTGCAGTATACCATACCCTTCCGTGATGCGCTGCTTTTTCTCGTTGTATACCGCATGGTTGAGCGGATGGGCCATGGTGCCCGTAATTTTCCAGGCTGCATCGCGGGGGAGTTGTGTATCCGTATCAAGCGTGATCACATATTTTACTTTCAAATAGACGCTTTCTTCCGCCACGATGGCGGAGAAGTTTTCCTTCCCGTGTCCGCGGAGCAGTGCATTCATCTCTCCCAGTTTTCCTCTCTTCCTTTCATAGCCCATCCAGATGCGGTCCTTTGCATTGTATTTTCTTGGGCGATGGAACAGGAAGAACAATTCGTTTTTCTCTTTGCCGTATTTATGGTTCAGCGCTTCTATTTTTCGGACCGCCGCAGACAACAGCTGGTCTTCACCCGGAAGGGTTTCCGT
>CAZZYD010000465.1:0-1797 GCA_964658175.1 uncultured Puia sp. | reverse complement strand
AGCCCGCCGTAGGATCTCTTTCCACATTGATCTCGAAAAGAGATTCCTCGTTGAATTCATTGGCAGCTATGCCGATAAAGGCATCCCGGTATTTTGCATAGGGCATCAGGGTCTTGCCGCTGTTCGTGATCACATCGACCAGGGTGGTTTTGGCGTCTGCCCAGTCCTGGGTAAACACATAGGCCTTACCGAGCAGTGATTTCGCGGCCCACTCGGTAGCGCGGCCCGCATCGGCGGCATCCCATACTTTACCATGCAACAGTGTCGCGGCCTGTTGCAGCTCGCTGATTATAAAAGCCCAGCATTGCCCGGTGGTATTCCGGGTTACCTGGGTACTATCGAGACTGTTGGCAATGGCAGTTATAATCGGTACCCCGGACAAAGCAGCATTACTTCCGCCTGTGGTAAGATATCCCTGTCCGAACAAACATTCCAGGTCAAAATAATACAAGCCGCGCAGAAAATGCGCTTCGCCGCGCATCGTCTGCAGACTCGAACTGTCGGCGGCCGTGGCGTATTTCGCTTCAAAATAGTCGGCTGCCTGGAAAAAGGTATTCGTTTCGGCCACCCCGGCATATAACCCGCGCCATAAATCATACGCATAGTTGTTGTTCGACTTGAGATTATTCACCGATTCGTCGTTCCAGGAAATATCACCCGTATAAGCCAGGTCGGCGGTATGATCCAGGATGTCGATATCGTGCGACCGGAATTCAAATCCGTAAAGCCCGGCCGACCGGAAATTACCGTAGGGGGCCACCAGCACCGAGAACAACTGATCTTCCGTTGTGGGATAGTTTGCGTTGTTGAACACGTTGTTGGGCACCACGTCCACCGGATCTTTTTTACATCCGATGGTAAAAAGGGCAACGGTAAGGATATAGCAAATGGCAGTTCTTTTCATTTTTTTCATTTTACCTGCAATCGAAATGTTAGAAACTAAGCGTGATTCCGCCGGCGTAAATCCTGGTATGCGGATACTGGTTTGGATAATCGATGCCCCGCGCTGTAACCGTTCCTGAAAGTTCAGGGTCGAGTCCGGAGTATTTGGTGATCGTAAACACATTATTGACCATACCGTATATTCTGAGCGCGCTGATGTGCGCCGCCTGCAACGCCTTCAGCGAAAAGGTATATCCCACCTGCAGGTTCTTCAGCTTCAGATAACCCCCGGGTTCCACGAAGTAGCTGTTCGGCCGGGTATAGTTGCCATTGGGATCGGTGATGAAGGTGGTCGAATTTCCACTGGTCACGAACTTCCCGGTCCGGGGCTGGCTGGTGAGACCGTTGCCCCCAAGGAAAGAATCACCGAAAATGGCCGAAGTCGTATTTCCGTCGCTGAACAGGTATTGCGCATTCGGTTTGGTTTCGTTCAGGATCTGCACCCCGGCCACGCCGCTGAACAGCAGAGAAGCATCGAATCCCTTGTAAGTAAACTGAAAGTTGAAACCATACACCAGTTTCGGGTTTGGATTCCCAATCACCGTGCGGTCGCTATCGCTCAGGGTGCCACTATGATTCACGTCTTCAAAAATCAGGTCACCCACATCGGCCGTCTGCCCTGCAAATTGCGGATGCGCGGCGATCTGTTGCGCGTTCTGGTAGATCCCTGTGGCCCTGAATCCGTAAAACTGGGCAAACGGATGTCCCGGCTGCGTAATCGAAAGACTATAGCCTGACTGGGGACTGTACCCACCGTTGAGATTGCTATTGCCATCGAGAATCGGGCTGCTGTTGGTCGCACTCAGTTCGATCACCTTGTTTTTGTTGAAGGCGCCGTTGGCACTGACGCTGTAC
>CAZZYD010000464.1:0-1802 GCA_964658175.1 uncultured Puia sp. | reverse complement strand
GGCAGCGTTCAGTCAACCGGCTGAAATTTGACGAACTATTCATTTCACAGATCAGGGCAGGCCTCACCCGGTCCAAAAGACACCGGAGTTCCCGTGGGGTGTTGTTTGAGCAGGTTGGCCCTCTCTTCAATCAGTTTTATTCCGGCTACCTTCCTTTCGAGCTCACGGCGGCACAAAAAAGGGTGCTAAGAGAAATCAGAAAGGATACCGGCAGCGGTCACCAGATGAACAGGCTGTTGCAGGGCGATGTGGGCAGCGGCAAAACCATGGTTGCCCTGCTGGCCATGCTGCTCGCCGCCGACAACGGATTTCAAAGTTGTCTGGTGGCGCCCACCGAGATCCTTTCCAGGCAGCATTATACGCATTTCACCACCCTGCTCAAGGACCTGCCGCTTCGCGTCGGACTGCTCACCGGTTCGGTAAAATCGAAACAACGGCGTCAGGTGCTGGAGCAGCTTGCCGATGGCAGCCTTCATATGCTGATCGGCACCCATGCGGTGATGGAGGATCCGGTGGTATTCAGGCAACTGGGTTTTGTGATCGTGGATGAGCAGCACCGGTTCGGTGTTGCCCAGCGGGCCAGGCTCTGGGCGAAAGCCACGGTGCCACCGCATATGCTGGTGATGACGGCCACCCCGATCCCGAGAACGCTGGCGATGACGGGCTACGGCGACCTGGATTACAGTGTGATCGACGAACTCCCGCCGGGAAGGCAACCCGTTCGAACAGTGCATCGTTATGAGGGTAACCGGCCGGCCGTCATGGATTTTATCAAGGACGAGATAAAAAAAGGGAGGCAGGCGTATATCATCTTTCCGCTGATAGAAGAATCCGCCACCCTCGATTATGAAAACCTGATGAAAGGCTACGAAAATGTAAAAGCATATTTTCCGGAACCTGCCTATTATATGAGCATGGTACACGGGCGGCAGTCTTCGGCGGTGAAAGAGACCAACATGCAGCGATTTGTGCGTGGCGATACTCAGATCATGGTGGCGACGACGGTGATTGAAGTGGGGGTGAATGTGCCGAATGCCAGTGTGATGGTGGTGGAAAGCAGCGAAAAATTCGGGCTTTCCCAGCTCCATCAGCTCAGGGGTCGTGTGGGGCGGGGCAGCGAAGCCAGCTTTTGCATTTTGTTAACAGGCAGCAAACTGGGCCGCGAGGCGAAAGAAAGGGTGCGGATCCTCTGCGAAACCAACGACGGTTTCCGAATTGCAGAAAAAGATATGGAATTGCGCGGTCCGGGAGATATTGCAGGCACAAAACAAAGCGGGCTCTTGGATTTTAAGCTGGCAAATATTATATTGGACAAACCTTTACTGAGCCTGGCAAACCACGCAGCCCGACAACTACTGGAATCAGATCCCGAACTAACCACACCGGAGAATGATCTGTTGAAAAACTATTTATTACAGCAACACGGCAAAACGCAATGGAGCCGGATTTCGTAAATCGGCTACAGCACCATTTTTTAAAATTCTACGGTTGAAAAAAAGCATTCTTTTCTTCTTGATTGTGCTCGCTTCGGGCGGCACATCGCTATTGGCCCAGTCCAATCTTGAATTCGTCGAAAACAAAGGTCAGTGGGATGCCCGCACGCGGTTCAGGACAAACGCGGGCAACGGATCCATCGAACTTCACGGCAAAGGCTTTGCGGTTACAATGCGCAACCAGGACGATATGCAAAAGCTGATCGCGATCGCCCATGGGCATCTGTCCGCCACCGGCAAAAACAATGCATCCAGGCTGGCGGCGGCACAGTCCAAAACAAAATTACCCGTCACGCTGCCAACAGGTGG
>CAZZYD010000463.1:0-1820 GCA_964658175.1 uncultured Puia sp. | reverse complement strand
GGCGCCAGTGCGGCCACCGCCGCGGCCTGCAAACCCGTTTTCAAAAATGCGCGCCGGCTTTCGCCCCAGCATTTGTAAACGGCAGCCAGTTCCGGATCGGTCTTCATGAAACCGGCAAAGATCTTTTTCAGCAAATCAGTGTATGGCAGGTGCGACATAAAAGATATTTAGCGGATCAGTAACCGCTGTTCTGAACCACCACTCCTTTTCCGGCGCTGATCTCCCGCTGTGGAATCGGCATAATGGGATTCACGCCGGAAGGGACGGTGCCGGTTCTGGCCTCATCGAACATCCGGTGGCCTTCAAAATTCAATTCAGCCCGACGTTCGTCCAGGATCGCTGTTTGATAGGCGGCATCATCCGGAACGTCGCCGGCAGTAAGCGCGGTCATGCCCCGGCTTTCGCGGATCGTATTCAGATCTCCAAGGCCCGCTGTGCGTCCGGCGGCTTCAGCACGGATCAGGTACATCTCCGCCAGCCGCAGAATAAAGCCCGAATTGTCCTTGGCTGTTTCACCCCGGTATTTCTGCGATCGCCCATCGGGGTTGATGCTGCCATCCTGGTTCACATAATCCACCAGGGCGTTTCGCCGGTCGTCGGGACGGGATTGGAAAAACAAATCCAGGTCTTCCGACACCAGGAAGGCGACGTCAGATCTTAAGGCGTCATCACGGACATAGGTAAGCGAATTATAGGCGCTCGGATTTTGCAGATCGAATTTCAGCTCGAAAACGCTCTCCGCCGTAAGGCGATCGGTATAGATTTTTGTAAAGTCATCCGGCCCGAAAAGACTGTAAGCGCTGTTGTTGATTACTTCCGTTGCCATGGCAACGGCCCCTGCGTCGTCTTTGTAATACAAATCCACCCGGGCCAGCAAAGCCATCGCGGCAGCCGCCGAAACATATTGTTCGCCGTTGTCTGTATTCAGCCCGGTCAGTGCCGCCTGCAGATCAGCGATAATTTGTTTATAAGAGGCATCGACGGTGCTCCGCGCTATGGGCACCTCCGCATTTTCCGTGGTCAGCGGAAGGGAGATGCCCATGGCGGAACTTTTGTCCCAGTGTTCCCCGAACATCCGCAGCAGGTCAAACTCACCAATCGCGCGAACGAACAGGGCTTCACCAAGTATATTACTCTTTTCTGTAGGGTCGACATCAGGCACCTTATCGATATTTTCAATGATCTTGTTGGCCGTATAAATCGTGTTATAGATCGACTGGTATATTCCGGTGGTGTAAATGTTGGCGGTGCCGACGGCTTTTGCCGCGATATCGTTCAGATCGATCACATCATAGCCCCCTGTGGTGCCATTGTCGGTATAACATTCCGCCAACAGCGGGTATACGCCACCGTAATAGTTCTTGTCCTGCAGCGTGGCATACATTCCTATCCGGGCATTCCGCAGGCCGCTCACCGACGTGAACACATCCGCATCCACGACGGAATTCGGCGATTTTACATCCAGGATCTTTTTGCAGGAGGAAGCAGCGGCAACCAGCAGGAGCAGCAAAATATATTTATGCACGGTCATTGTTTTAGAAGTTGAAGTTTACGCCAAACGTGAAGGTTCTTGCCTGCGGGTAAGCGGCATAATCCAAACCGGCGGTTTCGGGGTTGCTGCCCCCGTTCGAACTCACTTCCGGGTCAAAGCCATAATATTTTGTCAGCACCCAGAGATTCTGTGCCTGGAGATACAATCGAAGCGAGCTGTATCCTGAAGGATGACGGGGCCGGATGGTATACCCGAAATTCACGGTCCGGATGCGGAAGAACGAGGCGTCTTCGATGAATTGCGAGGACTTCTGCATGCCAGTCATGGA
>CAZZYD010000462.1:0-1831 GCA_964658175.1 uncultured Puia sp. | reverse complement strand
ATCCGCGAATCCTTTCCCGGAATTGTCATGATCTGGGGCGGCTATTTTCCATCCAACCAGCACAAAGTGGTGCTGAATTCGGGATATGTGGATTTTGTGATCAACGGTCCGGGTGACCATGCATTCCCGGAACTCATCGATGCGCTCGCCAAAGGCCTGCCCTACCGGCATATCAAAAACCTGATCTATCTTTCGGAAGGAAAGATCGTAAAAACGTTAAAGGAAGACCTGATCGAACAGGCTACGCTGCCCGCCCTGCCCTACGAAAAGCTGGATCAAATGTATCCGCTCACAAAATATTTGGGCAAGACCTATCTTGGCAACAAGACACTCGCATATCACTCCAGCATCGGATGTCCCTTCACCTGTTCCTTTTGTGCCGTCGTGCCTATTTACCAGGCGCGGTGGAAAGCAAAACCCGCGGTGCAGGTATACAACGATATCCGGTTTATCCGCGATACCTGGGGCGCGGATTCGATCGAGTTCCATGACAACAACTTTTTCGTATCCGAAAAACGGGTGTCTGAATTCTCCAAGCTGATCCACGACAATAAGATGATCTGGTGGGGAGAAGGACGCATCGACACCATCGATAAATATAAGGATGCCACGCTCGCCGAAATGCGGGAAGCGGGATGTAAGATGATCTTCTTTGGCGCTGAAACAGGCAACGACGAGATCCTGAAAAAAATGGATAAAGGCGGTACCCAGTCGGCCGCCCAGATCCGCGCATTTGCCGCCAGGATGGCTCGGTTCGACATCATTCCCGAATACTCTTTTGTGCTCGGAATGCCGGGAGAGACGCCCGAACAGGCGATGAAGCAGATCGACCAGGACATCGAGTTCATCAAAGAGATCAAAGAGATCAATCCCCATACCGAAATCGTCATCTACATCTATAGTCCGGTGCCTACGGAAGGATCCGAACTGTACAATAAAACCCTTTCCACGGGATTTCGCTTCCCGGAGACACTGGAAGACTGGATCAGTCCGGCGTGGGAAAGTTTTGACCTGAGAAAAAATCCATTGACGCCCTGGCTGACGCCGGAGATGATCAACAAGATCCGCGATTTCGAAACCGTACTCAATGGGTACTATCCAACGGTGTCGGATATACGCCTGAACAGGGTCAAACGGCAGCTGCTGCGTTTCGCCGCCGGCATCCGTTACCGCGCGGGTCTCTATCAGTACCCCTACGAAATAAAATTATTGCACAAAATCTGGAAATACCGGCAGCCGGAGATCCAGGGATTTTAACGCAAAGTCATGGCCTTACCCGACTCATCCATCCTCACCAATATCCGGTTTACCGGAAACGCCAGACCCGGCAACGGACTGTTTGAAAAAAAATACATCGGTATCCGTTGTATGGAAAACCGTTTATACAGTGATGAAGAAGTGGAACAGTTGCCGCGCATCGATCCCAAACACTGTCATGCCGGAGAGTGGAAACTGCGGCGGCGTTCGAGCGATAAACTGATCCGCTATCTCTCTGCCAAAAGGAAACGCCTGATGATCCTGGAAGTGGGTTGTGGCAACGGCTGGCTGTCTCATGCACTGGCCCGCATTCCGGGGGCCCGCGTGACTGCCATGGATATCAATTTCACCGAATTGCAGCAGGCAGCCCGCGTGTTCAATGATGACCCCCACCTCCATTTTATTTATGGAGATATATTTACGGGAATCCCTGCCGAAGCGGCATACGACGTCATCTTGTTTGCCGCATCGATTCAGTATTTCAAATCGCTAAGGGAAACGCTGTCGTACTGCCTGCAACACCTGCATCCGGATGGCGAGATCCACCTGCTCGACAGCCATTTCTATAAATCGG
>CAZZYD010000461.1:0-1831 GCA_964658175.1 uncultured Puia sp. | reverse complement strand
TATTTACCAGGGCGCCGAATTCTGGGACCTCAGTCTGGTGGATCCGGACAACCGTCGTCCGGTGGATTTTGCTTTTCGCATTCGGATGCTCGACTGTATGGAAGCGCTTGAAGCAAAAGGATGGCAATTTTTACAGGAATGGCTGGCCGAACAGGAAGCGCAGGGGATGATGAAAATGTATTTTATAAAAAAATTACTGGCTTACCGCAGGGATCAGCCAGATCTCTTTTGGAAAGGGATCTATACGCCGGTGATCGCCGATGCCCAGTGGATCGGATTTATGCGCCAGCATGCACAAACCACGCTGCTGGTGCTGGCTGGCCTGCCATCCACGCTGACCACAGCAAAAAAATATCCTGTTGATTTCACCGGGTCGGCGGAAAATATCCTTACGGGAGAACGGATTCAGATAAATGCCGAAATCGATCCGGCCGCGATGGCCAATCCGTTTGCCGCTGCAGTTTTTGAATTACGATCTTCGTAGATTGCGTCATCTTGTTTGACTACCTGGAAAATATCGCCGATAAACTGCCGGACATCGTCTGGAATCTGTTGCTGATCCTTATCGCGCTGATCTTCGGTTTTCTGCTTAAATGGCTGATCCAGAAAATCATGGGTTGGGAGCTGGCCGGAGATGGCAGTTTTTCCCTTCGCCGCTCCGTGCGAAAAAGGATGAGCCGGCCCCTGTCTTATTTTTTGCCCCTCCTCATGTTCAAAAGCCTGCTGTCTTTTTTGCGGGCAGGACCGAAAATGTTCACAAGTCTTGACCGCACGGTCGACATCCTGCTGATGGTTGCCTTTGCCGGTTTGCTGCTGGGCATATTGAAGATCTGTGAGGACTATGTTTTTGTCCATTATGATATCAACAAGGCCGACAATCTCCGGGAAAGAAAAATCCGCACGCAACTACAGTTCATCCGCCGCCTGGCCATCATCCTCGTCATTCTGATCACGCTGGGTTTTATTCTGATGAGTTTTCCGAGTCTGCGTAAACTGGGCACGGGCCTGCTCACCGGTGTGGGCGTGGGTGGCGTCATTATTGGCTTCGCCGCGCAGAAATCGCTCTCAGGTTTTCTGGCTGGTTTCCAGATTGCCTTTACCCAACCCATCCGCATCGACGATGTGCTGATCGTGGAAGGGGAGTGGGGCAGGGTGGAGGAGATCACGCTCACCTATGTCGTGATGAAACTCTGGGATCTCCGGAGGCTTGTGATCCCGATCAACTATTTCATTGAAAAACCGTTTCAGAACTGGACCCGCACGGAATCGGAGATCCTGGGAACCGTATTCGTTTACTTCGATTATACGGTACCGGTAGATCCGCTGCGCGGGGAACTTACGAGGCTTCTGCAAGGCTGTAAACTCTGGAATGGAAAAGTGAATATTGTGCAGGTCACGAATGCCACCGAAAAAACCATCGAGATCCGGGCGCTGATGAGTGCCAACAGTTCCAGCGACGCTTTTGACCTCCGTTGTATCGTGCGGGAAGGTCTGATCGATTTTGTCCGGATGCATTATCCGGATGCCCTCCCGCTGTTGCGCATCGATATGAAAGAGGCGGCGGCACCCGCTCCCTGAAGCATTCATCCTTCTTTTCTTACATTCGCAGGAATAAAGATGCCGAACTTCGGGTTAATCTCATGAACGATATCACCGCCAGCCAGCAGGCATTTGAGGAGCTCCGGGTTTGTGTGCTGGTGCCCACGTTTAACAACGCCGCCACGCTTCCCGCGCTCTTGCAGGATATTTTACAATACACCCCGCATATTCTGGTCGTCAACGACGGCTCTACCGACGAAACCATCCAGGTGCTGAGCGGGTTCGATCATAT
>CAZZYD010000460.1:0-1835 GCA_964658175.1 uncultured Puia sp. | reverse complement strand
GGATATGGCCGTCGAAAGAAATCGTTTTACCGAGGATATCGCGATCGTTCCGGATTCCCAGCCTGTGTACCAGCACCTGATTTACCAGCAGCTCCCGGACAGTATCGCTCTGGTAAGGAACCCTGCCTACGGAAAGATCTATGCGGAATGTTTTCAGGTAATCCGAATCCGCAAACTGCTGCGCGATGCTGAAATCTTTTTGTATCGGGTCCGTGTCAAAATAAAAACCGGTATAGGCTGCCCCCACAGAAGCCGGCGCATCCATGCAGAGACTGGCCGAAGAAATCCCCGGCAGATGCAGGAAGGAAGACTTGAGGTACTCATATTTCGTTTTGTCCAGGCTGTCACTCGGCAATTCCACAAATGCCACAGCTTTTTTATCAAAACCCATCGGCCGATTTTGGAAAAAACGCATCTGCAGCAATACCACCAGCGTTCCAATGATCAGCAACTGGGCAATGACAAACTGTAAGACCACGAGTCCGCGGCGAAGGGAAATCCCGCCGATCGTGCGGGTGCTGATTTTGCTTTTTATGGCATCGATCGGGTTGAAGCGCGACAGAATAATCCCCGGATAAACACCGGCCAGAAACGTAACCAGTATGCCGGTCAGCAATAAGAAAAACAATATCGCCGGCTGCTCCCAGAGATTTAGCGAAATGGCCTTTCCCATGAGGTTGCCAAGAAAGGGAATCGCCAGCCATGCCAGCGCAAAGCCAAGCATCATGGATAAAAAGGTGAGTACCGCGGTTTCTCCCAGGAATTGACCGAGCAACTGCCCGCGGCCACTGCCCAGTACTTTTCTGACACCGATTTCTTTTGCCCGGTTTACCGACTGAGCCGTAGCGAGATTTATAAAATTGATGCAGGCCACCAGCACCAGAAAAATACCAATAATGGCCAGCGCCCACAATTCCTTGTGCGAAAGCGCGTCGCCTTTAAAGGTTGAAAAGTCTTCATTGAGGTGCATCCCGTTTAATGGCTGCAACTGGTGACTGAGCTTGACCGGACCGTTGGTCTGGTCCGGCGGATAATATTTTTTTACAAAGTTCGGGAACCGCGCATTGATGGTCGCATCCCGGATGCCCCGGGGAAGCATGACGAAACACTGCGATTGGAACATCGTATTGCCCCACTGACTGCTGCTGGAGAAACCTCCGGCATTCAGCTGGCGAAAAGTGGCATAGGACGCGCCCATACGTACATCCATATCCGTGTTGGCGGGCAAATCGCTGAATATGCCGATCACCTTTAGCGGTACGCGGAATGACCAGAGCTGAATCGTTTGACCGACCGCCGAATGCCAGTCCCCAAAAAAATCTTTCGCGATGCTTTGACTGAGCACCACCGTGTTGGGATCTTTCAAACCCAGCGCATTGCCTTCCAACCACGTGAAATCAAATATTTGATATAAGGAAGGATCGGTAAAATACAGTCCCTCGTCTTTTTTCATCAGCCGTTCATCCGCAATCCCTTTTTTTCCGGGGATGTGAATCTGCGCGCCACCGATTAACCAGATCGCCGCCACTTTTTCCAGCTGTGGAAAATCATTTCGCACGGCGTCCGGCAATACGATCGGCACCGCCGCCTGGTGCGACGTGATTTCTCCGGTCTTGCGGTTCTGATAGGTCGACACCACGCGGTAAATACGATCGAAATTGGATTGCTGCCGGTCGTAACTGAGTTCAAAATGGATGACAACGAATATGAGGAGACTGCTGGCAATGCCGATGGCAAGTCCCGTGATATTTAACAGCGCATATACCCTGCTCTTGCGGAAATTCCGGAGTGAAGTTCTGATGAATGAGATTTGCATGTGCGGAGGATTGACCAAG
>CAZZYD010000459.1:0-1842 GCA_964658175.1 uncultured Puia sp. | reverse complement strand
CGGACCGCGGTGGCATGTCCCCTTGCCGTGAGCGGGATCCCACTGTACGCAGCGGCACCACTGGCAGCCGTAATGCCCGGAATGATCGTGTAGGGGATATCATATTTTACCAGCGCCTGCAATTCATCGAGCAGGTTCGAAAAGATGGAGACATCGCCGCCTTTAAGGCGAACCACCCGCTTGCCCTGCAGGGCATATTCCACCAGCAGTTCATTGATGATATACTGGGGTGTTGATCCTTCTTTGAACCGTTGTTTGCCGGCATGCAGGATGAGCGCCTTTTTGCTTACGTGCTGATCCAGGATGGCCTCGCTGACGAGCCTGTCCGCAATCACCACATCCGCTTCCCGCAACGCCTGCGCCGCTTTGAGTGTCAGCAGTTCGGGATCACCCGGACCTGCCCCGGCGATTACCACACTGCCCATTGGAAATAAATTGCCCATGTCTTGTTTCTTTTATTGCTGAATCATGCAGGCGCCCACGGTAAGGTTGCTGGTTTCATCGATCAGGATCGCCCCGCCGTTTACCCGAAGGTCGTCATAGAGGTCGTATACCACCGGTGAGGCCGTTCGGATGATCACCCGCACAATATCATTCAGTCCGGCGCTTTCGACGCCGGTTGCCCGCGCCAGCGTGTTGACGTCGAGTTTATAACTGATTTCCTTTACCACCGCTTTCACGCGCCGGCTGTTATGCTGCAAGAGATATTTATTCCCAGCCACCAATGGTTTGTTATCCATCCAGCAAAGCAGCACTTCGAGGTCCTGCGATACTTTCGGCTGCCGTTCTTCCTGTACGATCACATCTCCGCGGCTGATATCGATGTCGTCCTCCAGCTGAAACACGACGCTTTGTCCCGCATAAGCCTCCGAAACTTCCTGGCTGCCCGACTGGATCCGGCTGATGATTGTCTGCAGGCCCGATGGCAGCACGGTAATCGCGTCACCGATTTTATAAAATCCGCTGATAATTTTTCCGGCATAGCCGCGGTAGTCGTGCAGTTCGGCTGTTTGCGGGCGGATCACATATTGAACCGGCATCCGCGCATGCGTCAGGTTGATGTCGGAAGTGATGGAAACATTTTCCAGGATCTCCAGCAGCGAAGGGCCATCATACCAGGTAAAGGCGGTAGACTTATCCACGATATTGTCGCCGTTGAGGGCGCTGATCGGCAGGTAACTGATATTTTTTAATCCGAGGGACTTGGCGAGCGCGGCATATTCGATCACGATATTGTGATAGATATCCTGCGAATAATCCACGAGGTCCATTTTGTTGATCGCGACCACAACGTGTGGTATCTGCAGGAGCGAAGCGATGATGGAATGTCTTTTGGTTTGTTCGATGATGCCGTTGCGTGCATCGATCAGAATGATGATCAATTGCGCCGTAGAGGCACCGGTGACCATATTTCTTGTATACTGGATATGTCCGGGGGCGTCCGCGATGATGAATTTGCGTTTCGGCGTGGAGAAATATTTGTACGCCACATCAATGGTGATCCCCTGTTCGCGTTCGGCACGCAAACCATCGGTCAGCAAAGCCAGGTCGATCCCGCCATCCTCTTTATTCCTGCTTTGTTTTTCCAGCGCCTCCAGCTGATCCACGAGGATACTCTTACTGTCATACAACAGTCTTCCGATCAACGTACTTTTTCCATCATCCACACTGCCCGCCGTAATGAACCTGAGCAGGGACTGAGACTGGGATAGTGGGATATGCTGGGATTTATGGGACAGCGATGTTGTATGGTTTGCTTCAGTCATTTATTCAATTTTACCTGAGCTAAATTCAGGGAAGTAATTTTTTTTAATTTTTCTTAAACCTTGCTATTATCTGGTC
>CAZZYD010000458.1:0-1895 GCA_964658175.1 uncultured Puia sp. | reverse complement strand
GATTTCGGTGGCCGTGGCACTAAGGATTTTAATATGCAACGGTCCGGAAAACCCGGTAAAGTTGAACGTGTTATTATAGACCACGCCGAAGGCAACCGTATCTTTTGTTTTGTCCGTGCTGAAACCGGTGCCTTTGACGGTAATGGTATCGCCGCCATAGGACGCTTGCGGCGAAACGCTGGTAATCGTGACAGTACCCGTTCCACCACCTCCCCCGCCCGGTGGTGGCGGAGGCGGTGGTGGGTTACCGGGATTGCTGTCTTTACTACAGGAAAGGTTCAGGATAAAAAGGAGGGTTAGGAATAGGGAATAGGGGCGCATATGATAAGGTTGGGGTTTGAAGGGTAAATGTCGGCCTCCTGGCAGGTCATGACAATCGCATGATCATGTGATCGCACGGACCACGAAAGAATTCATCAGCTGATAATCGAATTAATTGAACAGCGTAAACGACGGACCGAAACCAGGCCCTCCCGCCGGCGGTGTAGGCCCGGCCTGCGAAGTAACGGACACAATCATCCCCAGATTGCTCTTCGGGGTGGGCAGCGCACCGAGATCGATCGTAACATCAGCGGTATTGGGGAAACCCGTTCCGATTCCCGCGTTGATGATTTTGGAAGTGGTGGTCTGATCCGTATTGTCCAGTGTCTGGACGGCCAGGTAAATATCATCCCGCAGGGCATATCCATCGAAATGCAAAATCGCCTCATGGGTACTGCTAAGGGAGTACGAGCTGGCATCAAAGTGATAGTTGAAAAATGAAGCCGGGCCCTGATAGATATATAGTTGCCGGGAATACGTTTTACCATCCCCGTTCACCACTTTGAATTCATACAATGAACTGCCCTCGCAGCTCGCCGGCAACGGATCCGCATGCCCATAGAAGTCGATGGGGATATGCCCGCGGGCGGACCGGCCGGCGTTGTTGTCCGAATTAACCGGCAAGGCCTTGCCGTTGATGGTGAACGTGAGCGGCGGATAAAGGCCTTCGCCATTCAGAAAAACGGAATCATCGGTGAAGATGGAGAAGCAATTGGTATAGCCCGGCCCCGAGGGCTGGATGGTCCACACCAGTGGAACTTTAAATCCAATGGTATTACCGGTGAATGCCGCCCCTGCGGGTGCGTGGACGGTCAATGCAAAGGATCTGTCCAGGTTGTTAATTGAAATAGGCAGGGCACTGTCGGTCACAAATTTGATTTCGGTCGCGGTGGCGCTGAGGACTTTGGTATTCAGCGGACCAGAAATACCGCCCCCGATATTAAAAGCGCCGTTCAGCACGTTGCCAAAAGCGATCGTATCTTTTGTTATGTCCGTGCTGAAACCCGTCCCGGTGACGGTGATCACGTCTCCGCCATAAAATGCCAGCGGGGAAACGCTGGCAATAGTTATATTCCCCGTCGTTCCGCCGCCGGGTGGTGGAGGAGGTGGAGGTGTCGGTGTACCGGGATTGCTGTCTTTGCTGCAGGAAAGGTTCAGGATAAAAAGAAGGGTGAGGAAAACGGAATAGGGGCGCATGAGATTCGGTTGAGGTTTGAAGCGTAAATGTCTGCTTCTTGCCAGGTACCAGGAATCACATGATGATGTGAGGGGCGTAAATCTCAATCAGGATCTTATACTGATTTACATGCCGATGTTGAAGAGGTTGATGTGCTGGCTTTCCGGTGTAGTCAGGGTAATGCTGCCCCCGCCTTTGGATACAAAATCCGATATCCCGGCCGCTTTGAGGTTTTTAATCTTTGCTGCCTGGTCGGCCGCAAAATAAGTGATGACTGGATAATCGAATGTCTCCGTCTGATGAAGACCGACAATAGCCAGTCCATCGGTCATGATGATCCAGGGATAAGGGTTGCTGTATTTTTCTTTGCCCGTAAATCCCAGCTGTTGCCAGAATG
>CAZZYD010000457.1:0-1896 GCA_964658175.1 uncultured Puia sp. | reverse complement strand
AAAAGCGGCTGGTGCATTTTTCATCCCCTTCGCTGCCGGCAGCCTATATCAACCTGATCAACGGTGGCACACCCGGGCCCACGGCGGGCTCCTGCGGAACGGCCGTCTTCGAGGGAAGAACGGTGATTGTTTCCAATATAGATGAAGATCCATTGTGGGCTGACTACCGGGGGCTGGCGGCGCCCTTTGGATTAAAAGCCTGCTGGTCTGTTCCCATACATCATTCCCAGGGATCCATCCTGGGGAGTTTTGCGATCTATCACTACTGCTATAAAACGCCGGGCATCAGTATGCTGCAGACGATCGAAAGATTGTCCAACCTAATCGGCCTCCTGATGGAAAACAGCGTGATCCTCGAAGACCTCCGGTTGTCGAATGAAAAACACCGGCTCGTGGCCCTGGCGACGAACGATATGCTTTGGGACTGGGACCTTCAAAAAGATGAAATCATCCGGAACGAAGAAGGTCTGCGCCAGGTGTACGGATTTGAAATCAATGACCCTATCTTAAAAATCGGCGACTGGCTGGAGCGGATTCACCCGGACGACCGGGATCATGTAAAAGAGGCTATCTCCGAAATTAATAACGGCATCGGACATACGATTTTCGAGGCGTCCTACCGCTTTCTGCGGGCCGACAATGTGTACGTGCATGTATACGACCGGGGGCATATCCTGCGGAACCTGGAAGGAAAGCCCATCAGGCTGATCGGCGCCGTGCGCGATATGACAGAAACCGTGAAAGCGAATCAACAGATCCGTGAATCGGAAGAAAGATACAGGCATCTCTTCAAGGAAAATCCGATGCCGATGTGGATATACGACCTGGAAACGCTGCGTTTCCTGGAAGTAAACCAGATCGCCGTTGAGCACTATGGATACAGCACAGAAGAATTTGAGGCGATGTCCATCTTTGACATCCGGTCAAAAAATGAAAATGAACACGCCCGCCTGCGCCGGCAGATACACAACAACAAGAACGATGCTTCCCACACATTTAAAGGTGTCTGGGAACACGCCAAGAAAAGCGGGGAACTGATCAAGATGGAAATCTACTGCCATCATATCGAATATAAAGGGCGGCGCGCTGCGTTGATCCTGGCGCACGACATCAGTAAAAATATCCTGTTGCAGGAATTGCTGATGAAGGAAAAAATTGCCCGCCAGGAAGAAATCATCCGCGTAACGATTAACGTGCAGGAGAAAGAAAGAAATGAAATCGGTCATGAGCTCCATGACAACGTCAATATGATCCTGACTTCGGCAAAACTTTTCCTGGAATGCGTCGGTGAATATGATGACAAGAAAGAAGAATACCGGCTCACGAGTTTCAATCTGATCAACCAGTGTATAGAAGAGATCCGGAAATTATCCAAGTCGATCGTGCCCCCCCGCTTGCACGACATCAGTCTGATCCATTCCATCGAAGACGTGCTGGCCAATATGAAAGTGATGCGGCATCTGGATATCAGTTTCAGTCACGATGCGCTGGATGAAAAAAAGATAGAAAAAGGGTTGATGCTGGCCATTTACCGGATCGTGCAGGAACAGTCCACCAATATACTGAAGCATGCAGATGCAACGGAAGTCAAAGTGCGGCTGGCCCACGAAGCCAGTGGCGGCCTGCTGCTGCGCATCGAAGACAACGGCAAGGGGTTCAACCCGGACGCCAGCCGCCGCGGCATTGGTTTCGCCAATATATTAAACCGGGCAGAAGTCTATCATGGGAAGGTCAGGATCGATGCCGCCCCAAAAAAAGGCTGTGTGCTGACGGTTTTGTTTGAAGAATAACCCCGTGCTTTTTTACCCGGTTTCACCTACTTTTACCGCCCTGATAAGATCAGCGGAAGTAGCTCACCTGGTAGAGCGACAGCTTCCCAAGCTGTAGGTAGCGGGT
>CAZZYD010000456.1:0-1898 GCA_964658175.1 uncultured Puia sp. | reverse complement strand
ATTGAGAAGCTGGAGGTCTCGGACAGGACAGAGGCGGCCACCACGGCGATCCAGGCGAGGGTGCCCAGCGGGGCCAGCAACACGGCGACGGTGGCGCGGATGGCCTCGCCGCGCGGGATCCGGGCGTGCGGTCGGCGCAGCAGCGGCCAGAGCACAGCAGCGGCGAGCGCCAGGGCCAGAGCCGGCCCGGTGGGCCGGATCCAGCCGGCCAGGAAGGCAAGAACTCCCGCGATACCCGATTGCAATACCGATTCAAGCAACTGATTATGTGTGTTGTAACCAAGAAACCCACGGTTTTTCAACCCGTCGCCGATATACATGTTCACTTCGATGTATTTGGCATCGAGCGTCGACTGCCCATCACCGGGACTCACTCCGTACAGCCAGGCGTGCTGCCGGGTTAAAATTTCCGTGACAAACTTCCATTGTAAAAGACGAAACTGGATCCCATTGAAATAGTCTCCCTGCACAAAGGACGGCTGCTCTATTTTGCGGAGGCTGCCATTGGCCAGGTCTTTAAACCGCGTGCTTACCGGGTTGTCGGTGAAGATGACAATCAGCAAGAGCAGGCTGCTAACGGCCAGGTATAGCCGGATTCTTTTTTTGGGCAAAGCGTTGGTCCGGGTTAAAATGCCCAGGTAAACCAGGGAGGAAACAAAACTGAAAATAATCACCAGTTTCGAAGAGAGCAGGACAAGGGTTGCGACAAAAAAAGCGATCAGGAAGAGATGAAAGGGTTTGTTGATCAAAAATGATTTCGTGCGGCAGCATTCCAGCAAATAGACCAATGCCACAAAAACCAGGATCGAAGACTGGATGGCATGATTCAAAAACGGTTTTACCAGCGCGTGATAAAAAAAAACCGAAGCGTCGCGGGTATGCAGAAATGTCACCAGGGCGATCGAGAGGCAGTAGATCATCACGCCGGCAAGGATAAAAATATACCAGGGCATCACTGTTTTCCTGAAGGCGGGATCGGGGTAAGCGGGCGGACAGAGCATCAGCGGAATCAGCACCAGCGTAAGTTTCAGTTCCATCTGGCGGATACCTGTTCTGAGGTTATGCGTGTACAACAGCCCGGCCAGTTGCACCAGGTAGAAAAGAAGGCAACCGGCAACGAAAAGATTGAAAACATCCTTCCGGCGGGGCGAAAATATCTTCACGATGATCAATAACAGCCCTAAACCGGTTAGGGTGGCGAGGGTAACGCTGTTGAGCAGCCTGAATCCGCAAAAAACGGAGAGAAAGAAAACGGCGTAAAGAAAAACAACGGCGCGACTAAAGAAAGCGGTGAGCGCCGTTCTTGTCATAACGTCTTGTTTTGCGAAACCTCCGCCTGCCGGCTTTTGCGCAATACCGCGATCGACATTTTCAGATTCAAATACAGCGCGACGAGAAAACCGATGAAAAGTCCGGCTGCGGCCCCTATGGCTCCCATGGCACTCAGCCTGATACCGCGGGGTTTTTCATTGATGGGGAAATCCTGCAGAACCTGAATCGGATTAAGAAATTTGAGGGCGTCGCGGTTATCGCCCAGCCGGTCCTGCAGGATTACCCTGCGGGAATTGGTATCGGAAAGGTTTAAGACGGTGGTACCTCCGGGTTTGGATCCACTGTTGTAGCTGCTGTAGGAATCGAATGAATCGATCCTGGCAATTTCCTTATTCAACGTACCGATCATCTCGGTGATATTCTGTTTTCGCATCTCCACCTTTTCCCGGACGAATTCGCTGTTCCCTAACCCGTAAACAATGGCCTTCTGCAGCTGGGGCAGGATCGCCGGGTTTTTTACCGTTACGTCGATGGTGAATCCGCTTCCCACGGGACTGACCTGAATGGCTGCCGCTGAAATGGAACGGACCTCGTCAAGCAGGGTGTCGTCGCAATGCATAAGCGTT
>CAZZYD010000455.1:0-1899 GCA_964658175.1 uncultured Puia sp. | reverse complement strand
AGGTAACCGGGGCGGCGAGGTTGTCAAGCATTTTATTCCGGTTCATCGGTTGTTTTATCATTGGCCCAGGCCTGCGTGGCGTTGATCGCTCTTTGCCAGCCACCGGAAAGACTATTTTTTTCCTTGACGGTCATGACCGGTTCAAACTTCTGATCTACCTGCCAGATCGCCTGGATCTCGTCCAGGCCAGTCCAGAATCCCACAGCGAGTCCGGCAAAATAGGCAGCACCCGATGCGGTGGTCTCTGTTATTTTTGGTCGGATCACCGGCTTTTGTAGTATATCGCTCTGAAATTGCATCAGCAGATTATTGGCCGTGGCGCCACCGTCTACCCGGAGTTCTTTCAAGGGCACCCCGGCATCGGCCTGCATCGCGTTCACCACGTCCATGGTTTGATAGGCGATGCTTTCAAGGGCTGCCCGCGCGAGGTGTGCCGATGTGGTGCCCCGCGTGATGCCGACGACCGTGCCGCGGGCATCCTGGTTCCAGTAGGGCGCTCCGAGGCCGGCGAAAGCTGGAACGATATACACGCCGTCGCTGGAGGAAACGGACAGCGCCAGTGGTTCTACTTCGGGCGCCGATCGAACGATCTGCAGTCCGTCACGAAGCCACTGCACCACGGCACCGGCGATGAACACGCTTCCCTCCAAAGCATACTGAACGGTTCCGTTGATTTGCCAGGCAATGGTGGTGAGCAGATTGTTTTTTGACAGCACGGGTTTTTCTCCCGTATTCATCAGCATGAAGCACCCGGTGCCATAGGTATTTTTAACCATGCCGGGCTGCGTGCACATTTGTCCGAAGAGCGCCGACTGCTGGTCGCCCGCGATCCCCGCGATCGGGATCTTCGTGGCAAAAAGGGCTTCCTGCGTATAACCATATATCTCACTGCTGGACTTTACTTCCGGCAGCATGCTGGCGGGTATGTCCATCAGCTCGAGCAGGGAATCATCCCAGGCGAGCCGGTGAATATTGTAGAGCATCGTGCGGGATGCATTGCTGACATCGGTGGCATGCACCTGGCCGTTGGTCAGTTTCCAGAGCAGCCAGCTGTCCGTGGTGCCGAAACAGAGTTCCCCTTTCGCCGCTTTAGCCCTTGCCCCCGGCACCTCATCGAGCATCCAGCGGATCTTGGTAGCAGAGAAATAGGCGTCGATGATCAGGCCGGTTTTTTCCCGGATAGCATCCAGGTGGCCGGCCTGTTTCAGGCGGTCGCAGTAACCAGCCGTGCGCCGGTCCTGCCATACGATGGCGGGATGAATGGGCTGACCGGTTTTCCGGTCCCATACCACGGTAGTTTCGCGCTGGTTGGTGATGCCGATGGCGGCAATATCGCGCACGGTAAGACCGGCACGGGTAATGGCTTCCGCAGCCACGCCCAGTTGTGTGCTCCAGATTTCATTTGGGTCGTGCTCCACCCAGCCTGCCTTTGGAAAATACTGGGCGATCTCTTTTTGCGCGACTGATATGATCCCTCCTTTTCTGTCGAAGACGATGGCCCGGCAGCTCGTGGTGCCCTGGTCAAAAGATAGAATATACTGCGGCATATGGAAGCGATTGTTCGTCAAGGTACGGCGTGCCCGCGTTGGCGCGGCATGATTTTTTCAGGGAATGGGTTCCTTGAAAATGCCTACATTGAATCCTGAACATAAACCTTTGACATTCACTAAATAATCTACAGAAAATGAGTGATCCGCGGTCTGCCGTCTTTCAAAAAACACCCACTGGCATAGACGGGCTGGATGAAATAACCGGTGGCGGATTTCCCCAGGGGCGACCGGTACTGATCTGCGGAAGCGCCGGCTGCGGAAAAACCCTGTTCGCCATGCAGTTTCTGGTCAAAGGCATTACCGAATTTGGCGAGAACGGCGTATTCATGAGTTTTGAAGAAGGGGCCAC
>CAZZYD010000454.1:0-1906 GCA_964658175.1 uncultured Puia sp. | reverse complement strand
ACGGATTTGAGGACAATGGCGGATACGCCGCCCATTGGCTGCCCCAGAGAATCCGTCACCTTGCCGTATACCCGGCCGATGGATGGTGGCGGACCACCTTTCGCACCACCGGGTTTGGCACCCGGTGCCTGTGCGAATCCGGCAAATACAATCAAAAAAGAGCAGATCAGCGTTGGTATTAATTTTTTCACGTTGTGTTATTTGAACTCAAAAGTATTTTGATCCTTCCCCCGCCCCCAGTACTTATCTGCGAACGGAAGAAAAAGGCCGGTGAAAGTAGCAAAACCTCGGTAAAAAATGAACCGGTACATTGTTGTTTGAACGCCAATGTTCCGCCGTTGTGCAGGCGTAAACGGTTATTCATCCATATATCAAGCGAAACGATGGTAGTAGGACAGTTTCCGGTAAAAAAAAGCTGCTTTATTTCGCGGTAATTTGTGAACTAAGGGGAGAACGGAGATTCCTGTATCCCATCATATCGGCTTTTACCTTCCCCACCGTAATGGGACTTTCCACGCGCAGCGGCACGTGGTTGGCATCGTCGCTCACCCATACCGTCATTTTCTCACCTGCTTCGAAGAGCGTGCCTTTGATCAGCAGTGGTTTGAATTTGATGGCCCGGAATTTCCCATATTTTGTTTTGATGATCTCCCGCCCGATATAGCGCACATAGGTTGGATAGACCGTATTGTCCAGAAACATCGAAAACTGGATTTTTTCCCCTGGACGAATATTGTCAAAATTGAGGTTTCGTGCGTAATACATTGCGCTCAGGACATCCTGAATACAGTCGGGAACCTTGTAGGCGCCCTGGTTGGTAATGGCGATACTCGTGCTCTTGTTGAAAACGATGTTCTCATATTTTTTATCGGAACCCTCGCTTACATTCCGGATAAATTTATACGGCTGCAGGGTGCCTGTATCGATATACGACTCGTACTGATCCCGGACCTTGTAAAAGTTATCATAGAAAGGTTTTGTTTTACCGTTGGCCACGATATGATAGGCCGGCTTGCCATTGTAATGATCAAGCGCACAGGAGAACGTGACGGCGCCGGCTTCTATATACACACCGGCGAGGGTATAATAGATTTTAAAGTCGATGCTTTCTCCGGGCATAAAAGACGTGTTCTGCACACCGCAGAATCCCTGCGCCCGGCCTGAGGGCATCCGGGATAAGATCAGTATAAAAAACAGGAAAAACCGAAAAATCCTCATGGGCGAAACCGAAATGTGGCTGTAAATTAATATTATCCGGGTCAAGGGAGGGAATTATATACCCATCCGGCGACCCGTCAAAACCGGGGACAAGGGATAGACCAGTTGGCGCTGCCGTCGGATTTTTTCAATATGTAGATCAATGAAATTTCTATGCCACCACGGCCCTGCGAAGCGGTTTTAAAAGCGGAAATATTAACGTCATAGGTCATCCCCAGGTTAAAACTGCCATAGTCGATGCCTACATAAGGGATGAGGGCATCGGTTACATTGCTGAATCGAACCCAGCTGCCGAGGTACACGTTGGTGGGCGACTGATCGTCTCCGCCAAGTCCGAATCCGATAGCCCCCCCAAGCACAAATTCTTTGGCCGCCGTGGCCTGCGTACTGAGCAGTCCGCTCAAATAGATGGTGTTGCCGGATCCGGATGGAAAATAACTGCCGGCATGTACGGTGACCCGGCTTGGCACCATGATGCTGTGGTCGCCCAGAAAAGTCTCTTTCGGTTTATTGATATGATACATCGATGCGCCGATATAGAAATTGTCATTCCCGGTAAACGTTCCGTTGTAGAGGAGGCCTGCATTGACGTCGAAATAGTGGTCGGTGATTTCTTCCTGGTTCACGGCTTCCGTCGGGGACGGCAAAAAACTTCCGTCCAGCTGCAGGCCGTCCATAAAATTGAGGC
>CAZZYD010000453.1:0-1915 GCA_964658175.1 uncultured Puia sp. | reverse complement strand
GTTTTTCGTTTTGGTTTATACGGCAGGTAAATGTCTTCCAGTGCCGTGAGGGTAGCGGCCGCATCCAGTTTTTGCCGGAGCGTTTCATCCATTTTCCCCAGCTCGGTGATTGATTTTTCGATCGCCGATTTACGATCGGCAAAAGTTTTCATTGCGTTCGATTCATCCTGGATACGGAGTATCTGCACTTCATCCAGGTTGCCGGTTTTGTCTTTGCGGTATCGGGCGATGAAAGGGATCGTGGCGCCTTCCGCCAGGAGGGATAACACCGTATCTACCTGCTGGGAACGGATATTCAAATGGTCAGCAATGGCTGCGGAAAATGGTAACATGCTGCAAAACTAAGCAAACTAATTTCGGGTAAGCATGCCGGGACGGTATCGATTTATCAACATTGTGCTGCAAATTATTTTGACAAAAAAAAGGCAGCCGGTCTATATTCCGGCTGCCTGTGCCTATCATTTTTCAATCAGTAAAATATCAGTTACCACCTGCGGTAGCCATGCCCGCGGTAACAACGTTCGGCGTAGGGCCGTCTGTACACGGGATAGTAGGCCGGCCTTCTATAACCATATGCCGGATAATATGCCGGCGCCGGGTAGGCGTCTTCGCAGGCTGGCGCGATCACGACTGGTGAAGGGGCGCAAATAACGGGTGCACAAAATACACGCGGGCGAAATCCAAAGCCCACATGGGCGTGTACATATACCTGTGAATATCCGTTTACGGAGAAAAAAAGGCCGCCGAGAAATAATGCGGTGAATACGATGCGTTTCATAATAGGTATTTTCAGGTTTGACTACCGATGAAACACAAGGTTTAATTCAGGATACCTGTGCGGGTGACCAATAGTTGCCGCTCAGGATCAGGATATCAATCATCTTGATCGTATTGTCGTAATAGTCGAAATCCTTGCACTGAAAATGAATAATGTATTTCCAGAGGGAATTCAGCCAGCGCTGATTGCCCGCGTCGATCATGGCAGACACGGCAAATGGGCAGATAAAACAAAGCGCTTCGAAATTTCTCCCGGGCAGATCCTCCCCTTCCAGGTTGTATCCGGCAGAAATATTATCCGGATCATTGGTGGTCGTTTCGCGGATCCAGGCATTCAGGGGCGTCAGCAGGGCGTGCGCCCGCGGATCGCCATATACGAGATAGTCTGTCGCCAGACGCCAGGGTACCCGGCAGGCGTTAAAATTGTATTGTCCGTCATACCGCGACTCCAGGTATTTTGGCAGGGCCGGTTGCATGCGGTGATTGCGCCATTGTATAAAATCCGGAAGGAGACCTGCGGACTGGCTGTATTCTTTTTCCACCGACTGAAAAACCGTGTAGCTGTTGTCCACCACTTTTTTCCAGATATCATCCCCGCTGGCCCGACCGAATGCTTTGCAATGCGCCGGCATAAAATCCGATGTCCGCATGTCGGAAAAATCTTCGCTGTCAGATTTGATATCGTCGCTCAGTAGAATAGAATATTTCGATGGATTGATTTCCTGCTCCACGAGGGCGGCAATTTTTATTTTTGCTTCCGCCAGGTAATTGATGGAACCCAGACTTCCCCATTGCTCGTTGGCAAGGAGCAAAGAATAAGCGATATCAAAGTCGCCGTCCGCGGCCGAACTTCCTTCCAGGTTTTTACAATCGGTGGTTTGCGCCCAGGCCATCAGTGCGGCCTGGCTGGTGCTGGGATGTGCCTGGCAATACCGGAACAGGCCATCGTACAATTCATGGGCGAGTGAATCGTAGCCGCCCATAAGCGAAAGGATCACCATACCATATCCCTGCCCTTCAGATACGGACTGGGTTTTACCTTCACCGAACCAAACATAGTACTGACCTGCATCACAGCTTTTGCGAATGTATTTTGCTTTCCACTGGAAATAAAAATTGCCTACGCGGGTATCCATTT
>CAZZYD010000452.1:0-1923 GCA_964658175.1 uncultured Puia sp. | reverse complement strand
GCGATCCGGATGATTTCCCTGCAACCCGAAAGCGCGCTGCACGGACTGGAAGGATGGAAACACCTGGAGACTGCCATCGTCCCCGCATTTTACGATCCGGCCGTGGCGGATGAGCATTTCGAAATAGCCACCGAAGAGGCCTACGATATCATCGCAAAAGTGGAAAGGAAAGAAGGCATGATCCTGAGTCCGTCGGCTGCGGCAAACCTCGCAGGCGCGATCCGGGTGGCTGGAAACACGGTCTCCGGCACCATTGTGACGGTGCTTCCCGACAATGGCGATAAATACAGTGAAATATTAAAAAAAATATTGACAAAATGATTCAGTTCAACATCCGGTCACTGGAAGAAATAACGAAACACGGAGAGGAAATCTTTCCGGATGAATGTTGCGGCTTTATGTATGGTACGGAGTCGGCCGATGGACTTCGTGAAGTCACCGAGGTGCAGCGCGTAAACAACGCGAAAGAGGGTGACAAAAAAAGACGTTTCGAAATATCCCCGAAGGATTATCTCCGCGCAGAAGACCATGCGTACAACACGGGCAAGCAGCTGCTGGGTATTTATCATTCCCATCCCAATCATCCGTCCATCGCTTCCGAAACGGATCGGCTGTCGGCACAGCCCTATTTTTCTTATGTGATCGTCAGCGTGCAAAATGGCACGGCAGACAGCATACAATCCTGGCGGCTCAACGAGGATTTTCAATTTGAAGAAGAATCCATTTCAAATAATCAGTTCACCAATAAATCAATATCATGGCAACAGTAGTTATTCCGACCCCACTACGGAAATTCACGAATAATACCGCAAGACTACAGGTGCAGGCAAGCACCGTGCAGGGGATCATCACGCAACTCACCCTTGATTTTCCGGACCTGAAAAAACACCTGCTGGATGAAGGCGGTAAAGTACGCTCCTTCGTAAATATTTTTTCCGGCGACGACGATATCCGCGACCTGCAGCAGGAAAACACACCGGTTCAGGAAAACACCCTTATCAGTATCGTGCCCGCCATTGCCGGCGGCATCTCATTGTAAAAAGTCCTATTATGCGCACCGAAAATATTGTCTTTTCAAGAGAAGAACTCGCCCGGTATAACCGGCATATCATCATCCCGGAATTCGGGGAATTATCACAGAAAAAACTCAAAGCGGCTAAAGTGCTGGTCATTGGATCCGGCGGACTCGGCAGTCCGGTGTTGCTATACCTGGCGGCGGCCGGTGTCGGCACGATCGGCATCGTCGATTTTGACGTGGTAGACGACAGCAATCTGCAGCGCCAGGTATTGTTTGACGTGAGGGAAATCGGCCAGCCAAAAGTGGAAGCGGCAAAAAGAAGGCTCGAGGGATTGAACCCGCATGTGCAGTTCAATATATACAATACGCATTTGAATTCCGGCAATGCGCTGGACATCATCCGCGAATATGATGTGGTAGCTGATGGTACGGATAATTTTCCTACACGCTATTTGGTGAACGATGCCTGCGTATTGCTGGATAAACCAAATATCTATGCATCCATCTTTCAGTTTGAGGGACAGGTTTCCGTATTCAACCATGTAAATGAAAAAGGCGAACGCGGTCCGAACTACCGCGATCTTTATCCCACCCCACCGCCGCCGGGCCTCGTACCCAGTTGTGCGGAAGGCGGTGTGCTGGGCGTACTGCCGGGCATCATTGGAAGCCTGCAGGCGCTGGAAGTGATTAAAGTGATCACCGGTATCGGGGAACCGCTTTCCGGCCGCTTCTATACATTCGATGCACTTAATTTTGAAAGCCAGACATTCCGCATCAAGCGCCGGGCAGACAATCCGATCAATGGCAATCATCCCACCATTCAGGCGCTGATCGACTACGAACAATTCTGCGGCATGAAGGCCGTGGAAGAAAAGCCCCTGAAGGAAATTACCGCCAGGGAATTA
>CAZZYD010000451.1:0-1926 GCA_964658175.1 uncultured Puia sp. | reverse complement strand
TAGTTTCCAAAGACGGTATTTGTTTCACCGCGCACGGCAGCACCCACGCCATTGGTATTGTTAATTGAAAAGTTAGCCGTATTGCCCTGGTAAGAACTGCCAATGATACCCGGATTCACACTGCTTACATCCAGCGTATTGGATGTGCTGGCTGTAACCGAATTCGTAATGACGGCGACACTTCCCAAACCCTGTGTGGTGGCGAACAGCGCGTTGCCATAACCGGTGGTTTCTGTGTGCTCAAAATAACCGCCGTAGCCACCGGTACCGGAGCCGACGCCGTATACGCCGGCCGCACCTTCATTGCCAAAGATGGAATTCGTTTCGCCGCGCACCGCGGCACCCACGCCATTTGTATTGTTGATAAAAAAATTGGCTGTATTTCCCTTTGAATGGTCGGTAATGACACCCTGGCTCAGACTCGTCACGATCAGTGAATTGGCCACCGTGGCTGGATTGAGGTTTTCCATATAGGTCACCGGCCCCAATCCCTGCGTGTTGGCATATAAGGCATATCCGAAACCGTTGCTGGCGCTGTGTTCGAAATATCCTCCATAACCCCCCGTACCTGATGCCACGCCATACACGCCGGAAGTACCACTATTGCCAAACTGGGAATTCACTTCGCCGCGCACGCCGGCACCGACGCCGTTCGTATTATTCATAACAAAATTACCTGCATTGCCCACCGTGTGGTCTGCAATCACACCCTGGCCGATGCCGGTTACCTGCAGTACATTGCTGGTGTTTGCGCTGTTTGTATTCGACAACGTGGCGCCACTTCCTAAACCATTGGTGACCGCTTCGAGCGTCGCCTTCGCATTGCTGGCATACGTGTTTTCAAAATGCCCCGCCACGCCCGTACTATTGTTCGTGCCGATCTGACCCAACACGGCAATCGCATTACCCGAATTATCGGTTGCGATAAGTCCCTGCACGCCATAACCCGCACCATCATTCCTGCCCACGACGGCGCCTGTTCTCATGGTTGTACTGGCAGCTCTTCCCACCACGGCTTCTCCACCGTTGAGGTTATCGGCTAGCAGCCCGGCGCCACTGGAAGTATTGGAAGATCCGTATACGCCGCTGCCTCCCGTGCTGTTCCCCTGTATTGCGAGGCCGGTACCTGTATTGATAATCGTAAACAACGGGGAAGCTGAATTCAGCGTGCCGGTGTAGGGCAGGGTAAGTCCTCCCGATCCGTTCGAAATCTGGATCCATCCGGTTCCCCCGCTATAATACCAAAACCCTTTGGCATCCGTATCATACACCAGCAATCCGTCTGCTGGTGTTGCAACGGCCGTACGCTGAACGGTGGTTAATCTCGGTACCAACAGTCCTCGGGTAGAACTTTTGATATCCAGCATCGAGCTCGCGTCCGGCTGACTTGCATCGGTATTGATGCTGACCTGCGCCTGCGATATGTGTACCATGAATACCCATGCGGCAACCGTTAATAAGATAATTCGTTTCATGCTTGTTGTTTAATATAGATCCGGGTAATGAGTTGATTAATTTTTTATAAGTTTTTTCTCGATGATGTTTCCATTCATCGTCAGTTTGATGATATAGGTACCGGATGCCCATCCCGCTACCGGCACAATGAGTTGGTTGATGCCCGCGCCAAGTTTCCACTGTGATTTATACATCAGCTTCCCTTCCGTGGTTAAAACCTGCAGATCCGTGATCGTTGACGCGCGTACGGAAATCTGCGCCACCGCCTGCGAATGTGCAGGATTGGGATACACGATGAAAGGCAAGGCGATGGCGGAACATCCCCCCTGGAACACCGGCGAATAACTGTACTTGCCGGCATCATCTACAATTTTCAGCCGGTAAAAAGCATTCGCGCTGGGAGCCTTGTCTTCGAAACTGTACTGTGCCCCATTCGATATATTGGTCGCCGGCACTTCTCCCAGGGCGGAC
>CAZZYD010000450.1:0-1951 GCA_964658175.1 uncultured Puia sp. | reverse complement strand
ACGTGGCAGACTCACTCAAAGTCCTGAACGTGAAGCCGGTTTTCTATGACAAACGAAGAAGACTTTTCGTTAAAAAATTATACGTTGCCTCACATATCGCGCCAACGGGAAATTATAATAAAAAGATTATTCATCTGCTAAAGAACCGGTTTGCCGCGCAATCAACAGCCACCGCATCAAAAAATATTTACGTTAGCCGGGCACTGGCTTCAAAACGAAAAATCACCAATGAACCGGCGTTGATCGAAGTACTGCAGCGGTATAATTTTGAAATTCATCATTTTGAACAATATCCGATATCATTTCAAATCCAATTGATGGCGGATACCAGATGCTTGCTGGGTTTGCATGGAGCCGGATTGACCAATATGTTATTTATGCCTGAAGGAGGTTCGGTGATAGAATTGCGCGCAACCGGGGATACCCACAACAATGCATTTTACGCCTTTGCTTCTGACCTGGACCTTTCCTATTTTTACCTGCCATGCAATGCTGTGACAGACGATCCACATATTTCCGATGTAACGGTTGATCTTCAGTTACTGAATATATTGTTATCCAATATGCAAACTAAATTGTAAATGTTCATGAAAATATTCCTGCTCGCAGTGTTTTTTGCACTTCCCTTTTCCGCTCCCGCCCAGACCGACAGCGCCACCATCAGCCAGCTCAACCATGCCTGGATTGCCAGCTATGCCACCCGCGACACGGAACAGATGCGGCAGATCCTGGCCAATGATTTTGTAATGATATCACCCAAAGGAACGAAACTCTATAGGAAGGATATCATCAGCAATGTCGGTGACCCGAACGTCGCGGCTTCCGCCAGCATCGACGAGGAAAAAATCCGGATTTTCGGCAATACCGCGCTCGTCGTATCCTTCACCCATTTCAGCATCGGCGAAAATGGCCACCTTACCGAAGGCACCAATTGTTACTCAGACTTATATATAAAACGCGCGGGAATCTGGAAAGCCGTGGCGGCCCAGGTAACCGTACTAACGGCTACCAATAACTAGGATGCCTATTTATAAGACTGATCGATCTGCTGCAACTGTGCCAGGTGTCCCTGGATCATCGGCAGGTATTTTTTTGC
The DNA here is from genome assembly GCA_964658175.1 of uncultured Puia sp. Classification (GTDB taxonomy): domain Bacteria; phylum Bacteroidota; class Bacteroidia; order Chitinophagales; family Chitinophagaceae; genus Puia. The sequence continues at coordinate 855 of CAZZYD010000450.1, read as the reverse complement.
GAACGCACTCACATCCGGATCGTCCGAACCGGTGGCCTGATCAAAGGCCTTGATATCGCGCTTGTGATCGATCTCCATCATCGAGATGAATTTTTTATCAAAATCGCTGCCCGTCTTGGCCGCCAGCTCATCGCGGCCGCTGGCTTTCTTTTCGCTGATCTGATGCGGAAGGGATACATTTTTTGCCGCCGCCAGTTTCTGCAGACTCTTCAGCATGACCGTCTGATCATGCAGCATCAGCGTTCCATATTTTTTGATGGCAGGGATGGTGCCGTTTTTCTGTGCGAGCTGCCCCTCCAGGCGACCCATCATCCGGCCATCGGCTGCCTGTACCAGAAAATTGGCGGCATGCTCGTCGAGCACCACATTGACGTCATTCTTCTGTTCATTCAATTTGCGGCTGGACTTCACGGCATCCTGCGCGAGGACCGTTCCCGTGGAAAAAAGAGCAAACAGCAGAAACAGGATAAATTTCCCGGGGATTCGGTTCATGGGATCGGGTATTTATTCCTGGTTTAGCAGTAAAATATAGAGTTCCACCACCAGGCAGGCCCAGAAATAGGGATGGTAACGACCCTGGGGATCGAGTGCCGGGGTGAGTACGGGATAGCCGTTGACCATGCTTTCCTTGAAATTATGCACCATGCCGAACTGGGAAATGAGCTTTTCGTCATTGATATTCACTTTGTAATAGGGAACCACAGTGGGTGGGGTGAAATATTCCACTTCAGCGGTATAATCCTTGTCGAGGAAGGTAAACTGGAATTGGGTGATGGTCATGAGTCGTTTTACCACTAATTATTCAATAGTCATGCCCGGCTCTGTTTCACGCGACGACGCAACGGATGCGCAACG
>CAZZYD010000449.1:0-1956 GCA_964658175.1 uncultured Puia sp. | reverse complement strand
AATGATCTAATACGCTTGCCATGTCTAATAACCGTAGAAAGTTTCTCAAACAACTCGGAACATCCGTTCTTTTGACTTCCGGTTCACTGAGCACGTTTGCCGCTCAGGAAGAAAACGACGCGCGCTTGCTGCTGGCTGAAAAACGGGTCGGCCCCAATGATCGGGTTCGTATAGCGACGATCGGCATGGGCATCATGGGCTTTAAAGATACCCACGCTGCTCTAACGGTTCCCGGCATCGAACTGGCCGCCGTCTGTGACCTTTATCAGGGACGTCTGACGAGATCCAAAGAGTTGTATCCTTATATCGACACAACAACTGAATATCATGATATTTTAAGTCGTAAAGACATTGACGCTGTAATCATCGCCACCAGTGACAACTGGCACAGCCAGATTGCAATAGATGCCATGCGCGCTGGCAAGGCCGTTTACAGCGAGAAGCCGATGGTGCATCAAATAAGTCAGGGGTTGGAGGAAATTCGGGTGCAACGGGAAACGAAGGCCGTATTACAGGTTGGCAGCCAGCGGATCAGTAGTCCTGCCTTTAAGAAGGCGAAGGAATTATACGAATCAGGTGCCATTGGTAAGATCAATTCCATTGAAGCTTCTTTCAACAGGCAAAACGCGTTGGGTGCCTGGCAATATACCATTCCGACCGATGCCAGTCTTCAGACGGTCGATTGGAGCCGGTTCCAGGCCATGGCGATCCCGAAGCAGCAATTTGACAGCAAACGATTTTTCCGGTGGAGAAATTACCGGGAATATGGAACCGGAGTGGCCGGGGACCTGTTTGTTCATCTGTTAACCGGGATCCATTTTATAACCGGTTCAAAAGGTCCGGAAAAAATTTTTTCTATCGGTGACCTGGATTACTGGAAAGACGGTCGAAATGTACCGGACGTAATGAGTGCAGTGATTCATTACGCGGAAACAAAAGAGCATTCGGCTTTTCAGGTAACGCTCAGGGTCAACTTCATCAGCGGTGAAGGCGAGCATACCACCACTAAAATCATAGGCAGTGAGGGAGTGATCGATTTGAGCGGGGAAGGGGACGGCTTTACGATTCGTAAAAACAAGATGGCAAAAGCTCCTGGCATCGGCGGCTGGGATTCCCTGGATACCTATGCTGTGGCTGAACAAAAGAGATTGTTGGACAGCTATAACCAGACTTATTCGTCAGACGATCAGAAAGCGCCCATTTTACCAGATGTAAGCTACCGCGCGCCGGATGGCTATAATGCTTCAAATGATCACTTTGCCAACTTTTTCGATTCAGTTCGGACGGGAAAGCCGGTAGTGGAGAATGCGGAATTTGGTTTTCGGGCGGCGGCACCTGCGTTGGCCTGCAATGACAGTTACTTCGAAGGAAAAGTCATCAGGTGGGATGCGGAAGGAATGAAAATCATCTGAGATGCAGTTCATGTCAGCCATCAGCTTTTCTTGTCAAAACGCATAAAAGTCACCCCAAATCAACCCTGAATTGTACATATAATTACTTCTTGCAAAATTGAGTCAGGAGGGTTTTGAATTCAAAACGATAGTATCAGTCCGGTAGAATTGTTCTAACCTTCCTGCCGCCACTTTTCTTCGTCTTTTTTTTCCTCTGCTTCCGGATCTTTTGCCTCTTTGGCAGCGATTTTCTTGTTGAGGTCGATAATACCCTGCGCATCCTTCAAAGACTTCCTGGTTTCTTCAGAATCGGGGGTATCATTTTCCTTTGTTTGTTCCGGTGTCATGCGTTTTTTATTCATACAAGCAAAAGCCTGACCAGGTCGGATGGAGCTTCCGCCATCCGGATAAAATTGTACTTATAAAACCGCCTCAGGAGCCTGGCGACTACTGGTCTCGTTCGGCCAGATCGGCTACAATTGCTTTGGCTGCATCTTCGCAAAAATCGAGTCCGGAATAATCGGGATTGAACCCGCCAATATAGGGTACCGCCATGATATACAGA
>CAZZYD010000448.1:0-1961 GCA_964658175.1 uncultured Puia sp. | reverse complement strand
AGAAGGTGCCTTAGTCTTTCTTCATCGTCTATAATCAGAATATTTCCGCGCGTCATTGAATCGGTTTGAAAAGGTTGGGTCTGTCTGCTGACATTCATTCTCCGGATGCTGGGAAAACGAATTTGGTGCCAGTTCTGAAAAATGGCTTTCTCCGCTTTAAATGCGCCGGTAGCGGCCCTTTCCCTTTACCGGTCCATACCAAAATGAAAAAGGCGTTTTCATTTTGATATGATTTTTTTCATGGAACACGGATCAGGAAATTCAGGCCCGATCCCTGAAACCCTTGCTGGGTAAGGACTTAAGGATAAGGCGGCCATTTTCTTAATCTCTGGTACATTTTTCGTCTGTCAGCTGACAGAAAGGATTCAAAAAAAAGAAAAAATGTTACAAACAATTATCCTGATGGCGGCAGCGATTCTTTGCTTCGCCATCTTTTTTAAATCGATCGATTTCTTCGATAAAATCTAGTCAAATGACCCTCCTGTTTATTTTATCACTGCTTGTTTTTGTCTACCTGTGCTATGTGCTGATCAAGCCGGAAAAGTTCTGAAATATCATTTTAACCTCTATTTATGCACTTCGAAATGGCCGGCATCATTGTCATTTTTCTGGTTACCATTCTTTTGGCTATACCCCTCGGGAACTATATCGGAAAAGTTTACCTCGGAGAAAAAACACTGGCCGACCCGCTCTTCAACCCGTTGGATAAGCTTTTTTATAAAATGTCCGGTATCAGGCCGGAACGGGAAATGAACTGGAAGCAGCATCTTGGCGCGCTGCTCACGATCAATCTCGTCTGGTTCCTGCTCTCGATGTTCGTCCTGATGAATATGAGCTGGCTGCCGCTAAATCCTGACGGAAACCCTTCCATGTCCGCCGACCTGGCGTTCAATACCAGCATCTCCTTTGTTTCCAATACGAATTTGCAGCACTATTCGGGCGAATCGGGGGTTTCTTACCTGGGCCAACTGATGCTGATGTTGTTTCAATTCATCAGTGCCGGCGCCGGGATGGCGGTTTGTGCCGTTGTTTTTACCGCGATGAAAGAACGCAGCACGGACAAGCTGGGTAATTTTTATTCGTTCTTCGTCAAATCCTGCACGCGTGTACTGTTCCCGCTTTCTCTCGTCGTGGCGATCATCCTGCTGGCTAACGGGTCACCGATGACCTTCAGGGGGAAAGACCAGTTTATCTCCTACCAGGGCGATACGGTGAATGTAAGCCGTGGTCCGGTGGCCGCGATGGTAGCGATCAAGCAACTGGGAACAAACGGGGGCGGATTCTTCGGTGCCAATTCCGCCCAGCCGTTGGAAAACCCCAACTACTTCACCAATGTCGTCGAAAATATTTCGATCATCCTCATACCCATCGCGATGTTGTTTACGCTGGGATACATCCTGAAACGTAAAAAGCTCTCCTGGGTTATTTTCGGGGTGATGACGGCAGGCTTTCTGCTCTTCCTTATTCCGTCGGTCTATTATGAAATGCAGGGTAATCCGGAAATCGCCAGGTTCGGCATCGGCCAGTCTCTCGGCAGCATGGAGGGGAAAGAGGTCCGGTTCGGATCGGCCGCGTCCGCATTCTGGGCCATTACCACTACCGTCACCTCCAACGGGTCCGTCAACGCCATGCACGACAGTCTGACTCCGCTGACGGGGATGTTTGCGATGCTGGGCATGATGATCAACTCTTTTTACGGCGGCGTCGGCGTGGGCTTCCTGAATTTCTATATCTACATGATCATCGCTGTCTTCATCTCGGGCCTGATGGTGGGAAGGACGCCGGAATTCCTGGGTAAAAAGATCGAAGCCAGGGAAATGAAGATCGCCACCATCATCGCCTTGTTACATACTTTTCTGATTCTGTCGTTTACCGCGCTCTCCTCACATCTTTTTGCCCTCGACCGGGCAGGGCACGCGGCCTGGCTGAACAACCCCGGTAATCATGGTTTTTCCGAGATG
>CAZZYD010000447.1:0-1989 GCA_964658175.1 uncultured Puia sp. | reverse complement strand
AAAAAATTCGGCTGGCCTCCCGACATTATCCATTGCAGCGGCTGGATGACGGGGCTGATCCCCTTTTACCTAAAGACTGTTTACAAAAAAGAACCCGTTTTCGCCCATAGTAAAGTGATCTATACCATTGGTCAGAACACTTTTAAGGAAAAACTGGGTCCCCAGTTTGTAAAACAGGCGAATATACACGCCAGTATCAAGGAAAAGGACCTCGAGCCCTTCAGTGAAGCCAACAATACCGCCATGTTCCGCGGCGGCGCCAGCTATGCCGACGCCATCACGTTCGGCGCTGAAAAAACGGACAAGAAACTGGTAGAGGAATTTTCCAAAGTCCGCGGGAAAAAAGTACTTCCGTTCAATGCTGAATCCGATCTGACGGACTATCTGCAGTTATACACGGATCTGTCGCAATAACGATGTATTCATGGATCATTCTATTATCTTTGCAGCGCAATACCATTAATCACCATCGGTTAATGGTTTTTTGCTGATACAACAGATTCCTGATTTCAAATTCTTACCACATGCCGTATTTATTCACTTCCGAAAGTGTTTCCGAAGGTCATCCGGACAAAGTCGCCGACCAGATTTCCGACGCCCTCATCGATCATTTTCTTGCCTTTGATCCGCAGTCAAAAGTTGCCTGCGAGACCCTCGTGACCACCGGGCAGGTGGTGCTCGCCGGAGAAGTAAAATCAAAAGCCTATCTGGACGTGCAGGAAATTGCCCGGTCCGTGATCCGCAAAATCGGTTATACCAAGAGTGAATACATGTTTGAAGCAAATTCCTGCGGGATCTTTTCGGCCATCCATGAACAGTCGGCCGATATCAACCAGGGAGTAGATAAAAAGAAAAAAGAAGAACAGGGCGCCGGTGACCAGGGGATGATGTTCGGCTATGCCAGCAATGAAACGGATAATTTTATGCCGCTGGCCCTTGACCTGGCGCATATGCTCCTGATTGAAATGGCCGCGATGCGCCGTGAAAACAAGGAGATCAAATACCTGCGTCCCGATGCCAAGAGCCAGGTGACACTGGAATACAATGACCGCAACGAACCGATCCGCATCGACGCGATCGTGATCTCGACCCAGCACGATGACTTCGACTCCGAAGCCAAGATGCTGGCCAAAATCAAGAAAGACATCATTTCGATCCTCATCCCCCGCGTCAAAAGCAAATACAAAAAGTACGCGCATTTCTTCAACGACAAGATCACCTATCATATCAACCCCACCGGCAAATTCGTGATCGGTGGTCCGCATGGCGATACGGGTTTGACCGGCCGCAAGATTATCGTGGACACCTATGGCGGCAAGGGCGCGCATGGCGGCGGCGCTTTCAGCGGCAAGGATCCTTCCAAAGTGGATCGCAGTGCGGCCTATGCCACGCGTCATATCGCCAAGAACCTGGTGGCAGCCGGCGTGGCCGACGAAGTGCTCGTGCAGGTGTCTTACGCGATCGGTGTGGCACAACCCACTTCCATTAACGTCAACACCTACAATACGGCCAAAGTAAACCTGACAGACGGTGAGATCGGCAAGATCGTGGAAGGCATTTTCGATATGCGTCCTTACTTTATTGAACAGCGGCTGAAACTGCGCAATCCGATCTACAGCGAAACGGCTGCGTACGGACATATGGGCCGGAAGCCGGAAATCGTGGAAAAAACTTTCATCTCACCAGATGGCAAGGTCGTGAAGAAAAAAGTGGAACTCTTTACCTGGGAGAAATTGGACTATGTGGCGAAAGTGAAGAAAGGGTTCGGCGGGCATTTCAAGAAATAGTGATTTCACGCGACGAAGTTTCACGCGACAGCACAACGGATGCGCAACGACGCAACGTGGCGTAATTCCGAACATGCTTAACAACTTTGCTCCTTTCAGATCTTTGCGTCTTTGCGTGAAACCGTTGCGTAAAACTGGCGTGAAACCGTCGCACATCCGTTGCGCCGCTGCGTGAAATCCCATTACATGAATTCCCCCTGGA
>CAZZYD010000446.1:0-1993 GCA_964658175.1 uncultured Puia sp. | reverse complement strand
ATAACGCTGATGGACCTGAGCCCCGGACCCCTTTTACAAACCATTGATTCGCCTGCGGACCTGAAAAAACTCAGTCGCGAGCAACTCCAGCAACTCACAGATGAGCTGCGTCAATATATTATTGATGTAGTCAGCCTGCATGGAGGCCATTTTGCCGCCAGCCTGGGCGTAACGGAACTCAGCGTAGCCCTGCACCATGTATTCAATACGCCGTACGACCAGCTGGTCTGGGATGTAGGTCACCAGGCCTACGGACATAAAATCCTCACCGGCCGCAGGGATAATTTTTCAACGAATCGTAAATACAAGGGCCTGAGCGGATTTCCAAACCGGTTCGAAAGCGAATACGACACGTTTGGGGTCGGTCATTCTTCCACTTCCATCAGCGCCGCCCTTGGCATGGCCATGGCGGCCAAATACAAAGGAGAAGACGACCGCAAAGTAGTGGCGGTGATCGGCGACGGCGCCATGACCGCCGGACTCGCCTTTGAAGGAATGAATCATGCCGGTGTGGCCGATACCGATCTGCTCATTATCCTGAACGACAACTGCATGAGCATCGACCCGAATGTCGGTGCCCTGAAAGAATACCTGACCGATATCACGACATCCCAGACCTATAACAAATTCAAGGATGATATCTGGAAGGCCCTGGGAAAACTTCCCGTAGGTGGTCATTTCAGCCGCGAGATCGCCAGCAAGATCGAACACAGCATCAAGAGTTTTGTAAGTAAGAGCAGCAACCTTTTTGAAGCGCTGAAACTCCGTTATTTCGGACCGATCGACGGCCATAACCTGAATAAACTGATCGATACGCTCAACGACCTGAAAAATATTCCGGGTCCGAAACTTCTCCATATCATCACCACCAAAGGAAAAGGGTATGCCCTGGCTGAAAGCGATCAGACCAAATGGCACGCACCCGGTCTTTTCGATAAGATCACGGGTGAGATTTATAAAAAACATTACGATACGCCCCAGCCTCCGAAATACCAGGATGTATTCGGCCATACGATCATAGAGCTGGCGGAGAAGAATAAAAATATTTTCGGTGTCACCCCTGCGATGCCCAGCGGCAGTTCACTGAAATTCATGATGGAGAAAATGCCCGACCGGGCATTCGACGTCGGTATCTGTGAGCAGCATGGCGTGACCCTCAGCGCCGGCATGGCAACCCAGGGTATGCGCGTGTTCTGCAATATCTATTCTTCGTTCATGCAGCGCGCCTACGACCAGGTAATCCATGATGTGGCCATCCAGGACCTGCCGGTCGTGTTCTGTCTGGACCGTGCGGGACTTGTTGGCGAAGATGGGCCCACCCATCATGGCGCTTACGACATCGCCTTTATGCGGTGCATCCCCAATATGATCGTGAGCGCGCCCATGAATGAATCCGAATTGCGCAACCTGATGTATACGGCCCAGCTGGAAACGACCACGCATCCTTTCGTGATCCGATATCCGCGGGGAGAAGGCGTTTTATCCGATTGGAAAACGCCATTTCAGCGAATAGACATCGGCACCGGCCGAAAACTGAAAGACGGGCGCGACATCGCGATCCTGACGATCGGTCATCCGGGAAATTTTGCTGCCACGGCGATCCGCACCCTCCGGGCGGAAGAAATAGATCCGGCCCATTACGATCTGCGGTTTGTAAAACCGCTGGATACCGTAATGCTGCACGAAGTCTTCAGTACATATGATAAAGTGATTACGGTGGAAGACGGCACAACAACCGGTGGGTTTGGCAGCGCCATACTCGAATTTATGTCTGCCCATCAATACAATGCCCGTGTGATCATGCTGGGCATCCCGGACCAGGTCATCGAACACGGTACGCCGAAACAATTACAGCACGAGTGCGGTTTTGATGCGGATGCGATCGTGAGGACGGCTCGTGAATTGTCATTGTTTCACGCAAAGACGCAAAGGTCCGCAAAGACGCCAGGTTAAATCATACTCTTTGCGCCTTAACAGAGCTTTGCGTCTTTGC
>CAZZYD010000445.1:0-1994 GCA_964658175.1 uncultured Puia sp. | reverse complement strand
GATTGTCCGCTATCGTACAGTGGCAGATTGTTAAGAAAAGCCTATGTCGCCTGATTTACAGCGAATTGATGGATTGGCACGGCGTTCCTGTATAGTGGTCAGCTCTTAAAACGTCCGGGGTTAACGAAAAATGAAGCAGGAAAAATCTTTTAAAAAATCCGTTGGACGCCTGCAACATGATTCAAAAACCTGCGTCTTATTGAGCAGAATAAAGAAAACACAAACAAAAAACGAATAAAAAATTTCAACATGAAAAAGATTATCCTCGCCGCTCTTTTAGTCAGTGGCCTCACCACTGCCTTTGCCACTTCAGGTAATGACAACGGCAAGAACATCAACAAGACCGCTACCAGTTCTTTCAACAGTAATTTCAACGATGCCCGCAATGTGAGCTGGACGGAATCCAGCCGTTTTACCATCGCGACGTTCACCCTGGACAACAAGATCATGTATGCGTATTACGATCTGCAGGGTAAATACATCGGCACCATTCACCATATCGCTACCACCGGATTGCCTGAAAGCCTTTCTGCTTCGCTGAAGAAACAATATGCGAAATACTGGGTATCCGAACTGTTCGAACTGACGAACGAACAGGGATCATCTTATTTTGTCCGCGTGGAAGACGGCAACGGTTCCCGTGTGCTCCGCTCCACCGACGGTCAGCCCTGGGAAGTATACAACGTTTCCCTGCCCCAGGCGAAAATGTAGTATCTGTGTATTTTTGAGTTTAGGTTAAGTCCCACCGTTCTCTACGGAGGGACTTTTTTTTGTCGCCTGAAGCAATCAATTTTTTTCATTACCAACCCACAACCCCGATCAGGGTTACCGCTCAAACACATCCCCCCGTTTGTCAGAAGATACCACCCAGCGAAAAGCATTTATGATCAGTTTGTTTTGCGTTGCGTCGGACATGACATGGCTTCCATGTCCCATGTTCAGGTAGATCATCCTGTAGCTGGTATTTGTCCACACGACCGGGCAATCGCCGTCGGGCAGGATATCCTTTAAACCCAGCGGATAATTATCAGGACTAAGAGAAACGAGCACCTTTACCTTAGGATTTTTTCTTGGGCTCGGCAGCCACTGATACCATTCATTGTGGGGTGAAATAAAGTTCGGTGGCAGCCCTTTCGTTACCGGGTGAACTGAATCATCGATCACCAGTTTTGCCGGTAACGGCGGCCAGCTGTTACGAAAAAAAACGCCTCCACCTAAAAACTGCACGAACCAGGGCCAGTGGCTGTCTTTATCGTTGTAAGCGGCGACATGAAAACCCATCCAGCCACCGCCCGTTTCCATATAGTTTTCGAAGGCTTTTCGCTGGGAAGCACTTTCAGGAAAATCGTTAATCATCATCAATAACTGGTAGTTCCTGATTTTGGGAGAACTCAGATCATCCATATTGCTCGTCGTATCAAACACGAATCCGTCTCCTTCCGTGAGTTCTTTAAAAAAAGCGATGGCATCTTTTGCAAAAGCGACATGATCGGGTTCAACCCTGTTGCTGTAAAAGGCAAGTACTTTAAATCTGGGAAACTGGGCATGGAGCAGGGGAAACCCTGCTCCTGCGAACAGTAAAGTGATTGAAAAGCGGAGGGCGACTGATCTTATGCGCTGCATATGTTAAAAGGATTGGAACCCGGCTGAAGCTTTCATTTTTCCTGCATCGACCTCCTTGCCGCGGCCAGGGCGGCAAATGTTATGGCGGCGGCAATCGCCAGATAATACCCCACGGCGTGCAGTCCATGATTTTTCGCGAGCGTTGTCGCCAGATAGGGGGTTAGCGAGGCCCCGAGAATACCTGCCAGCGTAAAGGCCAGCGAAGCCCCGGTATAACGCACGGCAGGGGGAAAGATTTCTGCCAGGGCCGTGCCCATCGGCCCATAGGTCAGTCCCATCAGGAACATTCCGAGCGAAAGGAAAATGTTGACCATCGCGAAATTATCCGCGACAAACAACGAGTGCAAAAACAGTCCGAATACGAGGATGGC
>CAZZYD010000444.1:0-2002 GCA_964658175.1 uncultured Puia sp. | reverse complement strand
AAAACGACCTGCCCGCCCTTTTCCTCGATTCAGTGCATGGCGCCAACGGTGTAAAAGCGATCGGGAGCGATCTTATTTATGCGCAGGGTCCCGACCTGATGAAAGTGAACGCACAAAAAAAGATCAGCAAGATCGCAACCGTCACGGAAAGCATCGACGGTATCGAGCCGATCGGAAACGGAGATTACCTGGCGAGCGCCTGGGTTGGGTACATCTGGTATGTATATGCAGACGGCCGCACGGAACTGCTGCTCGACACCCATGAGGAAAAAAGCAGCACAGCAGATATTGGCTATGATCCCGCCACCAAGACTTTATATGTTCCCACTTTTTTCAAAAAAAAGGTCCTGGCCTACAGTCTTCAATCGAACTGAGTTGCCAGGACCAACGTGTCGGCTGCTAATTTCCTATTGTAATTTAAATACGACGCCCACCTGAAAATTGGTGATGTCATATCCTGCTTCGGCATTGAAACCGAACATGGGTGTCAGAAAATACGATGCTCCCACATATGCACCAAAAACCGGAAATGATTCATTGTGGTTGTAGTCTGATTCATTTTCCCTTTCATAGTGGTAGTGATGAAAAGCAGCGCCCAGCGAAAAACCACCATAGGTATCCAGTCCGGGTACGTCCCATCCATAGTGCCAGGAAGCCCGGGCGGCCAGGATAAAAGTACTCACACGGGCATTGTCAAAGTTGTTGTAATAATCGCCACTGGCGAAAGAACCACCCAGTTCACCACCAAGGGCGATAACGCCCGGACCGGCCTGCCAAATGCCGCGCTCGCCAGCGATTTTGGTGCCAAAGGACGTGTGATTGATATCATCCCGGTAAGTAGCGCCAAGGCCGACACCCACGTTAATGAGGGTGGTGCCGATACCCATGGGAGAAACGGGTGCCTGTCCACCACGGTATTGAGCATTCGTGGCCAGGGAGCCAAACAACAGGATCAGGGAAAACACGACGGAAATAAACAGATTATTTTTCATATGCAACCGTTGGCAAAAATAATACCATTCCTAATCAGCTTTTCTCATTTCGAGCATATGCGCCACAAATCCGGCTTTCTCATAGGCCCGGATCGCTGGTTCGTTACGGTTATACACATCCAACCGCAGCTCCTTAATCCCCTGTCCGGATGCCCAGGCGTCCAGTTCAGCCAGAAGTAACCTGTTCACGCCCTTGCCCCGGAAGGCCGGGAGCACATACATGAAGCCCAGATAGGCGAAATTCGCATGTCGGTGATATGGCTTTGCCTTTTCGATCCGCGCATAACCCGAACCTATGACCGCACCTCCAGATTCAGCCACCATCAGGGCCACGTCCGGCGCATCCAGCATGGCTTCCAGGTCATAATAATGAAGCGGGTCGGCGGCCAGCGTCACATCGAAAGGCCTTTCGGCTGCGATGACACCCTGTTCAAATTCAAACAAAACAGGCAGGTCCGCGCGGATAGCCTTTCTTATCATCGTGTTTTCCATATTCGATTATTTTCCGGCATCGCCAGGTAGGTATTTTTCGTAAAGATAATGTTGTTAAATATTCCAAAACTGCCCCACTTCGTCGGCGAAGCGACAATATCTGTCTTATCTTTCTGAGAGCTTTGTATATGGGCGCGACTGACCAATCTGTTATTCTTAAAAAATATGCACTCTTCAACGATTTGTCGGGTGATGAATGCGCCGCGCTGCAGGTAGAGGACAATTTTAAGGAGGTATCCAGCGGGGACTTCATCTATTTTGAGGCTTTTCACCACAACAATATTTATTTCGTAAAAACCGGTCATATCCGGCTGGGGCATCTGGATGCGGACGGCAACAAAGTGATCCGGGATGTGTTGAGACCGGGTGATTTTTTTGGTCAGATCAGCCTACGGAAAGAGAATCTTCACGGCGAATTTGCCCAGGCGATCAAATCTGATGTAAGTCTGTGCTCGTTTTCGCTGGACAGTTTTAACCAGCTTCTGAAGACCAGACCAACCATGGCACTCAAATACACC
>CAZZYD010000443.1:0-2008 GCA_964658175.1 uncultured Puia sp. | reverse complement strand
TGTTCACCGTGCCGACGATCCTGACGATGCTGAAGAACTAAGCCCGGTCTGCACTACCTTTGCGCACACTAATTTTTACATGAGCGAGATCAGGAACCGGGGAGCTTACCACGAATATTTTATTGAAGACAAGTACGATGCAGGCATGGTACTGGCCGGAACCGAAGTGAAATCGATCCGGGAGGGCAAAGTCAGTTTTGCGGACAGCTTTTGCATCTTTTATGCCGGGGAACTCTGGCTGAAAAACCTCCATATCGCCGAATACCGGTTCGGTACCACCAACAACCACATCGCCGTTCACGACCGAAAGCTCCTGCTCACCAAAAAAGAACTCCGTAAGCTCGAAAACAAGCTGAAGGATAAGGGATATACCATCGTCCCCCTCCGGATCTACTTCAACGACCGCGGTCTCGCCAAGATCGAAATCGGCCTGGGTAAGGGTAAAAAACTTTATGACAAGCGCTCGACGATCAAAGACAGGGAAACGGACCGCGAAATGAAACGTTACCTGAAATAAGGTATTTTCAGGCGGGGCCGGAAAATAAACCCATCATGGTATAATGATTGCGGGAAACATTCGTTTAATAGAACCCATTCTGCGTTTAAACCCATGAAAAACCTGATCGTCATCCTTGGATTTTTGATAGTGCACAACCTTGAAGCTCAAAAGGTAACAGGGTACTGGTATGGCCAGGCCAATGTGGAATTGTCCGGCATCCAGAACAACTATCTCACCGAACTCATCATCTCCCAGAAAGGCAATAAAGTCAAAGGCTTTTTCGGCTATTATTTCAAGGACGTTTACCAGAGCTTTATGGTCAAAGGGAAATACGACCCGGCCACCCGCCAGGTGGTGATCAACAATATCCCCATCATATTTTATATGACCAATTCAACCGCGAACAGTGTTGACTGCATGACCAATTTTATCGGCACTTTGTCGGTATCCAGGGTCAAGAGCACCCTGACCGGTTATTTTGTGCGCGATAAGAAATACACGTATACCTGCCCCGATCTCCGGGTGGCTTATACGCTGTACGCGGAAGCCCGGGTGGAAGACAGCATTTTCAACGACATGACCAGCACGCGTTCTTTCTGGAAGAAAAAGACGGAGGAACCGGTAGCACAGACAAAGTCAAAACCAAAACGCAATACCGACACGTCCGCCATGTCAACGGCATCGGTTGGCAACGATGCACCGATTGCAGTCGCTTCCCAGGTATCAAAACCCATGATGAATACGCCCACGTTCATCGATCCGGATATTGCCCGGATCAATGAAGAGTTTAAAAAGCGTAAGCAGGTGGTGAACCGGGAAATTGAAGTCGCCTCAGACAGTGTGCGATTGAGTTTCTACGACAACGCCGAGGTGGATGGAGACAGCATTTCCGTATTCCTGAACAAAGCGATCATCCTCTCCCACCAGGCACTGAGTGAACGGGCGTTTAATGTATACATCCAATTGGACAGCACAAAAGAAATCAATGAAGTGAGCATGTTTGCCGAAAACCTGGGTAAATATCCGCCGAACACAGCCCTGATGGTGGTGAGCGATGGCGAAAAAAGATTTGAAGTATTCCTGAGCAGTGATTTCAAGGGAAATGCCACCGTGCGTTTCCATAAAAAGAAATCCGCTGCTACGGCTGCAAAATAATTATTTTCCGGAGAGATGGCCTGCGAATAAGATCATCAGTCGAATAATTCCGCCTGGTTATTTCCTCCTTTCTTTACTTCCCATTCCATCATGACCGTTTTACCGTAATCCGCCAGCTTCGCACCAACAGCCTTCCATCCCATCACTTCCACCAGCTTGACCGTTTTGATTTTGGCGCGCTGTATGGAAGACCCGCGGCCCGACTGCATAATCAGGACCGGTTCCTGAAGCGTAGTGACCGCCTCCAGCTTATTGCCTTCCCCTTCCTTGATGAACTGAAATTTGTTGTGCAGGCTATTGGTCTCGATCAGAAAGCGCTTGATATTGAACTGACTTTTTTCCTCATCCAGATAT
>CAZZYD010000442.1:0-2012 GCA_964658175.1 uncultured Puia sp. | reverse complement strand
CTGACCATCGCCGATCCTGCGACCGGTTTGCTTACGTTAACAACGCAGCAATTCGTTCAACACTGGCAAACCGGCAAATCAGAAGAAGGATATCCGATGGGTGTGGCTCTCTTGCTTGAACCCTCTCCCGATTTCTATGAAAACGAGGGAGAGAAAGAAAATAAAGTAAGCTGGAATATCGTCTACCGGTATTTAAAAAGCAGTCGGTGGAGAATTATTCAGGTGCTGATTTCCCTGCTGATTACTTCGCTGCTTCAGTTCGTATTCCCATTTCTCACGCAAAGTATCGTGGATACGGGCATCAACACGCAGAATCTTCAATTTATTACCATCGTGCTGATAGCACAGTTGATGCTGGTATTCAGTCGCACGATCGTGGACTTTATCCGAAGCCGAATCCTGTTGCATGTTTCTACCGTATTGAATTTATCGATCCTGTCGGATTTCTGGATCAAACTGACCCGTTTACCCCTTAGTTATTTCGACAGGCACAATACCGGCGACACCATGCAGCGGATCGGTGACAACAGACAGATCCAGAATTTTCTGACGGGAACTGCGCTGAATACCCTTTTTTCGACTTTCAGTTTTATTATTTATGGATTCATCCTGGCTTTTTACAGCGCCCAATTATTTTTCGTCTTCGCCATCGGCTCGACCTTGTATTTCGGCTGGGTAATGGTATTCCTTCGCGTGCGGCGAAAACTGAACTATCAGACCTTCCATATCTCGGCAAAAGAGAATGCCGCGACGCTCCAACTTGTTCAGGGCATGCAGGAAATCCGATTGAACAACGCGGAAAAAGTGAAACGGTGGGACTGGGAAAATATTCAAACCGGGATTTTCAACCTCAATTTCAAAACCCTCACGTATAGCCAGGTGCAGCAAGCGGGAGCCTTACTGCTTAATCAGGGAAAAGATGTGATCATCACTTTTCTGGTTGCCACACTTGTTTTGGAAGGAAAACTCACCCTGGGGGCGATGCTCGCCATTCAATATATCATCGGTCAGCTAAACAGTCCGATTGAACAATTCGTCGGATTCGCACAAGGAGCACAGGACGCAAG
This sequence comes from uncultured Puia sp., assembly GCA_964658175.1. Lineage (GTDB taxonomy): Bacteria > Bacteroidota > Bacteroidia > Chitinophagales > Chitinophagaceae > Puia. Next base: position 945 of record CAZZYD010000442.1, on the reverse strand, counting down.
AATCAGCATGGAAAGACTGAACGAGATTCATCAGCTGCCTGACGAGGAAAACAAAAAGACGGATTATATCAATACGCTTCCGGAGAATAAAAGTATCGCATGCAACAATGTCTCCTTCACATACCCCGGGCCTGGGAACCATCCGGTACTGGAAAATATTTTTCTGGAAATTCCGGAAGGAAAGGTGACGGCCATTGTGGGCGTGAGTGGCAGCGGAAAAACCACATTGCTTAAATTATTGCTTAAATTTTATGAACATTTCGACGGCAATATCCATATCGGCGACTCGAATTTTAAATTTATCAGTCCTTCGTTCTGGCGGCGGCAATGTGGCGCAGTATTGCAGGATGGATATATTTTTGACGACACGGTATCCAATAACATCAGTATCGGCGCCGAAACAAAAGATACGCAGCAACTGATCCAGGCGAGCAAAATGGCAAACATACTGCCCTTTATAGAATCACTGCCGAACGGCTTCAATACCAAACTTGGCGCCGACGGCATTGGGCTCAGTCAGGGTCAAAAACAGCGCCTTCTGATCGCCCGTGCCATTTACAAGAACCCCTCCTATCTTTTTTTTGATGAAGCAACCAATGCCCTTGACGCCAATAATGAAAAAGCGATTGTGGAACAATTGAATCAATTTTTCAAAGGCCGCACTGTGCTGATTGTCGCTCATCGCCTCAGTACCGTCAGAAATGCCGATCGGATTATTGTGCTGGATCGCGGAGGCATTGCCGAGCAGGGAACTCACCAGGAACTGACGGAAAAAAAAGGCGCTTATTATGAACTGGTAAGAAATCAATTGGAATTGGGAAATTAAAATTCATCGTATGCCGATCCAGGAAACAATGCCGGCTTCATTCCGGTCAGAAAACGTGCAGGAAATCATCTCCCGGCAACCGGGATTCGCCGAGACCTGGGCACTGGCCATTTTTACGG
>CAZZYD010000441.1:0-2043 GCA_964658175.1 uncultured Puia sp. | reverse complement strand
CAACCGCGACCTGGGCAGTGTGATGAAGGATATCCGTCAGGCGATGGCGGAAAATATTGCTCTTCCGGAAGGATATCATATCGAATACGCCGGCAGTTATGCCGATCAGCAGCAGTCGTTCCGGGAATTGTATTTTATCCTGCTGGCGGCAAGTCTGCTAGTGATGGCCGTGATCCTGTTTCTTTTTCGTGATTTTCGGGTATCCCTGCTCGTGATGGCCTTGGCCCTGTTGGGAATTTCCGGTAGCGTGCTCGCCCTCTATCTTACCCACACAGCATTGAATGTGGGAAGTTATACGGGAATCATCATGATTGTCGGCATCATCGGAGAAAACGCGATATTCACTTTTCTGCAATTCAGGGATCAGCGGAAAACCAATGGGGTGGACGCGGCGGTGGTTTATGCGATCGCCACCCGGCTGCGGCCAAAACTGATGACAGCCATCGGTGCGATCATGGCTTTGTTGCCGCTCGCGCTCGGGGTTGGAACCGGCGCTGCCTTGCACCGGCCGCTCGCCATTGCGGTGATTGGCGGATTTATTACGGCGCTGCCACTATTGCTGATCGTTTTTCCATCTGCGCTCCGCCTGATCTTCAGCAAAGATGGGGATGCAGGATTGCCACAGAATGCACCATTACCTTCCCCAAAATAAAATCTATGTTTCAACGCGTCGTTTTTGTTATCGCTTCTCTGCTGCTGTTCGCGGGTATTTCCTCCGGACAAACCGGCTACAGAGTATTGACGTCATTTCCGATCCGCAGCGGCGGCGGATGGGATTATATTGCTGTCCACGATCAGAAAATCTATGTGTCACACGCCACCCAGGTGAATATACTGGATCAGGCAAGCGGGGATTCTGTGGGTGTTATTAATGGCACCACCGGCGTACATGGCATCGCTTTCACTCCCGCGCCGGGGAAAGGATATACGAGCAACGGCAAATTAAATACGGTCAGTGTCTTTGATCTGAAGACGAACGAGGTGTTGAAACAGATTTCCGTTGGTCAGAATCCTGACGCCATCACGTATGATGCATTCTCCGGGATGATCATCACCTGCAACGGAAGGAGCCATGACCTGAGTCTGATTGACCCTGCCACGGATCTTGTCGTCGCTACGATCCCGGTCTCCGGCAAGCCGGAGACGGCCGTGACCGACGGGAAGGGCTTTCTGTTTGTAAATATTGAAGACAAAAATTCGATCAGTAAAATCGATCTGGGCTCACGAAAAGTGGTCACTACCTGGTCGCTGCAGCCGGCAGAAGGTCCCACCGGTTTGGCGATCGATACCTTATCCAAAAGACTCTTCGCGGGTTGTGATAAGAAACTGGTGGTGGTTGACTATACCAGCGGACGGATCACGGATACCCTGGCCATTGGAGATGGTTGCGACGGCGTTGTTTTTGATGATACCCGCAGGGAAGTTTTTGCTTCCTGTGGAGACGGTACGCTCGCCATGGCAACCGTTGGGATGGACGGAAGATGCTCGATGACGGGTGTAGTCAACACCTTGCCAACGGCCCGAACGGTGACGATCGATCCGTCCGTTCATCGGTTGTATTTGCCGGCTGCCATGCTGGGAAAATCGGTTGCTGGTCAGCGGGCTCCCGTGGTGCCGGGAAGCTTTCGGATCATCGTCGTAGCAAGATAATTTTTGCGGTCGACCGATGATTGAATAATTTTCAAGATGGATCAGGGACTTTCGAAAAGCCAGATCGGCATTATGGCCGTAGCGGCAGGTGTTTGTGTAGCCAATATTTACTATAACCAACCGATTTTAAAAGACATAGGCGCCTCGTTTCAGCGCACAGCGGGTGATACGGGCATCATCGCCGTATTTTCGCAGGCCGGCTACGGACTGGGCTTGTTTTTTCTGACGCCGCTCGGCGACAAAATCAACCGCAAGAAATTAATTCTCTCTTTTCAGGTCTTGCTGATCGGAGCGCTGATCTGTATGGCGCTTGCCAAAACATTTTTTCTGGTTTGTGTGATGAGCCTGCTGATTGGTTTATTCGCCGTGTCGGCGCAGGTGATTCTGCCGATG
>CAZZYD010000440.1:0-2074 GCA_964658175.1 uncultured Puia sp. | reverse complement strand
CAATTCATTTTTTTCAAACCAGCTAAAACGCAGAATCGTCATGATCATGAAAAAAAACCAGCCCTCACAAAACTATATCAGCCGGCTGCTGATTCTCCCGTTATTATTCTTGGTATTCATCGCTTTCGGATTTCATTTTCATCCGCGGGCTTTTTCATCCGGTCATAAGCCCGGCAAAATGCTGACGGTGGTGATTGATCCTGGCCATGGCGGCAGCTTCAGCGGCGCGACGGTCAATGGCGTGGAAGAAAAAGACCTGAACCTGTCCATAGCCCGCGCCATTCAGCGGCTGGCGCCGGCTTATGGTGTGCAGGTGGTGATGACGCGCGAGGGCGATGCCAGTCCCGGCCATATCAGCGACCTTCACGAAGACTTGGTCTACCGCACCACGGTGCCGGCAGCCAGGCATGCAGACCTGTTTATATCGATTCACATCAACAGCTCCGACAGCGGTCATAGCGCCTCGGGTTTTGAAATTTATATTCCACCACATTCAAACAAAATATACGATGCGTCGGTGGTGCTGGGCAGTGCCGTATCCGGCAGCCTCGGACAGGATTTCAGCATTGCGCATACTTTAAAGGAACGCGAGGAAAGAATCTATGTGTTGAATCACGCAACGGTGCCAGCGATCCTGGTATGCTGCGGGTATATGAACAATCCCGATGAGTTCAGGCAGATCATCCGTCCGGATTACCAGGAAAAAATTGCCCGGGATATTTTGCAGGGCATTGCGCACTACCAGCAGCAGGACGTTTCGGCGGCGGCAACCGATCAGTCTAAAACAACCGTGGATGTTCCTTCAAATCAGCCAACCGATACCGGCATCCGGAAAAAAGTGGAAGTGGAAGCTGAATATCCCGGCGGAAGAAATGGCTGGAATGACTACCTGCTCAAAAACCTGGTTTACCCGAGGCAGGCGATCGATCAGCAGGTGCAGGGACAGGTACTGGTAGAATTTGTGGTGGACAGTGTCGGGAACGTTCGCGACGTGCATTGCGTGAGTGGTCCGGTCCTGCTGCAAAAAACTTCGATCGATATCGTGTCGAACAGTGGCCGGTGGACGCCCGCGATGGATCAAGGCAAAGCGGTGAGTTCCTGGAAAATGCAACCGATGGTATATCATTTGCAAAAATGATGGAATTGGCCCCGCTCATAAAAAAGCTGTTCTGCCTGCCCCTGCTATTGATCGCAACCCTTGCAGCGGCACAGCAGCCTGACCGGGAAAAGCTGACAGAATATTTCCAGAACCAGCAATTCGAGGAAGCGGTCGACTATCTGAACCCCTTTTATCAGCGCGATTCGGCAAACCTGACTCTGCTGGGTCTGTTCGGCTACGCGAACTACATGAACAATACCGCGGAGAAAGGCAGACTGTATTTCGAAAAGATTCTGCTCCGCGATTCAAACAACGTTGCGGCCAACCGCTATCTGGCCAACATACAGCTTGGAAGAAACAATTTTTCCGCAGCAAAAACATGCATCTACCGGCTCATCTCCAACGATCCCCGCAACGCGGCTTATTGCCGCATCCTCGCAGGGATCTATCAGCAGAGCCTGGAAAAAGATTCCGCGAAAACGTATTTTCAGCGGGCCTACCTGCTGGCGCCCGCCAATAATAAAAATATTCTGGCGCTTGCCGGATACCTTATCAGTGATTTCGACTATCTGTCGGCCGACAGCATTTTGTCCGCCGCCCTGCAGCAGGATTCCTCGAACACCGATTTCCTGAAAATGCGGATGGAGTCAGCCTATTTTTTGAAGAAATATACCGGCGTGGCGGAGACCGGAGAACGCCTCGTCGCCCTGGGTGATCTGTCGCTCGATCCGCTGTCAAAACTGGTTTTTGCCTATTACAGCCTGAATCGCGATACGGACTGTATCCGTATATGCAGGATCATGGAACGTACCCGGCTCGCTGTCGAATCGACTTATTACTACCAGGCAAAAGCCTGGCAGCGGCAGCATAAACTCGCTGAAAGCAATGACAATTTTGAAACCTGTCTCAGCTTTTCGATTTTAAAAACTTCCCAGCTTTATTATTATAACCTTGCGCAAAACAACGAGACAGATC
>CAZZYD010000439.1:0-2092 GCA_964658175.1 uncultured Puia sp. | reverse complement strand
CGTCGCGCATCCGTTGCGCCGTCGCGTGAAACCTTCGCCCCGTCGCGTGAACCCAAAAAAAGAACCTCCCCCACGCAGCTATCGCTTTTAAATTTTGTCTAAATTACAGGCAACGAGGTTCACTATGACCGAAGAAGCCATTTTACAAGGTTGTTTAAAGAATCATGCGGCGGCGCAGAAGGAATTGTATCACCGGTACAGTCCGAAAATGCTGGCAGTATGTTTCCGGTTTGCACACAGCCGTGAAGATGCGGAGGACATGTTACAGGAAGGTTTCATCAAAGTGTTTCTCCAGATTCACACTTTCCAGAACAAAGGTGCTTTTGAAGGATGGATCCGCCGCATCATCGTGCATACCTGCATCAACAACCTCAAAAAAAATAAGCGGTTCAACGAAAGCGTAGATCTTATACATGCAAGCAGTGCGCAGGTGAGGGAAGAAAGCGTTCCTTCGATCGTACAGGCAAAACAGATTGTGGATTGCATCCGATTGTTGCCCATCGGCTACCGGACCGTACTTAATCTGTACGCCATTGAGGGGTATGCACACAAAGAGATTGCGAGGATGCTGGATATTGAAGAAAGCACGAGCCGGTCGCAGTATACGCGTGCCAGGCAGATGCTCGAAGACATGCTCGTGCGCCGCAACCTGATACCGAAGCCAAAAGAAAAAGCAGACTGGTTAACCGCCATACAATAGTCCTCATACCCTTATGATAAAACACACCAAAACGCTTGAACATGGAGAGGGATTTTTTCAACGATGATTTTGAAGACCAGCTTCGCGAGAAGTCGGAACAATTCAAAATGTATCCTTCCGATAAAGTATGGAGCGAGATCCACGGATCCCTGCATACCCGGAAAAGAAGATTCGTTGCCGGCATGTCCTTCCTCATCAGTGCCATTCTCATCCTCGCCGGCCGGCAGTTACTCGGTCCTTCCGCCAATGCCCCTGCCCGCTCAGCCATCAAAACAACGCCACCGCCCGCAGCTCCTCCGATCAACTTACAGGCTTTTATAGAAAATAACGGCATTGCAGCACAGGCAGCCGAAAGCAAATCCGCCGACCGCAAGTTCCGCGCGCCTTTTGCCCTCGAAGAAATCAACCGTCCCATCGCCTACCTGCATCCCGCCGACATCCAGTCCGTGACGTCTTCGGCGAACAGTGGCGAGAGCAGCCGCAAGCCTGCCGTGGTGATCGCGATGCGCGCACCGGCAAAATCAACGGCATCCATCGCAACGGTGGATGAAGTGACGGAATTAAATACGGGCCAGGTACCTGCCGCTACGGCCCACCACGTCGCACTGAACAATTCAACGGCCGTTGCAACCTCGATTGAAACGATGGTCACGCACCACCAGCACATGAACACCGAAAGACTCAGCTGGCAGTTATACATCACCCCTTCGATCACCTACCGCAAATTTTCGGGTGTTGACTATCGCAACCTGGCGGTACCATCGTCTCCGATCACCGTGGTCCAGTTCTCCAATGTGAATTCATTTGTGGATCATACGCCAAGCCTGGGTTTTGAAGTGGGTGGCGCGCTGATGTATCATCTCACCAGGAGCATCAGCATCAAAGCGGGTCTGCAGTTCAACTATGGCCGTTACCTGGTGAACGCCTATCATTCCGCCGACCCCAACCAGTCTGCGGTTACACTGAATTCTTATTACGGATATATTGCCGATTCGCTGTCATCTTCCAACCCGGGCAGTTTTGCCAGTTCGAAGAATCAGCAGCAGTTGTCAAACCAGTATTATGAGATTTCGATCCCGGTCGGCTTCGAAGTAAAATTATTGGGTCGGAACCGCCTGCAACTGCATGTGGCGGGATCGATACAACCCAGTTATCTGTTGAACCGGAACAGTTATGTACTTAGTTCCGATTATGATCATTACGCCAAACAGCCATCGGCTTTCCGTCGCTGGAACCTGGATGGCGGCGCCGAAATGTTCGTCTCCTACCGCGTTGGCAGTTTCCGCTGGCAGATCGGACCTCAGTTCCGGTATCAGCTTCTCTCCACCTATAAAAGCAGCGTCCCCTACCGCGAGAACATGATGCAGTACGGGGTTAAGATCGGGTTTACGA
>CAZZYD010000438.1:0-2099 GCA_964658175.1 uncultured Puia sp. | reverse complement strand
GTCGTGTTTATAGGACGAAAGACATAGGCTCGCATCACGTACACCCCAGGGTAAATCGTGTGCCGAAGGCACGGACTCCTTACGGCGAAATTGTTTCAAAGAGCACTTCGAACTTTCGATAACGATGACGCGACTTGTGACGGTGTGCAAATGATATTTTCCGCAATGTTCTTCGCGGGATTTCAGATTTCAGGCCGCAGAAAGTATCACCGATAAACCGCCAGCATCGCATAGACGATGACCCCGGTGACGGAGACGTAGAGCCAGATGGGGAAGGTCCAGCGTGCAAGTTTTTTATGGGCCGGAAAGCGCCCGCTGAGCGAAAGAAAAAACGTGATGAGAATCATCGGCAATGCGAAAACAGAAAGGCCGATGTGAGAGATAAGCAGGGGAAAGTAAATATTGCGGATGGCGCCGACTCCCTGAAATTTCATGTCGCCATGCAGGGCGTGATTAGTGATGTAGGTGACGAGAAAGAGTGAGGAAAAGATGAAAGCGGTGAACATGGAGGCGCGATGCGCGGGAATGCTGCCGGATCGGATGAAGAGAAATCCGGTGACCAAGGCGGTGGCGGACAGTCCATTGAGCAGGGCATTGAGTGCAGGCAAAAAAAGCAGATGCGTGCCGCTGACATCGGTTGGCGCATGATAATAGACCAGCCAGCAAAGAAACAGGCTGGCGACAATGCTGACGCTGATAATCGCCGCGACAACGCTGAGCGGCGTGCGGGCTTCGTTGACAGGCAGGCTGGTCATGACGATTCCTTTTCCAGTGTCTTGATATCGCGAAGCAGATCGGCGTGATTGTCGGCACCGACACCATCATAGGAGCCGCGCATGTTTCCATTACCATCGATCAGGATGAAATAGGTGCTATGGGTGACGGTAAATTGACCCTGTTGGGGTGGAATGCCGTGGTTGTCTTCCACGACTTGTAGAAAGCCATTCTGGATCAAATCATAAAGCGGTTTTTCCGGGCCGGTCAGGAAAAGCCAGCGATTCGGATCGGCACCAAAAGTATCGGCATACCTGGCCAGCACGGGAGCGGTATCTGTCTGGGGGTCGACCGTGAAAGAAACCAGCATGACGCGCGGGTCGTGGGCCAATGCAGCCTGCAACTTTGCCATACTGGCGGTGATCAGTGGGCAGGGGCCGGGGCAGGTGGTGTAGATGAAATCGGCTACCCAGATTTTACCCGCCAGGTCTTGGTTGGAAATCATCCGTCCGCTCCGCTCCGTCAAATTGAACGGGGGAATGGTGCGCATCTTGGGCAGGCTTAGAGCCGGGTTGACCTGTACCGAATTGCCGGAAAATTTGTAAACCATGACGGCTACGATAAGCACGGCCAAAACGCGAATGACCCAACGGTAGGGCGATGGCCTGGACGGGGAAGAAGTGGACATGGTGGATTTAATGAAGGGATTTAGGCTGGGCTGCGTCCTAGCATACTACGGAAGGGAGTGATGGATTGTAAAAATCAAATCCTGTCGGATTTGATCTATTAGAATCTTTGTGTCGTTTCCGAGAACAACTTTTGCTAGCATTAATGACGTATGATTTTCTTTCGACAGTTTAAGATGATGGGACGAGTGGTGCCAGGCTTCACCGCAGCAACGGTGGCTTTGATTTTGGCCGCTTGCGCTCCGGTGGACGATACCATCGGTTCGCGCTTAACGCAGCCGCCGGCAGGAACGGAACCGCAAAAGCCAACCGAGGCGGGGGATGTCGCTATCGCTGGACAGCAATTCGCGCACGCCGTCATGGATTTGCCCGAGATCGCGAACGCAACCACTCCGCCGATGGTGCAATTTACGGGAGTAACCAGCATTGTCGACAAGCCGGTCGATACGGATCCTTATACGGAACTTTTACGTGATCGGCTGCTCCTGATCACGCGTGAAAAATTGCGTTTTGTGGAACGTACCCTGCCGCCTCTGGTCGTTACCCCGAAGAAAGGCAAAAGCAAAAAAGATGTGCCTGCTCCCGTCGCGATAAGCACCGATCCCGATTACCAGGTGCTCGCCGAGTTGCGGGGCCATTTTGAGGATGATTCTTACAAGATCCAGATCGAGTTTGTCGATGCACGGACGAGTCAGGTGC
>CAZZYD010000437.1:0-2145 GCA_964658175.1 uncultured Puia sp. | reverse complement strand
ATTCGGGAAAGGGCTGGATGCCATTACCATCGAGATCGAATCGGTGAATGTGGACGCGCTTGAAAAACTCGAACAGGAAGGCGTGAAAGTGTACCCGCGTCCCGCCGCGCTGCGCATCATCAACGACAAAATCCTTCAAAAGCAATTCTACCAGGAAAACGGCATTCCGACCGCGGCGTTTCAGGTTACCCGCGACCGGGAGGACCTGAAAAAACAGGATGGCATGCTTCCGGCGGTGCACAAGGTGGGCGTGGGCGGTTATGACGGCCGCGGCGTGCAGGTGATCCGGAACAAAGCCGATCTTGACAAAGGATTTGATACACCGGCCGTACTGGAAAAACTGGTCGATATTCAAAAAGAAATCGCACAGATCATTGCGGTGGATGCCAGCGGAAAGACGGCTATCTACCCCGCCGTGGAGATGATCTTCGACCCGGTGCGCAACCTGCTGGACTATCAGTTAAGTCCCGCGGAGATTCCGCAGCAGGTATTGTGGCGCGTGGAAGCGATCGCCGGCAAAGTGGTGAAAGACCTGCAGTCACCCGGTATCTTTGCCGTGGAATTATTTATCGATAAATCAAATAATATCCTGGTCAATGAAACGGCCCCGCGGGTGCACAACAGCGGGCACCACACCATCGAAGCGAACTACAGTTCACAGTTCGATATGCTCTGGCGGATCATGCTGGGATATCCGCTGGGCAATCCGAAACACATCATTCCGGCAGCCATTGTAAACCTGGTCGGCAGTGATGGCGCGGAAGGTCCTGCACAATACGACGGGCTGAAGGAGATCCTTCAGATGGAAAATGTTTTTGTGCACCTCTACGGAAAAGCTCATACAAAACCAGGCAGGAAAATGGGACATGCAACGATCCTGAGCGTGGAGAAAAGGGATCTGGTGCACAAGGCCAACCAGATCAAGCATCAGTTGAAAGTAACCACCGCTAATTAAGCATACATGACACAGGTAGGAATCATCATGGGTAGCGACAGCGATCTTCCGGTAATGGAAGCCGCCGCGGCGGTACTCAAAGAATTTGGCGTACCGTTTGAACTGACGGTCGTATCTGCCCACCGCACGCCGCTGCGCATGGTGGAATATGCGTCCGGTGCCCGCGCACGCGGTCTCAAAGTAATCATCGCAGGTGCCGGTGGTGCTGCCCATTTACCCGGCATGGTGGCATCGATCACCACCCTCCCGGTGATCGGCGTGCCCATCAAATCCACCAACTCGATCGACGGCTGGGATTCGGTGCTTTCCATCCTGCAAATGCCGAATGGCATTCCGGTGGCCACCGTGGCGCTCAACGGCGCGCGGAATGCCGGTATTCTCGCGGCAACCATCCTTGGCGCCTTCGACGAAACGCTCGGAAAAAAAGTCGATGCGTTCAAGAAAAACCTCGACGCGGAAGTGATGGCAAAAATTGAGAAACTGAAGACGGCCGGCTGGCAGAATAATTTCGACTGACAAGAATACGGGTTTCGTCATTCCCTGCTCACACCGCAGACGGTCTTTCTTCCAGCACGACAAACTCCTGTTCTATCGTCAACGAATACCTGTAAATCATATCAAAAAAAGCGGGGCCGTATTTCGCATAATACGGGATAAAATTTTCAATCCGTTCCTGCAGGCTGTTGAAGGGAAACAGCGCTGCTTTTATTTTTTGGATGCGGTTTCTGATGTCCGTATAATTCCTTTTCTCCGCCCGCAGCATTTTTTTCTCCAGCGCCTCCAGATTTTTCTGTGCCCGTGTTTGGAGGGCATCCACGTGCTGCCCCAGGGTACTGCTCAGCTGTGAGGCGCTTTGCCGGATCTGCAGGTACAAAGAATTTGCCTGCTGGATTTCAGCGGCAAGGTTTAAAGGGTGATGGGATTTTTCCCGCACTGCTTTTTCAAAAAGCGAATCGCCCGGCTCAAAGACCGTCTGCGGGCTCAGGCCGGCGGCGGCGATCTTAGCCACCCATTTTTCTGCAATGAACAGAAAAGAATTGCGGAGCAGCAGCACGGGATAGGGCACTTTGTAATGATCGAAGATGGATCTGAGTTCGAGCCAGTAGGCTGTTTCCCCGCCGCCGCCGATGAAGGCGATGTTCGGCAGAATGGTCTCCTGCAACAGGCCGCGGAGGATGACGTTCGGACTG
>CAZZYD010000436.1:0-2146 GCA_964658175.1 uncultured Puia sp. | reverse complement strand
TTCTTCCTTGAGCAATGCCCGGTTTTGCCAGGCCGCTTCGATCAGGGATTTCCATTCCATGGGTGATTTTTTGCAAACTTAGTATATGCATTTCATTCCTGCCTTACATTTGACCCTGAACATGCCAGCAAATCATCCATTGGAAATTGAAAATGATATCAGCGCCTGTTTGCAGGTACTCCAGGCCGGTGGCGTGATCCTCTATCCGACGGACACCATCTGGGGACTTGGCTGCGATGCGGGCAACGCCGACGCCGTGGACCGCATTTTTTCGATCAAGCGCCGTGCCGCCTCCAAATCGATGATCGTATTATTGGCCGACGCCCGCGAACTGTTACAGTATACCGCCAATCCCCAACCGGCCGTTTTTGATTTTCTGGAAGAAGTGGATCATCCTACCACGGTGATTTACGAAGGTGCGATCGGACTGGCAGCGAACCTGATTGCGAACGACGGAACCGTCGGCATACGCATCGTGCAGGATATTTTCTGCAGGCATCTCATCAAAAGGCTGCGAAAGCCCCTGGTGTCCACTTCCGCCAATATTTCAGGCGAACCGGCGCCGGGATTTTTTGCGGAGATCGGGGAGGAGATCCGGCAGTCAGTAGATTATATCGTGAAATACCGCCAGGAAGAAACTGCCGTCGCCAAACCTTCGTCGATCGTACAATTCGACCGGCATGGACAGCTAACCGTAATCAGGGACTGATGAAAAAAATGCTGATTATTCAAACGGCTTTTATCGGCGACGTGGTGCTGGCCACCAACCTGATTGAAAAACTGCATCTTTTTTTCCCGGACGCGTCCATCGATTTTTTGGTCAGAAAAGGAAATGAAGGGCTGCTGGCGGGGCACCCGATCCTCCATGAAGTGCTTATCTGGGACAAGAAAAAAAACAAACAACGGAACCTGCTGCGGCTTCTGTCAACCATCCGCCGCACGAAATACGACGTAGTGATCAACGTGCAGCGCTTTGCTGCCACCGGCATCCTCACCGCTTTTTCAGGAGCCCGGCAAACGATCGGCTTTGCCAAAAACCCGTTGAGTTTTTTATTTACAAAACGCGTGGCGCATGAAGTGGGGGAAGACAATACCAAACATGAAACGGTGCGCAACCTCGCACTCATCGAAGATTTGACGGACAACAGCTACCTGCGGCCCAGGTTATATCCTTCGCCCGAGGACAAGGAAAAGGTCGCCCGTTATACGAACCAGGATTTTATCACGGTCAGTCCGGCATCGGTTTGGTTCACCAAGCAGTTTCCGGCGGCGCAATGGGTGGCGTTCATCAACCGCGTACCGGAACAGCACGCGGTATTTTTGCTGGGTGGTCCGGGTGACCAGGAACTCTGCGAATCCATCAGCCTGGCTGTCAACCATCCAAAAGTGGATAATCTCGCCGGGCAACTGACTTTTCTACAATCGGCGGCGCTGATGTCGCGGGCGCACATGAATTTTGTGAATGATTCGGCGCCGATGCATTTCGCTTCAGCGATGAATGCGCCGGTGACCGCGGTATTTTGTTCCACGGTGCCCGCTTTTGGTTTTGGACCGCTGTCTGACAAGCATCATATCGTTGAAATAGAAGAGCCCCTGTATTGTCGTCCCTGCGGGTTGCACGGATATAAAGCCTGTCCCGAAAAGCATTTCCTCTGTGCAAAGAATATCCGGGAAGAGCAGTTGCTGAATGCGCTTTGACTGACAAAAATCAAATCTTACCTTCGCGCCGATGGATATCCAGGTTTCTGAATGGGAATTGTCCGTATTCGGAAAAATTGCCGCGGCTGCGGCAAAGATGCCCGTGCCTGCCTTCGTCATCGGGGGATTCGTTCGCGATAAACTGATCGGCAGAGCAACCAAAGACGCCGATATCATGTGCGTCGGGAATGCGATCGAACTCGCCCATCTGGTGGCCGATCAGTTTGTACCCAGGCCACCGGTGGCATTTTTCAAAAATTTTGGAACGGCGCAAATTAAAATTCCTTACGGGGCTGCTGAACGCCCGGAAGACGGATCATTGTTTCATGTGGAATTCGTCGGGGCGCGCAAAGAAAGCTATGGTCCAGATTCCCGCAACCCGCTGGTGACAGCCGGCACATTGGAAGACGACCAGCTGCGGCGCGATTTTACCATCAACACATTGGCG
>CAZZYD010000435.1:0-2152 GCA_964658175.1 uncultured Puia sp. | reverse complement strand
CTTTCAACAAGCGCTGTTTTTAAACCAAGTTGGGCTGCGCGGATCGCGGCAACATATCCACCGGTACCGCTGCCAAGAACTACCAGATCATAAGCCATAGCTATAGATTTTTTTTAAGGCAGCAAAGTTACGCTACTTTTGGTACCTATGAAAATAGACGTTCTCGCCGTGGCTGTTCATCCCGATGATGTGGAGCTCGGTTGTTCCGGTGCACTGATGATGGAAAAAGCCAAAGGCAAAACGACCGGTGTGATCGACCTCACCCGGGGCGAACTCGGTACCCGCGGCAGCGCCGAGCTGCGCGACATGGAAGCCGCCAAGGCAGCGAAGATCCTCGGGCTCGACGTGCGGGAAAACCTGGGCATGGCAGACGGATTTTTTCAGAATGACGAGGCGCACCAGCGACGGCTGATCGCGGCCCTCCGCAAGTACCAGCCCGAAATCGTTTTGTCCAGCGCGTTGGAAGACCGGCACCCCGACCATGGCAGGGCCGGCAAACTCATTGCCGACGCCTGTTTCCTCAGCGGGTTGCGGAAAATTGAAACCCTGGACTCCCATGGAAAACCCCAGGCAGCCTGGCGGCCGAAATATGTATTTCATTTTATTCAGGACCGGTATTTCAACCCGTCCTTCGTCTATGATATCAGTCCTGTGTTCGAACGGAAACTCGAGTCCATCCGGGCGTATTCCTCCCAGTTCCACTCTCCGGAGTACAAGGAAAACGAACCGCAAACCTATATTTCCACCCCCGGTTTCCTGGAGTCGGTGATCGGTCGCTACCAGATGTTCGGGAAGATGATCGGCGTGCAATATGCCGAGGGTTTTATTTCCGAAAAAATGATCGGCGTCAGCACCTTCGATTCCTTTGTGCAGCTGGATACCTAAACCTTGTTTCCGGCGTTATTATTTAACACAATCCCTGCGCAAAAAGGAGTAACTTTGTGCCGTTTCTGATCGTTAAAAACAGACCATGCAAGTACCTAAATTTACCGGCACACCCCATACCTTTCATTCCGACCTGAAAAGGCGGATCAATGCGTATTTTGAAGACCGTGGAAAAGCATCTACCGGCAACGGAAAACTTTACCTGAAAGCCATTCTGCTGGGTGCCTCTTTCATCGGTCTTTATATCCACCTGGTATTTTATACGCCGGCAACCCTGTGGGCGATCCTTGAAAGCGTATTGCTGGGTTGCGTGATTTCAGCCATCGGGTTCAACATCATGCACGACGGCGCACACGGTAGTTTCAGTACAAAAAAATGGGTGAACGTCATGGCGGCTTTTTCCCTTAATATCCTGGGGGGCAACAGCTTCATCTGGAACACCAAACACAATATCATCCACCATTCATTCACCAATGTGGACGGTGTGGATGACGACATCGCCATCCAGCCCTGGATGCGCATGAGCCGTACACAAAAAAGACATCCGCTGCACAAATACCAGCATCTCTATTTCTGGCTGCTCTATTCATTGCTGTATATTCTCTGGATCTTTTTACTCGATTACAACAAACACTTCCGCAGTAAAGTCGGGCAAATGCCGCTGAAGAAAATGAAAACGGCGGACCATATTACCTTCTGGTCATTCAAAGTGATCAATGCATTCCTGTTTGTCGGTCTGCCGATTTATAAACTGGGATTCATGCCCTGGCTTACGGGGTTTCTGATTGCCACCACGGTGGCCGGTTTTGTCATCAGCATTGTTTTCCAGCTGGCGCACACGGTGGAGCATACCGACTTCCCGGTGGCTGATGTCATCACGGGGAAGATCGAAAACGAATGGGCGATCCACCAGGTGAATACCACGGCCAATTTCGCTACGCGGAATAAAGTCGTATCCTGGCTCGTGGGCGGATTGAATTTTCAGATTGAACATCACCTTTTTCCGAAAATATCCCACGTGCATTATCCGGCCATCAGCAAAATCATCCGCCAGGCCTGTGATGATCACGGCATCCGCTATGTGGAATATCCGCGCATGCACCAGGCCATCGCCTCTCATCTCCACTTTTTAAAACAAATGGGTCAGGCATCCTGAGCCCGTAATTTCAGCCATGGGAAAGATCAGCATCGGGTTGGTTCAAATGGAATGCGTCAAGGACAAAGATGCCAATTTCCAGAAAGCCCTCATTAAAATAAAAGAAGCCGC
>CAZZYD010000434.1:0-2169 GCA_964658175.1 uncultured Puia sp. | reverse complement strand
GATCTGGTCGGATTTTACCGGGCTGTCGAAAAAGACGAAATATTCTGTCAGCGGAATCCGGTCTACAGAAACACTATACTGTCCCTCACGGAGAACAACATGCGAATAGGGAGATTTGCGGATAATGGCGTCGCGGTTCAGCAGGGGAAAATTGATGTGTAAAGTCTCTGACATACCTGGCGGTTTTGGTTAAGATCGGGTGCAAAATAGATGCAGGTTTTGCCATAGCAATATTAATTTAATGTTACCAAATACCTCGGGGACAGGACCGCTTCCGGTTTAATAAATGACAGCTTCCGTAAGCCTGCTGATAACCAGCAGGTCAGGCCAAAAAACAGTGAAACTGCTTCAAAAACAATGGCTTCAGATATAGAATTTATTTTAATATTATCACAGTTACTAAGGCCCACGGCAACCTTCGTTCCGAACTTAAGTTATCGGGTCTGAGGCAAAAAAGTCGCCGCCTAATGTATCCCTGGCAACGGTTGTACGGGCGGTTCCGGCCGGGCATCATTTGCCGACTGCAGCCCGTTTTTGGCAAACTTCAGGATCAGAAAAGCCACCATCGAGCAAAACGCCATGCTGCCCATAACCGGAACGATGTTTCCGGCTGCAGCCATCCCCACGCCTGCCGATGCCAGACCACCCAGCCCCATCTGCACGAAACCCAGCAGGGCGGATGCACTCCCGGCATCTTTTGGAAACGGCGCCAGCGCGAGGGCCGTGGCATTCGGCGTTAGAAATCCAATCGAGGAAACCGACAGGAAAAAAAACAGGATCGTAGCCGTAAGACCGAACCAGCCGGACGCTACGCCGGCCAGGAAGGTCACGTTTACGATCAGCTGATAAACCAGTGCGACGGGATAAATCCGGTGACTGCGCCATTTTTTCAACAGGAGAACATTCAGCTGGTTGCTGCCGATAAAACCGACTGACAGCAAGGCGAATATCAGTCCATAGTTTTCGGGACTGATGTGAAACCGGTCCATGAAAATCAGCGGCGATCCTGCCACATAAATGAAAAGCGTCGCAAAGGCAAAAGCACTTGAAAAACCGTATGCCCGGAAAGGAGGATTGCTGATAATCCGGCCATAGGTCGCCAGCATCGGTTTCAGCCGCAGCGAAATTGACGGGTCCGGCGCATGTGGTTCGGGAAGAAAGATCATAACCAGCGTCAGGATTCCGGCAACGATAATGCCGAGAAAAATAAAAATCCAGTGCCAGCCCAGCCAGGTGCTGATATATCCGCCGGCCGTGGGCGCCAGCAGCGGAGAAAGACCGATCATGAGTACGAGCAGCGAATAAATTTTAGCGCTTTCCTCGGCGGCGAAAAAATCGCGAACCATCGTCATCGCGCCTACCTGCGCTACGCAGCCGCCCAACGCCTGTAAAAAACGGAACGCGATCAGCATACTGATCGAATGGGAAACAGTACATCCGCCGCAGGCAAGAATATACAGCAGCAGCCCGAACAGCAATGGTTTTTTACGGCCGAACCGGTCCAGTACCGGACCATAAAACAACTGTCCGAGGGCCAGGCCCAGAAAATAGGCAGGCACAGACAAAGACACCGATGCCGTGGTGCTTCGGAAATCCCGCGCGATGGCGGCGAAGGCGGGCAGGTACATGTCGATGGAAAAGGGACTTACCGTGGAAAGGGCGCCGAGCAATACTACCAGGAAAACCCGGCCCGGCAGTGGTTGGGTTGTCATGTTGTTCAAAAATAATGGAATTGTCCGGGCAGGAGGCAAAAGTGACAATTGAAACCGGTCGATGGCGCTGCGGGAACAGGTTTCCCCTATCTTTAAAGCCCGAAAAAACGTTGCGTCGATATGAAAAAAATCTCCATTCTCGTTCCTGAGCGCGCTATCCTCGGCAGCATCGAAGGTCCGCGTCAACTCTTTACACAGGTGAATCAGTTTTTTCAGATGCGGGGTGCCGAACCGCCTTTCCGCGTTCAACTGGTCGGGCTGAAGCGCGAAGTAGCAGTGAGCGGCGGTCTTTATACCATTCACTGTGATGCGTTATTATCCGACACACCGGCGACCGACCTGGTGATCATCCCCGCCCTCGACGGCGACCTGTCAGTAGCGCTGGAAACGAACCGCGATTTTATTCCCTGGATCCATCAGAAATATCTCGCCGGTGCTGAAGTGGCCAGCCTGTGCG
>CAZZYD010000433.1:0-2205 GCA_964658175.1 uncultured Puia sp. | reverse complement strand
CAGTACTGATATTTATGACAAGATATTCCTTGACGACAAAGACTATGTAACACCGGATTCATTGGGATTTGTCACTTCCCCTGTTTTTGGTCCGGCGAAACAATGGAAGCAGGTACACTGGCGTGGAAGCAGCACCGAATCGCCGTCTACGGATTCGGTAATTCTTACCGTTACAGGAATTGATACACTGGGCAATCAGACGACGATCGCGAACCTCAACAGGTCAAGCCAGGATTATGACATCTCTACGGTCAACGCGCAGCAGTTCCCTTATATCCAGTTAAAACTGAATGAATCCGATAACAAACACGCCACACCATACCAGCTCAAATACTGGCGCCTGAATTATGTGCCCGTTCCGGAAGGCGCGCTGGCTCCAAATATCTTCCTCAGTTCCAAGGACAGTCTCGAATTAGGTGAAAAACTGGAATTTGGCATCGCCTTCAAAAATATCAGCATCACAGCATTCGACAGCATGCGCATCAATCTGGTGATAACCGACAAAAACAATGTCGGCCATACCATCGTTGTACCAAAGAGACGCCCCATAATCAGTGGCGATACCCTGAAACTGAGCTTTGAAATCGATACCAAAGACTATCCTGGTCTCAACACCATTTATCTGGACGTCAATCCGGCCAACGCCCAACCGGAGCAATATCATTTTAATAACTTCCTGTACAAGAATTTCTTTGTGAAGGTGGATAAGACCAATCCGCTGCTGGATGTTACCTTCGATAACGTACATATCCTGAATGAAGACATTGTCTCGGCGAAACCGCATATCCTCATCAAGTTGAAGGATGAGGCAAAATTCCTGCTGCTCAGCGATACATCGGTGCTTAAAGTACAGTTGCGCTATCCCGACGGAACACTGCACCCGTATTTCTTCAACAATGACACCCTGCGCTTTACAGCAGCTACCAGCAGCGCCGACAATACCGCTTCGGTGGAATTCAATCCAGCCTTTTTAAAACAGTTCAATCCGGAAGGAGATGATTATACGCTGATCGTTACGGGTTCAGATAAAAGCGGGAACGCTTCCGGAACGATTTCCTATCAGGTGACTTTTAAAATCATCACCAAAGCGATGATTTCGAATATGCTCAACTATCCGAATCCGTTCACCACGTCTACCGCTTTTGTGTTCACGATCACAGGTAGTGACGTGCCACAAAATATAAAGATTCAGATACTGACCATTACGGGTAAGGTGGTCCGTGAGGTTACCAAAGATGAACTCGGCCCCCTCCATGTGGGAAGGAATATCACGGAATTCAAGTGGGATGGAACAGATACGTATCACCAGCGGCTGGGAATCGGCGTGTATCTGTATCATGTGGTGACAAACCTGAACGGCAAATCGCTGGACAAGTATAGAGCGCAGGGTGACAATACAGACCAGTATTTCATCAAGGGATATGGGAAGATGTATATGATGAAGTAATGGGGCAAACCCGGATCATTTCAGATATTTCTGGAGACCGATCTTGAGCAGTCCTTTTTTAACCGTGTTTTTTAGAAACTCTTTGAAGGGTACAGCAATTTTTTTGAATAGCGGATCCTCCGGTACGGGTTTGAATATCGTGTCGTGGTAAAACAGGTCTTTCGATGGCGCACTGAAATAATACTGGTAATATGATTTGCGTGTAATGCCCGGAGGAACGTGAATCGGGGTGTAACCGTGATAAGAAATTTCAGAACACTCGAAAATGACTGCCCGGTTGAATACCGGGGCGATGTATTGAGCAGTTTTTTTTGTATGCGGATCCCAAAGTTCCAGTAACCCGCCCCAGCCCTCCTGCCATTCCGCATTAAAAAATAGCAGAAAATTCAGCCGCCGCTGCAATTTTGCGACGGGATGAAGATTATAATCGATGTGAATATCGAGAAAACTTTTATCTCCCCCCTGGTGAAGGCCAAAACCCAGCCGGTCGTTGACCACTTTCAGCGAATCGATGCCCGTCAGGGCAGACAGCCATTGCAGGAACACGGGCGAGGATAGATGAGCATGCAATTGTGTGAAGGCCTCATCCAGTCTGGCAAAATTGTTATCCTCCGCCTTTTTTTCATTTATTCCGGTGTAGTGTGTTTTCATTGAGTCCAGCGAGGGGAATCCGTGCAGGATCCGGCGGGCGAAATCCGGATCCAGAAATTGATCAATCACCAGATGCCGGTAAGGTTCGACTTTGTTGAAATCGCAGG
>CAZZYD010000432.1:0-2292 GCA_964658175.1 uncultured Puia sp. | reverse complement strand
ATGAACGCCGACGCTGGCGGAAGCCACGAGCCGGGCCAGCGGTGTCAGTCCGAGCGACTTCATCAGCCGCTCTCCCATCACGATCACAAAGGCCGCTCCATCGCTGGTATGGGAACTGTTGCCCGCCGTAATGGTACCACCCGCAGCAAACACGGGTTTGAGCTTTGCCAGCGCCTCGGGGGAAGTATCCGGGCGCGGCCCTTCGTCGGTATCGACGATAAAATCGCGTTTTTGTTTTTTGCCTTGCTTGTCGAGATACACTTCCTCCACTTTCATGGGAAGGATCCCTTTTTTAAAATGCCCTTCGGCAATGGCGCGGATCGCTTTCTGATGCGATTGATAAGAGAATAGATCCTGGTCTTCGCGGTTCACCTCATATTCTTTGGCCACCGCTTCTGCCGTGAGGCCCATGTTGAGATAGTAATCCGGTTCCTGTGATGCGATTGAATAAGCGGGAACAGGTTTCCATCCGGCAGTCGGCACCATGGTCATGCTTTCCGTACCCCCGGCAATAATGCATTCGGCCTGGCCGCTGCGGATTTTTGCTGTAGCGATGGAAATGGTTTCGAGACCGCTCGCGCAATAGCGGTTCACGGTCATGCCGGCTGCATGAATGCCGATGGCCCTGGCTGCGATGATGCGACCGACCTGCAATCCCTGTTCGGCTTCCGGCACGGCATTGCCGACGATCACATCCTCCACCTGCATCGGATCCAGCTGTGGTACGGAAGCCAGCAATCCTTTGATCACATCGATGGCCAGATCATCCGGACGATAAAACCGAAATCCGCCTCTTTTCGACTTTGCGACGGCCGTGCGATAGCCGGCAACGATATAAGCTTCCTGCATACGAAAATCTTTTTTTGAAGGATCCTCCAACGAGGGCAAAGGTAAATTTAACGAAGCGCAGCGCAAAAAACCATCTGGTAAAGCCAGTATCTTCGCGGTGCATATGTATCAATGGCTGCGCAAACTGCTGTTTCTTTTTCCCCCGGAATCCGTGCATCATTTCTCCATGTACCTGCTCAATGCGCTGGCGGCTTTTCCGCCCACACGCCGGCTGATCAGAAATATTTATCGACCGGACCAATCTCCGCCCGTCACCCTGTGGGGCCTGTCTTTTTCCAATCCGGTCGGACTTGCCGCGGGTTTTGACAAAAACGCCCGCTACCTGCACGCGCTGGAATGCCTGGGATTCAGTCATGTTGAAATCGGTACCGTGACACCGGTTGCCCAGGCCGGCAATCCCAAACCAAGGCTGTTCCGGCTGCCAATGGACCGCGCGCTGATCAACCGCATGGGTTTTAACAACGACGGGGTCGAAACTATTGCCGCCCGCTTAGCGTCATTCCGCAGCGGGAGAAAATCCGGTCTGTTGATCGGTGGAAATATCGGCAAGAACAAGGATACGCCCAATGAAGACGCCTGGAAAGACTATGAGAAAGCTTTTGTACCCCTGTTTCCGCATGTGGACTATTTCGTGGTGAATGTGAGTTCGCCGAATACGCCCGGACTACGCGCCCTGCAGGAGAAAGAGGCGTTGAGAAATATCCTGACCCGCCTGCAGATACTGAACAAAAAACAACAGGCCGCCAGCAATGTACCGAACAGACCGCTCCTCTTAAAAATTGCGCCGGATCTAAGCCAGGAACAATTGCTGGAAGTGCTGGAACTGGCGATGGAAATAAATCTCGACGGGCTGGTCGTGAGCAATACCACCCTATCCCGCGAAAACCTGATCACGCCCGCCAAAGAAGTAAGCGATCTGGGTGCCGGTGGTCTCAGCGGCGCACCTTTGCAACAAAGATCCACTGCGCTTGTAAGCTATATCAAAGAAAAAACGGGCGGTCAATTGCCCCTGATCGCTTCGGGCGGCATCTTCACCGCCCAGGATGCGGGCGATAAATTCAGGGCAGGCGCCAGCCTGGTGCAGGTCTGGACCGGATTTATTTACGAAGGACCCGGCATCGTAAAAAAGTTATTGGTTAAGCCCAGTTTCAATACCGCCGCCGCCGCGACCGCTGCCGTTTCTGAACGCAGCCGGTGATCGCCGAGGCTTACCGCCGCAAAATGCAACTGTAGCGCCTGTTGCGTTTCTGCAGCCGTAAAATCACCTTCCGGACCGATCAGCAGGAGTTTTGAAACGCCTTGCTGCATCCGATCCGCCAGGGGCTTTTTCTCTCCTGCTCCGCAATAGGCAATCAGCTTTTGTGTTTCCGTAGCCGTTGTCAGCAATGCCTGCAGGGTAACCGGCGGATGCAACACCGGCATCCAGGCCTGCTGGGATTGCAC
>CAZZYD010000431.1:0-2302 GCA_964658175.1 uncultured Puia sp. | reverse complement strand
CGATCATCCCCAAAAAGCAATGAGCCGGTATCGCCTACCTGTCCGCCACTCTCGGCATAGAAAGGGGTCTCGGCCAGCACCAGCTGATAAGCTTCTTTGTCTTTGGCCCGTACGCTGCGATAACGAAGCAGTTCGGTTGTTCCATCCAGTTTATCATACCCGGTAAAAACCACCTTCTCACTGGGTCGTACGTCAATCCAGTCGCCCGTATCCACTTTCGTGGCTGCCCGTGAGCGGTCTTTTTGTTTCTTCAGTTCGCTGTCGAACCCGGATTCATCGATGGTCAGTTTATTTTCCATCGCCACGAGCCGCGTCAGATCGATCGGGAAGCCATAGGTATCGAACAATTCAAAGGCTTCGGCACCACCAATGACTGCATGGTTTGATTTGCGGGCGGAATGAACGATATCGTCGATCCGTTTCAGTCCTTTTTCAAGGGTTCGTAAAAATGCTTCCTCTTCCTCCTTTACCACCCGCTCAACAAAAGCCTGTTGCTGCTGCAATTCAAAAAACACCTGTTCGAACTGCGCTGCCAGCATGGGCACAAGCAGGTAAAGCAGCGGCTCTTTCCGGTCCAGGTGAGTATAATAGTATCGCACGGCCCTGCGCAGAATGCGCCGGATCACATATCCTGCTCCGGTATTGGATGGCAGCTGTCCGTCGGCAATGGTAAAACAGATGGCACGGATATGATCGGCCAGTACCCTGAACGCCACATCTTTTTTGTCATTGCCTGCGGGATCATAAGTCTTGCCCGTCAGGACCTCCACGCTGGCGATGGTGCCGGTAAACAGGTCCGTATCGTAATTGCTTTGCTTTTGCTGCAGCACGCGCACCAGCCGCTCAAGCCCCATACCCG
Organism: uncultured Puia sp.; assembly: GCA_964658175.1. Classification (GTDB taxonomy): domain Bacteria; phylum Bacteroidota; class Bacteroidia; order Chitinophagales; family Chitinophagaceae; genus Puia. The sequence continues at coordinate 1,443 of CAZZYD010000431.1, read as the reverse complement.
TATCCACGTGCCTGGCCGGCAGCGGCTCGAGGGCGCCCGATGTGAGCCGGTTGAACTGGATGAATACATTGTTCCAGATTTCGATTACCTGGGGATGGTCGTTGTTTACCAGCGTGCGCGCGTCGGTTTTTTTTCTCTCTTCCTCCGTGCGGCAATCCACGTGAATTTCAGTGCTGGGGCCGCAGGGACCTGTATCCCCCATCTCCCAGAAATTATCTTTTTTCGATCCGGAAAGGATCCGGTCGGGTGCAATCCATTTCAGCCATTCGGCTTTGGTTTCCCCGTCGGCGGCGAGGTTTTCGGCAGGATCACCGCCAAATACGGTCACATAGAGGCGGTCTGCCGGAATCTGATATACCGCGGTGAGCAATTCCCAGCTCCAGGCCACGGCCTCCGTTTTAAAATAATCGCCGAAGCTCCAGTTGCCCAGCATTTCAAACATGGTATGATGGTAGGTGTCCACGCCCACCTCTTCGAGGTCGTTGTGTTTGCCACTGACGCGCAGGCATTTTTGAGTATCTGCCACGCGGGTGTCAGATGGTTTCCGGTTTCCGAGAAAATAATCCTTGAACTGGTTCATCCCCGCATTGGTGAACAGCAGGGTGGGATCATTCTTGATAACGATCGGCGCCGAGGGCACGATGATATGACCTTTCGAATGAAAGAAATCGAGAAAAAGGCTTCTTATTTCGGTACTGCTACGCATAATTTTAACAGACTAATCGGCCAAGATGCTGCTGGGTAAGGATAAAATTTGTACACTTGCATCTTATTCAAACGCTGCAAAGGTACAGCAAATCAGCTTGTTAAAGGGTCTCTTGTAGCCAGGGTCTTCATGAAAAAGATCAAATATTTTTACAATACCAATTCGCTCCGCTATGAAAAGCTGGAAACGCCCCTGCGGGTAACCCTGCTCCGTATCCTGGGCTTTTTATCGGCATCTATCGTCACCGCCCTCATCCTCGTATCGCTTGCCTACCGGTATTTTCCTTCTGCCAACGAAAAACGGCTCATACAGAAAAATGACGGCCTGCGTGATAACTACTATGTGCTGAATGAAAAAGTAAAGAAAATGCAGGAGGAGATCAGCTCGCTTGAACACCGGGACAACGAAGTATACCGTTCCATCTTCGAAGCCAATCCGATCCCTGACAGCGCCCGGTCACACGCCCTTGCCCAGGCCCAGGAAGTGCAGCTGGTGCAGGCCATGGACCAGGATAACCTCGCCACCTCCATCGCCACCACCCTCAATAACCTGGAAGCCCGGATCGTGTCGCAGACAAAATCCTACCACCAGATCGACGGTTTCATCAAAAATAAAGAACAGCTCCTGGCCTGCACCCCCGCCATCCAGCCCGTCAGCAACAAAGACCTCAAACGAATTGCCTCGGGTTTCGGCTACCGCATCGACCCGGTATACAAAACCACGAAATTTCATGCGGG
>CAZZYD010000430.1:0-2304 GCA_964658175.1 uncultured Puia sp. | reverse complement strand
AACAGTTCCCTATTCGTCTTTCAGATTTTTCAACTTTTCTGCGATCATGCGGTGAAAATGATGCGTGCCCTGCTCCCGCGTAACGGAATAGCGTCCATGCTGGTAAAACCTGGAGCGGATCCCGCGTTGTACATTCTCCACCACTTCCTCATCTTCATGTTCTACAGCATCCAGTCCGGAGCCCGCACCGGTATCGTAACTCTCCGGCTTCCAAAGAAAAGTCAGGAACTGCACGCGGCAGGATGCGTTCGTCTCCGGACGAACAATATTTACTGACAATCCCCAGGGATAGAAATTGAACATCATATTCGGAAATACAAAAAAATAATAGGCAGCGACTTTCTTTCCAAAATCCGAAGAAGCAGGCGGCAGGTCAAAACAATCTTCCGCCTCTTTGGCAATGCCCAGCTGAAGGTTTGACCAGGTAAACAGCTCGGTGGTATAATTTCCGAAATCAATTTTTGCATTCAGGGAAGCGTGAACGAAAGGAATGTGAAAACCTTCCAGGTAATTCTCGCAATACAAGGCCCAGTGTGCGGCGACGGGAAATTCGCTTGACAGCTCCGGCTTGAAAACAAAATCTTCCACGGGAAGCCAGGCCATCCGCGCCATCATTTCTGAAAAATAATTTTCCGGCTGATGGTCTTGCAAAGAAGTAAATAGCCAGTTTCCCCAGCGGAAAAGGGGAAGGGTCGACAGATTGTCGGCGGCTGATGGAAAATCTTTTACCTCTTTGAATTCCGGCATCGACAGAAACTGTCCATCCAGCGAAAAATTCCGTCCGTGATACCGGCAGCGAAGATGAGACAGGCGGCAGGCATGTTCCACAATTTTGTTTCCGCGGTGTGTACAGGTATTTGATAAAACCTTCCATTGATCTTCTTTGTAAACGGTTAACAGCAATGGTTCGTCCAGCCAGCCCGGCAAAAAAGAAAAAGGCGCGGCATTCCCACCGCGGACAATGGTCGGCGCATCACCCGCAAACTGCCAGGAGCCGGCAAAGATCAGTTCCTTTGCAGCCTCATTCACCATGGGATCCTGGTAAAAATCCTTGTGCAGGGTTTTTGCCCGGGCGATATCAGGCTCGATGAAAAAACGATTCATGTGATGAAAGATGGGGAAAGAAAGATAAGTATTAAATTGTATCCAAATAAAAGTGAAAATATGTTACAGATTGAAATGCCTTTCACAAGAAAAATCTTTTTACTTGCCGCCGGTTCTTTTTTTGCTGTGGCCTCCTCGTTCGCCCAGGTAAAAGTCGATTCCAACGCCCACAAACTTTCTGAATTATATTCGCCGGTTCCGAAGATCGTTACACCCGGAAACACGGTGGGCGATGCGCCTTCGGATGCCGAAATCCTCTTTGATGGCAAGAACCTGGACAAATGGGCTTCTGCCAAAGACGCAAAGGATTCGGGGAATGCGGCCACCTGGGAAATTGTAAACGGCGATCTGCTCGTGAGTAAAACAGCCGGTAATATTCAAACCAGGGACACTTTCATGGACTACCAGCTGCACCTCGAATTTAAGATTCCGGCCAGCATCACCGGTTCCGATCAGGCCAGGGGTAATAGTGGAATTTTCCTGGCATCCCGCGGCACGGGTGATGCAGGATATGAACTTCAGATACTGGACAATTACAATAATGCCACCTATACCAATGGCCAGGTGGGCGCTATTTACAAACAGGCTTTCCCGCTTGCAAACCCCTGTAAAAAACCCGGAGAATGGTCGGTGTATGATATCGTGTGGACAGCCCCACGTTTCAGGGAAGACGGGAGTGTGTTGACCCGTGCGCGCGCTACGGTATTTCTCAATGGTGTACTGGTGGAAAACAATTTTGAACTATGGGGACAGACCGTTTATGTAGGTTCTCCATTCTATAAAAAACATGGTGCTTCCCCCATCAAATTGCAGGCGCACGGCGATAAAAGTGAACCCATCAGCTTCCGCAACATCTGGGTACGCAAGATCTGACATGTATTTTCTTATTTTGGCTGACTGACCGCGCTGTCGGCGGTCTCATACACGGAACCATCCTGTAAAAGCACGACAAGATTCATTTTCTTGTGTTGCAGGATGGTTTTTCTGTTTACCAGGTCAGGATTATCCACATCGTTGAACCAAACGAGGTAATTGTGCGGCTCATGGTAATATGCTTCTACTTCTTTTGGAAAAACAAGTTGGGGCAGGATCTGACCGGTCATCCCGGAAAAAAAATACACGGCATCGCCGGCATTGGAATAGATGATATACCCCGGTTTAAATAGCGGCTTATTTTTTTCGAGCCACAAAACGATGTCG
>CAZZYD010000429.1:0-2320 GCA_964658175.1 uncultured Puia sp. | reverse complement strand
AATAACAGGAAATCATCTTGAAGGCCAGCGACCTCATCAACCGCCCGCATGTTCTCATTGTTTCGGGTAATCTTCTGAGTGCCTAATTCAGTTCGCGATTGAAAGTGACTGTAGCGCTTCGAAGGATCGCAGCCATCAGCATCCCCATCCCACAAATCCCAAAACCATCCCACTGAATCCCAGTCCCATAAATCCCAAAACCATCCCACCGAATCCCAGTCCCAGTCCCTATTGCCCCAGTACCGGCAACTCAACATAAAACGTCGTGCCTTCGTTTACCCTGGTATCGAACCAGATCTTACCACGCGCCTGTTCAACAATGGTTTTACTCATCGCCAATCCGAGGCCGGTGCCGGATGATTTGGTGGTAAAATTTGGAATGAAGATTTTCTCGCGCATCTGGTCGGGAATGCCTTCGCCATTATCCGTCACTTTCACCAGGATGGCATCGTCCAGCATTTCTTCGCTCACACTCACCACGCATTTATCCCGGCCATGACAGGCTTCCAATGCGTTCTGGAGCAGGTTCGTGAACAATCGGTTCAGCTGCGTTTTGTCGGCATACACCATGATCCGCTGCGGCACCGGTACCCATTTGAACAACAGGTTCTCCGTGGTTTCATACAGCGAGGTCAGCGAATACAGCATGTCGTGCAAATCGAAGATCTCGTTGCGCGGATTTCCGATATTGGCAAACTGCGAGAAGTCGGCGGCAATGCGAGACAGGTGATCGATCTGCTCCACCAGCGTATTGGCCACATTGGCGGTCAGCTCCTTGATATTGCCGTTGTTGTTGTTAATCGCTTTCTGCAGATACTGTATGCTCAGCTTCATCGGCGTGAGCGGATTCTTGATCTCATGCGCTACCTGGCGCGCCATCTCCCGCCAGGCGCCTTCGCGCTCACTCTTGGCCAGCGCAGCGGCACTTTCCACCAGCTTGCCGACCATCTTATTGTATTCCCGGATCAACCCGCCGATCTCGTCGTTCTTGTGCCATTCGATGGCCTCATTGGTCTTGCTCAGGTTTACCTGCTGCATTTTTTCCGAGATCAGCGCAAAAGAAGAAGTGATCCGGTTGGTGAGGAACAACGCAATGGTTCCGGCGATAAGGAAGATGAATACATTGAGGTTGATGATCGTCACCAGAAAGCGCGAAATCTCGTCATTCAGCTCCACTTCGGTATTGAAGGATGGTATGTTGAGGTAGGCGCAGGTGCTGGCATTTTCCACGCGGAGCGGACAATAAATACTTTGAAAACTGATCCGGCCCATCTGCTCCTTGTTGAAATACTCCACCGATTTCAGGCGGTTCATATAGTAATACGCGAGCGGATGCATCTGCTGGCTTAATATCCCCTTGGTATATACAAATGGATTGGAGGAAACGATCAGCGTGCCTTTCATATCGTAGAGGTTGAGGTCGGCACCATGTGTTTCGGCGATATTGTCCACGATCTTTTCCAGCTCGCCCCGGGGCACCACCATCACCGGGTTGATCGCCCCGCCGTCGGGGATGCCATAGGTCGGCAGCTTATCGCGCAGCTCATTGACCATCACCTTGATCGAACTGCTCAGCCGGTCCTGGCTGTTGCGGTTATACCGGTTGATAAGAAACAGAATGGTGGACACGCCGATCACCAGAAAAAGGAAAAGGCTGACAAAGATGATGGTGGTATGGATCTGCGACCGGATATTCAGCTGGAGGTATTCCCTCAGCCGCTGCCAGTGCAGCCTTGTCTGGATCAGCAGCGAACTCAGCCAGAACAACGCCACGAGGACGAGGAATGCACTGAAGAGGTAGGAAAAAAGGGTGATGGCTTCGATCAGCGAATTGTCCTTTTTCGCGATCACGATCACTTTATTATCGGCGATATTGTGCCATAGCTCATCGTAGGCACCGCTTTTCTTCTGCGTGAAATCGTAGCGCGGCACCATGCTGTCCGTTAGCTGCGTTGGAAAGGGATAGTTGTTGTAATAGGTCACCAGTTCGGTGTTGCTGTAAATCGCATAAGAATACACCGGCGAATATTCAGGCAGGTATTCCTTACGCTGGGTGGTGAGTTCCGGCGCCAGGCCGTCGCTTTTATAACTTCTGGGTTCGGCAAGAATAAACAGGTAGCCCTTGGTTTTCTTGGCGACGTCGCGGATCACCTTTTTATAGATATAGCTGAACTTGTCGTACGACTTCTCATAATATTTCAGGTCCTGGATTTCCGTCGGTTTGCCCTGCACCTGGAAGATGGTATTGAGGGTATCAAAGGAAACCGGCAGCTGGTTATACAGTGGCTTTTCGGTGGAGTCGAAACTGAAAATACGGGTA
>CAZZYD010000428.1:0-2323 GCA_964658175.1 uncultured Puia sp. | reverse complement strand
GTATGGCCGAACCCCGATCCGATCCCACCAGATTATAACGGTGAAGTGCAAGCGCTCGAAAACTGGATTCAGGACAGGCTGGCTTGGATCGACGCGAACTTGGAAGCCAGGGGGGCTTGTGCACCCCTCGTGATCGATGCCTTCGATATCCGCGTGTATCCGAATCCTGGCACCGGGATGGTTACGCTCGGAACCCGTGTGCCGGCAGCTCAAACCATGCACTACCAGGTGATCAGCAGCCAGGGCCTGCAGGTGCTGCGGGGCAGCGCCGCCCTTAACAATGGTGTCAACCGGGTTCCCATGGACGTGTCGGCCTGGGCCGCCGGGATCTATATCGTGCGGGTTTATTTTGACAGCGGCGTCAACAAGACGTATAAACTGGTCAGGAGATGAATCGTGTTTTAGGCGTATTCTGTTTGTGTTCGTTCACATCCACATGTGCAGCGCAAAACCTCTCTGATACAACCAGCGCGGCGTTCGCACGATTGACTGAATGGCTACCAGGGAAATCATATCATTTTCAATTGACCAATCTTCCGGGTACCGGGCAGTCCCGGATCATCCCAGTGGATAGTTCTGACGGCTTATCTGCTGCTGCCTTTAAAAATTATATGGATTCAAGCTACCAGGCTGCGAGCTGTGCCACACCCTATGATGCACGCATGGGAATAACAAGTGCGGATTATGAAAACTTAAAACACCTGGACAAGCGTACACTCAAGAAAAATCTCACGATAGAGGGAACCGTCCTTGTCGATCAAAGCGCTGGCCTTATAAGGTTTCGAACGACGCATGGGTATCCTTATCTGGATTCATTCAGCATTGACCTGATAAATAAGCAGCTGATTTATGGGAGGGATAGTTTGCAACATGTATTTGCCTTTGCCGGCCCGGGTAAAGGACCACTCGATTTTGTCAATGTAAACTGGATGCACAAGGTCTATTACCAATCTCACGCATCGGGCATTCGGCAGGACCGATCCAGGGGCATCCACATCATGATCTCCCGGGATGTAAAGCAAAACACGATCATATTTGTTCAGCGCGATGACCAGCCCGATGGGGTATACCTGTCGCAAAATCTCACGCTCTGGATTATAGAACTTTCCCCTTCGTTACGCTGAAAATCAGGCTTTTCCTACAAAATAAGTGACTTCACCCGGGAAACGTTTTCTGGCTTTGGATTCTTTGAAAATATAATCTACCATTTTGGTAGACTGATATAATCTACTATCTTTGACAAAATTTTCTTGATCAATTCAGTTTTGGTATGAATACGCCAGCCATCGTGTCCAGTTGTACAAAAGTCCCGGAGCGCATCCATCGCGTATTATCGGGCAAGCGTTGTTGTTGTTAGAAGGTTCAGCTCATATGTCAAGAATACACCTTCCCCATCACCCGGGAAAAAACAGCAAAAATATCTTCCGAAAAAGATGAAAAAAGATTTAAACCGGTTGTCTTATCCCGCACTTATCCTGTGTGTGTTGCTGATCGCTTTCAGTAAAAAAGAACGCATTCCTCCAGCGTGCCGAACACTTTCGGATTCGACTGCTAAAACAGCGGCATCCAGGGTTCTTTGTTGTGCGTCCCATATTCCTTCGCGGTTCGGCGCCACGCCGTCTGTACCAAGAGGAATCGATGCCCTGCTGAAAAATGCTTTTAAACGTAGCCTGGAGCATCGGGGCATGGTATGGATACCGGGAGGCGTGTTCAATATGGGGGGGGATAATACGCAGGCTTCACCCGACGAATATCCAAAGCATGCCGTAGCACTCACTGGATTCTGGATGGACACGGCCGAAGTGACGAATGAACAGTTTGCCCGTTTCGTGAAGGCCACTGGTTACCATACCACCGCGGAACAAAAACCGGACTGGGAGACCCTGAAGAAACAATTGCCACCCGATGCGGTGAAGCCCTCGGAAGAAGAACTGGTGCCCGCATCCCTGGTATTTGCCAAGCCCGATCATCCGGTTGACCTGAATGACTATGGCAGCTGGTGGGTGTGGAAGAAAGGGGCTGACTGGAAGCATCCGCAGGGTCCGGGCAGCGACCTTCGTTCCAGGGAAAAATATCCCGTTGTTCATATTTCCTGGTATGATGCAGTGGCATATTGCAAGTGGGCCGGCAAAAGGTTGCCGACCGAAGCGGAATGGGAATACGCAGCCCGGGGTGGACTCAAAAATAAAATTTATCCATGGGGAAACGCCGGCGTCGAAACCGGCAAGCCCCGCGCCAACATCTGGCAGGGACATTTTCCCGACCGGAACGACAAAACAGATCATTTTGAAAACAGTGCACCGGTCGCTTCTTTTGCTCCCAA
>CAZZYD010000427.1:0-2329 GCA_964658175.1 uncultured Puia sp. | reverse complement strand
CGATCAGCGTCGCGCTGGTCCCGCTCGGAGTCCCGATCGCGGTCATCCTGCTGGTACATCCCGTGAAATTTGATCAGGGCCTGATCGTCTTCACTGATGGCGCCGGTGATGTCTTCCTGCAATCCGCTTTCAATCGTGCCACGCAATGCGTCGCCCGCCTGTTTTATCCGTTCAACTGCTGATAGGTTGTTGTCGCTCATGTCAAAGGTTAATACACGTCTTTTAAATACCTGCCCGTGGTTTTCAGGTTGTCGAGATAGGGCAGGGCTTCGTTGCCAAGGATCCCGGTCAGTGTCCGTTCCACATCGTCACTCATTTTTTTCGCTCCGCAGATATACAAGGTGGCGCCGGCATCCAGCCAGGCGCGGAATTCCACGGCGGACTTCCTTATTTTATCCTGCACATAAATTTTTTCCGGCTGGTCGCGTGAAAATGCCAGATCGATTTTTGTGAGCAGGCCGTTTCCTTTCCATTGCTGGAATTCTGTCTGGTATAAAAAATCGGTCTGAAAATGTTGTTCTCCAAAAAAAAGCCAGTTACGTCCCGTCGCGCCGGACGCTTCGCGTTCGGCAAGAAAACTGCGGAAGGGCGCGATGCCGGTGCCGGGTCCGATCATGATAATATCCTTGTCACCTGCGGGCAGTCTGAACTGGTTATTGTGGTGAACATAAAAATCGACGGGGTCGTTCACGGCCACCCCGCAGAGGTTGTCGGAGCATAAACCATATTTCTGAATGGTTTCCACCAAAAATGCATCGCGGCCGACGGTGAGGTGAATTTCACCTTCATTTGCCTGCGGCGAAGAGGCGATTGAATAGAGCCTCGGTACCGTTGGTTCCAAATGTTGTATAAAAGATTCAAACTGTGCCTCGCTGGTGAACGGAAACTGTTCGATCAGTTCAAGGAGACCCGTTTTTGCTTTCGGAATTTCTTTTTCCTGTACCGCGCCATATTTGTGTACGACCCGCTCAGGCAAAAAGACGATGTTTAATTTTTTGTGCAGCAACTCATAGAGGGAATGCTCCTGGTCCTTATAGGAAATCTTTTTATCTCCGGAAACGCCAGTTCGATGCAGGATGGCGTCTACCAGCATCACCGGATTGTGGGGAACGATGCCGATGGAATCACCGGGCTGGTAGTCGAGACCTTCAGCTGCGATTTCGATATGATGCGTTTGCTTGGCAGAACCGCGGTCGTTTAAATTGATATTGGTGAGCACCGTTCCGGCATATATTCTCTTACCGGTTTTTTTTGCCGGTGTTTTGATCACGGGCGCTGACACGGCAGACTGATCGAGTTTTCTGAGCACTTCGTCAAACCAGCTTACCGCGTCGGATTCATAATCCACATCGCAGCGCTGGATATCTACCAGTCTTTCTCCCCCTAATTTGTTCAGTTGTTCATCCACGTCTTCGCCCGCTTTGCAAAACAGGGGATACGCGGTATCTCCCAGGGCGAGGACGCCGTATTTAAGTTTCGGCAGCTTGAAACCGTTTTGATGGATATGATCGTAGAATTTTTTTGCCGCTGCTGGTGGCTCGCCTTCTCCCTGTGTGCTGATCACGGTAAAAAAATATTCTTCTTTCGGCAGATCGTTTACGCGGTATTGATCGAGGCTAACCACCTTGGCCTGGATACCGAATTGTTTTGCGCGCGCGGCAAAGCCACCGGCGATGCGTTTCGAGTTGCCCGATTCCGTGCCATAGGCGATGGTAATTTTCTTACTGCCGGCAACAGGCGCTTCCGCCGCACCAGTACCACCGGTTTTTTCGATGATGCCTTCGAGGTATCCGTTCAGCCAGATGAGTTCTTCTTTACTTAGGGAGCCGATGAGCTCCTGGATCATTTTATATTTTGGTGGTGTGATCATGCCCTGGCAACTGCCTCCTGCTTTTGTTGAATGGGTTTAAAATAATTTTCCCCCTGTGCGTGGCCATTCTGCTTCCATTGGAAACCGGCATGCAATGCCGCCACTTTTCCGATGATGATGATCGCAGGGGATACATATTGATGCTGCGGATAGTTTTTCAGATAGCTATGCACCGCACAGCTCATTACCTGCTGGCAGGGTGTGGTGGCCTGTTCGATCACCGCAATATGACGGTCTGCCGGTATGCCTTTCTCGAGCAGGGTGCTGACCAGGGTATGGGTATTTTCGCCGGACATATAAAACACGAGCGTATCGGTGGTATGTGCCAGATCTGACCAGTAACTGTCGTCGAACAGATTTGTCTGGTGCAGCGTGAGCAGCCGGACCGCGGTAGCATGTCCCCTTGCCGTGAGCGGGATCCCACTGTATGCAGCGGCACCACTGGCAGCCGTAATGCCC
>CAZZYD010000426.1:0-2330 GCA_964658175.1 uncultured Puia sp. | reverse complement strand
ATTGCGGATGATTTCGTGGGCGTGGATCGGTTGCAGCTTGAGAGAAAGTTCCTGCCGGTCGATGAGCGCCGCCTGCAGGATGGTCTCCACCTGCTTGTTCATGCGCTTATTTTCTTCCTTGATGATACTGCTGAAATATTCCGACTTTTCGCGGTCACGCACCACTTTTTCATTGCGCAGGGCATCTACCGCCAGGGAAATGGTCGCCAGCGGCGTTTTGAATTCGTGGGTCATGTTGTTGATGAAATCGTTCTTGATCTCACTCAGCTTTTTCTGGCGGAGCAGGGTAGTCACCGTAACATAAAACGCGGTAATGATGATGAGGGTAAAGAAGACAACCCCGAAAATCATCACGCGCATTTGTTTCATCACCACCGATTTATATTCCGGGATCACGATGGACAGGGTTTCGTATGGTTCGGCGCTGGACAATTCGTTGCTGCTGGTGATCAGCGGCAGGTAGGTCTGCAGGTTGTGCAGGGTATCTGTGATGGTATTGAAAAAATTGACTGATTTCAGCTGATAGGTACTGCCGCCGAGCGAATTGTTGTTCGCCGTTTCAAAAATGCAGAATTCAAAAGGAGTTCCTTTAAGTCCCCGGTAGTCAAACGCTTTCCGGAGGCGTTCCTGCATTTCATCGCGCGTGAATTTTTGAGAGATCATTGGTGGCCGCATCAGTTCCATGCGGAACTGGTCTGACGGATGCCAGCTTCCGGAAGGACGGAAGGGCAGCGACTGGGCGCCGGGGATCGATGATTCCTTGAACTCGATCAGGTCGCGGGCCACATCCGTGGTGACGTCCACGAGTTTATGATGCAGCTCTTCCTGCTTGTTTTCAACCATGGTGGTAATCCAGTTCCACTGGATATAAATAATGCCCACCAGGGAAAACAGGATGAGGATGAAAATAAACAGGAAATTCTTTTTCACTGACCGTCTTATATGAAGGGCGAAATTAGTCAACTTTCGACCAGAATTAGTAATTTACGGGTATGCAGCAGCCCGCAGCAGGCATATTGTTGATCGCCGATCCCTTTTTGAAAGACCCGAACTTTCAGCGGAGCGTGATCTTTCTGTGTGAGCACCAGACGGAAGGCAGCTTTGGCTTCGTCCTCAACAAGCATTATGAACACACGCTGAAGGACCTCGTCAACGGGGCGGACGACCTGGATATTCCGGTTTTTTATGGTGGTCCCGTACAAACAGACACCATTCATTTTCTTCATCAGTACCCGGATGAAATCAGCGGAGGATATGAAATCACGGATGGTATATTCTGGGGCGGAGATTTTGACCGGGCGATTGCCCTGATCCGGCAGGGTGTGATCAGCAGGCACAAGATCCGTTTCTATATCGGCTATTCCGGTTGGGCCGGCGGCCAGCTCGATGACGAGCTCAAGGAAAAAGCGTGGTTACCCGCAAAAGCGAATCAAAAGTTAATTTTTCAGGAGAAGGCTTCCGAGATCTGGAAGGATGCGCTCCGACACCTGGGCGGCGACTACGAAATGCTCATCAACTTTCCGATCGATCCGCAGTTAAACTAGTGTAGCGCCTTCCACCAGGATGGTCACCTGGTTATTCAGCACTTCTACAAAACCGCTTTTCACTTCAAAGATGGTTGACTGTGTTTTTGTATTCAGCACTTTCAACCGGCCGGTCTTCAGCGCGCTGACGAGGGGCGCATGTTTATCCAGCACTTCGAAAGATCCGGCGATCCCGGGCAATTGCACGCCATAGGCATCATCGCTGAAGATCTTTTTTTCCGGTGTGAGTATTTCGACAGTCATATGAATCGGATTTATAATTATCCCCTGGCCTGTTCGGTCAGCTTCTTTCCTTTCTCGATCGCGTCGTCGATGCTGCCTACCAGATTGAACGCCGCTTCCGGCAGGGTGTCCACTTCACCGTCCATGATCATGTTAAAACCACGGATGGTTTCTTCGATTGGAACGAGTACGCCTTTGAGACCGGTAAATGCTTCGGCCACATGGAATGGCTGGGAAAGGAAACGCTGTACTTTACGGGCACGCGATACCGTTAATTTATCTTCATCGCTCAGTTCATCGAGTCCGAGGATGGCGATGATATCCTGCAGTTCCTTGTAGCGCTGCAGTACGAGTTTCACGCGGTTGGCGCAATCGTAATGGGCATCGCCCACGATAGCCGGCGTAAGAATTCTGGAGGTGGAGTCCAGCGGGTTTACTGCCGGATAGATACCGAGATCCGCAATCTTACGGTCGAGTACGGTGGTGGCATCCAGATGCGCAAAAGTGGTAGCCGGCGCCGGATCGGTGAGATCATCCGCCGGAACATATACGGCCTGTACGGAG
>CAZZYD010000425.1:0-2341 GCA_964658175.1 uncultured Puia sp. | reverse complement strand
ATCTACCCACAACAAATGGTTTACCGCGGTCACGTTTCCCAGTATCAGCGAGGTTTGTTGCACACCGGCGAAGTAATAGGAATTGAACGGTAGTGTAATCGCTCGTTCGTCCATCAGCACATGAGAGGGAAAAAAGCGCGTGAAGGATCGTTGATTGACAACCTTCGACTTTTTGTAAAGGATGACTACGACACTGATACTTAAGAGACTCACCAGCAAAAGGGAAATTAGTCGATATCGCATAAGAAGCAGTGAAGAAGCAGGCCATTTTATGGCCTGCTTCCTGATTGATTAATTTACTTTCCGAAGAACAATGTAATGCGTACACTGCGCATCCGAGAAAGTGTTGGAACAAACCGCGCCACTAAATAACCCGCAGAGTGTCGTCTGCAGACAGTTGGCCGGCGAGCCTTGATAATAAATGGTTTTTGGCGATTTGGAAACCGTGGTAAAAGCGCTGCCCAAGGCAAGTAAAGCGGCGATGGCTGGTAACAAAAATTTTCTATTTTTCATAACATGATCGCTTTTAATAAAAAAGCGGTAAACTTTACTGATGACTACCTACTCTTTGGTCAGGTTTTCGGTTTCTCCTGTTTTATTGCAATAAAAGAGATTTGGCTCGGCTAGGATCCTTCGGTCGCGGCATGACCAAAATGGCGACGCCCGCCAGTGCCAGAAAGATCAGATTGAATACGAGGTGTGCATTCCAACCCATGGAAGACAACACGCCCCCGCAGGAGCAAGGAACGAACTCGCTGAACCGGGTGATTGCGATGATGTACGCGGTAAAGGCCGACATCAGACCGAATGACAAATACAGACCTTTAGCTTTCGAAGAAGGCCAGGCGAGTAGGGCGGCAGCGATGATTTCCAACGCCGGAAGGATCCAGAAGATCAGCTGTGCATAGGGACTTGCCACCGGCGATTGTTGTAATTCGATCAGGAATTTGTCTGCTGTCAACCATTTACTGGCCGTCGCGTAGACAAACAGGATGATAAATGCAATACAGACCGTTTCGACAAATACTTTTCTCATCTCCGGTGTTTGATGCAAATATTCGTGCATCTTTTTGCGGTTTCCTATTTTTCACAAGACTTGTCTTTACACTTTTCCGACACGACTTTTATACTTTATTTTGAACCAAAAACCTGCTGGTATTGTCCTGGCGGCATTCCCGTATACCGATGAAACATCCGGGAGAAATAATAAACATTTTTAAATCCGGTTTTGGCTGCCACCTGCTTGATCGTCCAGTCATTCCCTTTCAGTAAACTTTGCGCTTCCGTCATGCGGGCTTCAAGGACCAGTTGAGCGATCGACAATCCGTAAAACGATTTCAGTAAGTACCGGAAGGCCTTGATATTCGGCAAACCGGACAGCTTCACGAGCTCCCCGACAGGTAAGGGACGATGAATGACCGACAACAGCTGGTTTTTGGTGCTTTGAAACCAACCGCCTTCGTGTGCAGTAATGTTGTTTGGTTGAAAAGGCCCGTGCACACGGTGGTCAAACGACAACCGGATTAATACACGCATCAATTCTTCCAGCAGAAAGTGACTGGTGCCCGGCAGGCTTTCATGAAACAAAAGGTCCGATAACAGCTGTAACAGCGCGCGGTCAATAATGAAATGCCGCTCTGAGCGCTGATTGTGAGCGGACTGCGTTTCCGATAAATCCAACTGTGCTACAAAAGGCGCAGGCAGCGGGATCGCGATGAGTAGGGCCGCCCCGGTTTCCAGCATTCGAAGGGTTATGGGCGATGCGTAGTCATCGAGTACCCGGCCGGCCCGGTCGTGGAAGACACTAGGGTCGCTGTCCCCGAAAGTCAATTCACAAGGCTGTATGAAATGAAACAAAAGCAGGCAGTCAAAATAGGGGAGATGTATAAACCAGGTTGTCGCAGCGGGCGCCGACAGCTGGATGACGTAGCAATCTGTTTGGGAAGTATGCCGCCAGCGATAAAGGAAACTAGCATCATTTGGACGCCCGCGGAACGTCTGCCACTGGTTACTAAAGCCATCGGATGGGAATAGGTCTGGTTCAAACACAATCTCCTGGTGATCGGCATCAAATAACTGAATGGCCAATGATTTTGGTGCGAAGGTCCATCTACCTAAAGTCTATTATTTAGGAATTCGGGTCGAAATTCCTCGAAATATCGCCCGATAACAATTTTCCTTTTCGAGCGTGATTTGGACAAAAACGACTAACTTAATTTAATCGACATGCTTACGCCCATCATACGATACCGTACCCAGCCACAGCAGGAGTCGATCTATTGGTTGCTCGAAAAAAAATCTGACCATCAATATGTTGGAAAATTACCTTTTGCCCGGATAG
>CAZZYD010000424.1:0-2368 GCA_964658175.1 uncultured Puia sp. | reverse complement strand
ATCAATAAATAGTAAACTTGATCGTTTTCAGCTATCGGCAACATAAATTAGCACGATTCCAGCAATGCAATTTAAAACAAATGGCACGATGGTATGAAGACCGAAAACTTTGAATACTCCGCTCAGAAGTAATGGGTAAAAAATTGATGAGGTAGCTGAGGCAAAAACACCCGGCTGAATGCCCCACGTCCCGTGGGTGGCAATATTTCTTGCGACCTGCATATGAATATACACGTCATCATAAGGGTAAGAGAAATATCCGTTTGTACCTGTCACAACGCTGTGAACCAAAGCAACAAGATAAACGGCAACCATTACGGTAACTATTGCAAAGGGGCCAAATCTTGCAATCGCATTATGATATTTCAATGGTGAAATTTTAGACATCTTCCGATAAGTGAGGGTGAACTGCCCGAGATAGATATATCATTGGGAGAGAAGTATATCTGGCAAAGCATAGACGATTTGCCGCGCAACTGTCTTATCTAAACCTCTCGCACCGTAGGCTTACCACACCAATGAACATTCAAACTTTTAGTGCTTCATTCGTTGTCCGATTGTATTGAACTATTTTATTCTGCGATCATTGCCCGCGATATCCTCTTTTTTTTAGTGCTAACAGGAGTTCATCGAGTTTGTGCATAGTAGCCGTCATTCCCTGTTCCATGCCCATTTGAACCACTGTTTCCAGGTCTTCAGGGGATTTATAGGTAACCACCGTCTCGACCACCGCGTTGTCACCGAGATCGTCAAAGGTTACTGTCCACTGCGCGCGGGGAAGATCGGGATTGATATCACCGTTTTCGTTACTGAAAGCGTCTGTCGAAGTGTAAAAATCGATGGGCTTGATCTTCAGGTATTCAGTGTACCCCCAGTATTCAGCGCCGCTGGGCTCCACCATGGCATAATGCCAGTGTCCGCCTTCTTTAAAATCCATGGATTTCGTTTTGGTGGTGAGCGGAGCCGGCGCAAACCACTGGTCCAGCAATTCGCTGTTCGTGTGACAGTCCCAGACCAATTGCCGGCCGGCTAAAAATTCGCGCCTTACGGTTAGCGTATTTTTTTTCTTATCAGCAGTAAATTCGAAAAGTAATTTATTCTGCATCAGCTGTTCTTTTTTTTAATTGTTACCAGAAGAGAATCCAACTTTGAATAGCGGTTTTCCCAGATCTTTCTGAATGGCTCGAGCCATTTGTCGATTTCCTTCATTTTTCCAACTTCGAGCTGGTAGTATATCTCCCGGCCCCGCTGTTCCGATCTTACCAGATCACACTCCGTCAAAATCTTCATGTGTTTGGAAATGGCCTGCCGCGACATGGAAAAGTGATCGGCAATCGCATGCGGCGTCATTGACTGAAGGGCGATGAGCGCGATGATTCCGCGCCGGGTGGGATCCGCAATAGCCTGATAGACATCTCGTCTCACTGTGGTGATTTTATATTATCTCGTGAAGCTGTCAGGCGGACACCATAGGAAGGTATTTCTTCCAGTTCTCAGCAATTACCCATGCGATCACGACCATTATTACAATGGCAACCGGTAATGCCTGGGGTGAGATGGAGAGGTTGGAGAGGAAGATGCCCACCACAATCGGCAGCAACACGATGGCCCCCAATGCCGTTGTTCTCCTGACAATCAGTAGCACGCCGCCAATAATCTCCATAGAACCTACCAGCGGCAAGAGCCAGCCGATGGTTACGAAGGCCGTGCCTGCCTTAACCATTTTCTCAGGCATTTCTTTAGGCACGGGCATAAAGTGAAAAAATTTATCCAGTCCGGCATTGATGAACAGCAGGCCGACCAGCAGGCTCAAGACAAAGAGGATCTTTCGTTTCATGATTTTCTTTTTTTAGTAAACCGATCAGTTGCGAAAATAAGAGCAACCGTTCGGTTTATCAAAATATTTTTCGGTAAAATTTAAGGCAGCCAGGCAGTCAGCTGCGCATACAACTGGTCAACCCAGTTGCCACCGCAATGCGTGTTGCAGGAGTTATCTGTAACGCCGGCGCTCAGCGACTTGATCGCCGAACCGGCCGGGATCTGATCGAACAAAGCCTGCCCGCAAAAGTCGCCCTCATTATTTCCGCTGCAGGCGATACTGAACACCGGGATATGGAATTTTGAAGCCTCGTCGCTGCCCGTCGACCCGCAGGCAGCCAACAAACCCTTGCAATAGGGGAGAGAGTTGTAATAAGCATTATTCGTCAACATGATATAACTCGCAAAAGAGTATCCGCCCACTACGCTGTTTTCTTTCGCCACACCATATTTGGTCGCCAGCGCGACGACACAAGCGCCATAGTCTTCACCGATCTGTTCCGAACTCGTGTTCCAGTCGGCAACACCGGCGGTTTTGCGATAGGCCACG
>CAZZYD010000423.1:0-2381 GCA_964658175.1 uncultured Puia sp. | reverse complement strand
CCATCCGCGCAATCCAGTTATTCAGTTGCACCGGGTCGTCGATCCGGACACCGAGGCTGCGTACCGTACTGATGGCAAGCTCAAAAGGCGATTTGATTTTTTCGCGGATGGCGGCGGGCGACCAGAACTCCGGCGCGCTCACCATCGTAATCAGCACCGCCTTGATATCTCCGTTGTGCTGCAGAAAAGTGGCAGCCATTTTGTTGACCAGCGACGTGGCGGGCGTGTCGCTGACAAAACGGATTGCCAGTTCGCGACAGATAAAATGAGCGGTTGCCGGGGCATGGGCAAGCAGGTTCAACAGTTCAACACCTTCATCATAACCACCGCCTGCCGGGAATTCATGACCCAGCACTTTTTTTGCACCGGCATCGTGGCGCCTCGGATTGAAAAGAAAATCGCCCTGGTGTACATATCCTTTGGTCTTGATCGAGTCAGCCGTAATCTTCTGACGCATACTGATATTGTTTTCAAAAGTCCCCAGCGGGTAAACGGTCCACCCGGTAAGTACGCGCGCCGCTTGTGTAACATCGGACTGACTGTATCCGCCGTCAACCCCGAGCGTATGGAGTTCCATCACTTCGCGTGCATAGTTTTCATTCAGTCCCTGCAGCTGTTTAGGTTTTTGGCCACCTGGTTTGTTTCCTTGTTTGCTGGTATCGGGTGCGACGGCGCTGTTGAAATTATCCAGGTAGTACAGCATGGCCGGCGATTGCGCCGTGCGGATCAGCAGGTCGCCAAAATTTTGCAAGGCTTCCGGACGGATGACATCGCGTTCATAGTCCGGGATAAATTCTGCACATTCATTTTTTACCAGCGCCACATTAAAATGATTAAACCAAAAACTCGTCATCACTTCCTGTAACTGGTTTTCCGAATACGCAGCCCGCAGAATTTTCTGACCGGTGAATTGTTTGAATAAATCAGCCTGTGGCCGGAGACCTTTTTCCTTCATATAGGCGTCAATGATCGCCCGATACGCTTTCTTGTCGGTCTGTTTGTCTACAGAATCTTTATTGAGCGCGCCATCCTTTACAGCCATCCTTACTTCACGGCCACCCCGGGGATACAGATCGGCGATGTCACTGTTGCTGAGGGTGAGCGCATCATAGCCCGCCAGGCGTGACCGTAACGTGTCATCTGGAAACTGCGCATCCAGTTGCTTCGAGAACCATTTTTCAAGCCCTTCCTTCGACACGCTTTGAATTTGTCCGGGCATCGCACCAAACGTAAAACGGCTCAGCAGGTGTGCAGCAGCCTGATCGCGCGTAAGACCGGCTGAGTTATAGGGAAAGCGAAAAGATTTTTCGGGCGCATCTGATCGGAGGATGAATGAGCTGATCAGCGCCGAAAGCATACAGAGCACTACGAAGGCAGGAATATGTTTTTTTGATGATGGCATAGGCTCGTTTGACATCGGTAACAGATTCAAGAAACGCTCCGAAACCGGCCATTCTTGTATAAATTTCGCTAAAGCACCGTTAACGGGTTTTAATTTGTTCATCGCCGTTTGCCGCTATTTGGCGAATTTTGCTTCAGGTAGGATCTGTTAAAAGGCAAAAAGTTTAATTATATGAACCCATTGAACCCATTTTATAAAGTTGAAAACTGGGGTGACCGTCACCATCCGAAACTCGTAGATATCATCCGTATGCTTGTCGGGCTGCTCCTCGTGGCTAAAGGATATGTTTATTTTAACAATGCGGGCTATATCCGCGAGTTGCTGATCCAGAATAAGCTCATCAACGAATCTCCCGATATCATCATCCTGGTTATTTACTACACCACTTACGTACAACTGGTCGGCGGCATCCTCATTTTTTTCGGTCTCTTCACCCGGCTCGCCTGCATACTCCAGCTTCCCATCATCATCGGCGCCATTTTTATAGCGAATATTTTATCGCCCTTTTTCAATTCGGAACTGTGGTTGTCCGTGCTGGTGCTCGCGCTGCTGTTTTTGTTTATCATCATTGGTTCGGGACCCTGGTCGGTTGACCACAACCTCGCAAGAATGAGAGATCCGGAGAAAGCAAAATCCTCGGTCGATAAACTTGTCTGATCATTTTCCTGCGGAATCGATTGCGTAAAGATGCTTTCGCTGTTCGTTTTATTTGGGGAAAGGGCTACCTTTTCCACGTGAAGCGTGCACGCCGTGTACATTCCGGAAAATAAAATTTTTTTCTATATGACCGAGAATCGCAGACGTTTTCTGAGCAAGTTGTCAATCGGTGCTGCTACAGCGGCCGGCTTACCCCTTCTGGCCAACCGCCAACCGCCCGCAGCAAATACGGGCCTGCCCTCAACGATTCCGTCGCGCGACCATGCCGCAGGCTTCAACATGAGCGGATATGCCGCACCGGCCATTCCCAAAGTACGGCTGG
>CAZZYD010000422.1:0-2385 GCA_964658175.1 uncultured Puia sp. | reverse complement strand
AAAAAAAGAAAACGAACTCATCCTGCATTTTACAGACAGACTTCCGGCTGCCGTGGATATGCCCGTACACGCCGCTGTCGATGCCAAAAAAAGAAAAGCGACGGCCCTGCATCATACCGCCACCCACCTGCTGCACGCTGCGCTGCGCCAGGTGCTGGGCAGCCACGTGGCCCAAAAGGGATCCCTGGTGAATGAAGAACATCTGCGTTTTGATTTTTCGCATTTTTCCAAAGTTTCTCCGGAGGAACTGGCATCGATCGAAGCCACCGTCAACCGGAAGATCAGAGGGAATATTCCGGTCCGGATTGAGGAAATGTCAAAGGAAGATGCGATGAAAACGGGCGCGATGGCACTTTTCGGAGAAAAATATGGTGACCGCGTCCGCGTAGTCATCATCGATCCTTCCTTTTCGATCGAACTTTGCGGAGGCACGCATGCCGCCAGCACCGGTGAACTTGGGTTTTTTAAAATCGAAACTGAAACCGCGGTAGCCGCCGGTGTGCGTCGGATCGAAGCAGTCACAGGCCTGGCTGCCGAACAATTTATCGCCGCGCAACTCGGAACCCTGCAGGCGGTGCGCGACCAGCTGAAAAATGCCCGGGACCCGCTGAAGGCGATCCAGGACCAGGCGGCCGAAAATGCCAGTCTGCGGAAGAAAATTGATATCCTTGAAACACGCGCGCTCGCTGATATCAAGACAGGTTTACTGCGCTCGGTGGAAACCGTACGGGGTACGCCCTTCCTCGGCGCGATCCTCGAAGGCCTCTCCGCGGACGGATTAAAGAAGCTCATCCTGGAACTGCGACTCTCTGTCAGGGATGCCCTGATCGTGCTCGCCTCCCGCACAGAAGGGAAGGCGCAGATCATCATATCCGTGGATGAGACACTCGTTTCCAACCGGCAACTCGATGCCGGAAAACTCATCAAGGAAATAGCTCCCCTCATCCAGGGCGGCGGCGGCGGACAGAAAACCCTGGCCAATGCCGGCGGCGTCGACGATTCCCGCCTGCCCGATGTGTTGCTGATGATAAAAGAAAAGTTATAAATCCTTTAACAGCATCTCTCCAAAATAAATCTCCGAATATTTTCGTATTTGAGATAAATTCCTATATTTGATCTACGAATTTAAACGTAGATCAAATATCAAATACAGTCATCATGAAAAAATTCCTTCTCAAAGCAGGTTTGCTGGCATGCCTGGCTTTACCCTCGTATTATTCCGGTCAGGCACAGGACGACCGCGCATCGGACAGCGACAACCGTTCCCGCGAAGAGAAAATAAAAGTTGAGCATGAATCGTCTGTTGACGAACATGCGCAAAGCACCCAGATTACCATCCGGCAGACAGGCGACAAGCCAACCAAGCTTACGCTGGAATATAAAAAAGGGCAATACCTGATCAACGGAAAACCGGTGGATCAGTATAAAAACGGCGATGTCACGGTCACCATCAACCGAAATGAAGACGGAGATGCAGAGGCTTTCGGCCCTGCGCCGCCACCGCCTCCGATCGAAGCGATTTCCCCCTTTCGCGACCAGATGATGGCGAGCAGGGATTTGCAACGCCAGAGCCAGGATTTGGCCCGGCAGTCCGCGAACATCGCGCGCATGAACATGAAAATGATGGAACCCCGCACTTTCCTCGGGGTAGCCTGCAAAGAATCCGAAAAAAACGGGGCGACCGTGGTAGAAGTGACCAAAGGCAGCGCCGCAGAAGCAGCCGGATTGATGAAAGGGGACATCATCACGCGGATCAATGATCAGAAAGTCGATAATCCGAAAAGACTCACGGAAATCGTTCGTGGATACAAACCCGGTGATAAAGTGAAACTGGCATACCTGCGCGCCGGAAAAGAACAGACGGCTACAGCCGCCCTGCAAGTTTCCAAAGGCGGTGGGATGGCTTATAATTATCAATTCGGGAATCCCGAACAGTTTCGAATGCTGCAGGATATGACCCTGAAAAACCATCTGTTGTTCGGAGATGAATCACCGAAAATCGGCCTTCAGGTGCAGGATGCTGAAGACGGGAAAGGGGTTACCATCCTTTCCGTCGACGATTCATCCGCCGCGCAAAAAGCGGGATTGAAAACCGGCGACCAGATCACGGCACTGGACGGCGAAACCGTGAAAGATGCAGAAGACCTCGCCGACAAAGTAGGGGATGCGCACGATAAAATCTCCATCAAAGCGACGATTCTCCGGAGCGGGACGAGCCAGGACATAGAAATCCGGATCCCGCGCAAGCTGAAAAAAGCTGATCTCTGAGACTGGTATATACTGGGACTGAGATTTAGTGGGATGTTTCTGGGATTAGTGAGATATGGAAATTAATGAGACTGAGATTTAGTGGGATGTTTCTGGGATTAGTGGGATATGGATGTT
>CAZZYD010000421.1:0-2387 GCA_964658175.1 uncultured Puia sp. | reverse complement strand
GGTGGTTGTATGACCCTGTTTCATGCGACGACGCAAAGGTCCGCAAAGATGCAGACCACATCGTCTATCTTTGCGCCTTTGCGGACCTATGCGTCTTTGCGTGAAACAAGATGGACAAACCCAGAAAAATCGTGATCGGTGATATCCACGGCGCCCTGCGCGCGCTGGAATCGCTGATCGAACGAGTCGGCATACAACCCAATGACACCCTGATATTTCTGGGCGATTTCGTCGACGGCTGGTCCAATGCGGCCCAGGTGATCGATTACCTGCTGGTGCTTGAAAAAAAAATGTCCTGCGTGTTTATCAAAGGCAACCACGATGCCTGGTGTCAGCAATGGCTTCGGGGAAACATGCCAGACACGGAATGGCTGATGCACGGGGGCCGGGAAACCATCGCCAGCTATGCCGGGTACAGCATTCAGCAAAAAGAAATCCATCTTGACTTTTTTGACCGCCTTCAAAATTATTATGTGGATGATTACAACCGGCTGTATATCCATGCCGGATTTGCGTCCATGCACGGACCCCACAAGGAACATTACGCAAGTAATTATTCCTGGGACAGAACCCTCTGGGAAATGGCCCTCGCCACCGACGAGCGCATCAGTAAAAACTCCAAACGGTATCCAAAAAGACTCCTCCTCTACCAGGAGATTTTTATCGGTCATACCCCCACCACCAATTACGAAGTGGACATACCCATGAAAGCCTGCAATGTCTGGAACGTGGATACCGGCGCCGGATTCAAAGGTAAGCTGTCGGCACTCGATGCAGACAGCAAACAATACTGGCAGTCGGCTCCCGTGAAAGATCTTTATCCGGGTGAAAAAGGACGAAATAAATAACAGTTTACCGGTATCTTTTTTTGAAGGCAGACGGATTTTCGCCCGTCAGCCTTTTGAACAACCGGTTAAAGTAAGATAGACTTTCAAAGCCGGTTTCATAACAGACTTCAGAAACGGTTTTGTCCTGCAGCAGCAGTGTTTTCGCCTGCACGATCCGGTACTGGTTGACAAAATCCGTAAAAGTCATCCTGGTCTGTTTCCTGAAATAGCGGCAAAAAGCGGGTGTGCTCAAATGAACGCTGGCTGCCACCGCATGCACATCCGGCGTTTTGTTGTAATTGGCATGAATATATTTGTAAACGGAACCCATGCGGATCTTATCATTCAAAAATAATTTGACGCTGGTGTCCTGCTCGTTGAGCGCGATATATTCGCGCGAAGTGGCCAGGATCTGAAATATCTCCAGCAGACAAAGCAGTTGCCGGAAATGGTCCTGCAGCTGCATGGAGCGCAGTTTTTCCGCCACGAGCGCTTTGGTGCTCCCGCCGAACGAGAGTCCCAGCGACGACCTGTCAAAAAGCTGTTGAATTTTTTTCAGCTCGGGCGTTTCTCCGAAAGCATCTCCCAAAAAATTTTCCTTGAGCTGCACCACGATCTGCCGGTAAGCGGTTTTTAAACCATAGTCGAAATTCAGGTGCGGAATATTGGGGCCGATCAGCACGAGGTCGCTCTCCATAAAACTGGAGATATGCTGCCCGACATGCCGTATGCCGGTGGCTGCTTCTACAAACACCAGTTCGCATTCAGGATGATAGTGCCAGTAAAATGAATGGCGCAAACTGGGCGAAAAAAATTTGAACGACTGACCCGGGTCGGCAACCACCAATTCTTTTCTGATCTTCATAATTATGACCTGTAAGGCCGATAGTTTACTATGGAAAAAGACAATTTAGTCAATACAGTGCAAATATTGATCATTGGCGGCAAAATAGACATACCCGGCCCGTCCGAGATTTGTATTCTCCTTTCATCTTTAAACAGGTCATATGGAAATGCACACAATGGCACAGACAATGGTTCCCACGATGGGTGATGCACACAAAGACATTCCCGGTAACCCCTCGACGGCGAAAAGCAGTAAAGTCAAACTCAACGACCGGAGCAATGGAAAACCACTGGGACTCTTAACGGAAGAAGACTGGAAATTTTGGATTGAAAACGGCTATATCGTAGTGAAAAATGCGGTGCCGGCGGAACAGGCCAAACGCCTCGCCGATTTTCTGTGGGAATTTGAGGAGAAAGATCCCGCAGACCCCGGCACATGGTATGCACCGCCACGCGCGGAAATGAAAATGAAAGAACTGACCAACACGGGTATGGTCGAAGTATACAATCATCAGCTGCTCTGGGATAACCGCCAGTTCCCGAAAGTGCATCAGGCATTTGCGGATATCTGGGGCACGGAAAAACTCTGGGTGACCATCGACCGGGCAAATCTAAACCTGCCCATGCGTCCGGGATTTGAATACAAAGGATTTATTCATTGGGATTATGATCCTGAAACCAAACCGCAAAATGTACAGGGTGTACTCGCGCTGG
>CAZZYD010000420.1:0-2425 GCA_964658175.1 uncultured Puia sp. | reverse complement strand
AGGGCGCTCATACAGTTCACCCCGCGGGCGGCGGTATGCGGGTCATCGCCAAAAAGAATGATAAAAAAGCGACCGAGCAATACAAAGAGCGGGGCTCCGGGGGGATGGGGGATCTGTAATTTATAAGCGCTGGAAACAAATTCACCGCAATCCCAAAAGCTTCCGGAAGCTTCCATGGTCAGAATGTACACCATACAGGCAACGAGGCAGACGATCCATCCTGTAATGTTGTTCACTTTTTTAAAATTCATATGCCGTTGTTTTTTTAAGATTGGCAAATATATAATTATTCGTCGGTCGGCGGGTAAGGGGCTGTTCGGGAATGGGGCCTAAATGTCGAAAGATGAAAGCTTTGCATATTATTAACAGCCGGAATACCAGGCTCGGCGCCGGTTTACTCGAAATAAACCCGCACGGTCTGGTAAAAGAGGTGGTGCTGAAGGGACTGGTCGGTGAAGTCCTGGAGGCCGAACAGACCGGCCGCATTGCCCTTGTTGATCGCGATTTCGAGGTAATTGGCCGAATTGAACAGGGCCAGCTTCTCGCCGGGGGGCAGGTCGGCATATGTTTCACTGATGCGTTCAATGATTTCATTGCGTTTGAACACGATCCGGAAACTGCGGCCCCGCCGCTGCTCTTCGAAGGCATCGCGGGTGATATTGACGATCACATTTTCAAAATTGTCTATAAAGATGATCTGTCCCTCGATATAATTATCGCCCAGGAGCGGTCGCAGGTCGTTCTTTTCGGTGAAGGGGAGATCGGTGCTGCCGATCTGGGAAAGGGTGTCGCCGGATGCCAGCTGGCGGATGGCCTGACCGATGACCCTGGTACAGTACAGGGTATTCTTGATGGAGTTTTTATCCAGGGCAATACCCACCATTTCATCCGGTTTGTCCGGCATGATCATGCCCAGCAGGCCATTGTCTGCACAGAAAATATATTGTCCCCGGTCCCTGGCCAGCAGGATCTGTTCGGGTTTTTGTTCAAAGAAATTGACCAGGATGATATGATAGGTATCGGGTGGGAACTGCCAGATGGCGTTGCGGCAGATATAGGCGGCCTGCGGGAAATTGAAAGGTGCAATCTGATGGCTGATATCGTGAATCCTGAAATCGGGGTCGATCTGCAACAGCTGCCCTTTGACGGCGCCGCCGATATAATCCTGCTGGCCAAAATCGGAGGTAAGGGTAATGAGGGCCATCTTCGGAG
Source organism: uncultured Puia sp. (assembly GCA_964658175.1). GTDB lineage: Bacteria > Bacteroidota > Bacteroidia > Chitinophagales > Chitinophagaceae > Puia. The sequence goes on along the minus strand of CAZZYD010000420.1, from coordinate 1,213 downwards.
CAATCTTTTTTTTGGATTTCTATTTTACCAGTTCCCCGTCCTTGAAATAATACCGGTGCATCAGTTTATCGGCAAGCGAAGGAAAGAATTTATTCAGGAAAACAGTAAATTTTCCGGTGAATGTGAGAATCAGCACGCGTTTTCTTTTCTCGATGGCGTGGAGAATATGCCGGGCACAGTCCTGGGCGCTCATCATCCTGGATTCATCCATCGGACTTTCTCCCTGTCCTTCGCCTTTGCTGTTGAGCGCGGCATTGCGGATATTGGATGTCGTGAATCCGGGAGATACCCACATCACGTGCACGCCGTCATCCTGCAATTCCACCCGCAGGGATTCCAGCCAGCCCTGCAATGCAAATTTGGACGCGGAATAGCCGGAACGCCCGGGCAACCCGCGATAGCCTGCGGTGGAGGAAATACCCACGAGCGTGCCCTTTTGTTTGATGATATACGGAAGCGCATATTTTGTGCAGTACACGGCACCCATAAAATTTACATCCATGATCTTGCGGATGACGCCGGTATCGGCGCTGTCGAACAGCGAACGCATGCTGATGCCTGCGTTGTTGATGAGGATGTCGATGGTGCCAAAAGTGTCGATGGTGGATTCGATAAAACGGCGGCAGTCTTCTTCGTTGCTCACATCGCAAACCATGGTATGCAGCATCACATTGGTGTATTCAAGCTGGAGACTGTAGAGTTTCTCGTATTTCCGACCACAGGTGGCAACACGCGCGCCTGCGAGGATCAATGCATCAATCAGCGCCCGCCCGATCCCATCGCTCCCGCCCGTCACTACAACAACTTTATCGGTGTAAAAGGACATAGGTTTTTAATTCCCTCAAAAGTAGTTAAATTTAAAATCTATTCTACCTAACGATGCGACTATTCAAAATCATTTTTGTCTTCTCATTTTTATCCTTCCTCCATAAAGAACTGTATGCTCAGAAAAAAGGTGGTTGGACTTCGTACCCGCCGCCTGATGGTTTGATTTCTCTTTTTGATGGGAAAACACTAACCGGTTGGAAGCAACTCACCGGAACGGCCACATACGCCGTTGTCGATGGAGCAATCGTCGGCACCACGGTAGCCGGATCTCCCAATAGCTTTCTAGCGACGACAAGCACGTATAGTGATTTTGTGCTGATCGCTGAAGTGAAACTGGAAGATACATCGACCAATTCGGGCATCCAGATCCGGAGTCATTATGATC
>CAZZYD010000419.1:0-2432 GCA_964658175.1 uncultured Puia sp. | reverse complement strand
GGGATCTTACAAGGACAGCTTCGACACCAGGGGTTATTTTACGTTCGACCCTTACCTGAGTTTTACCAATCAGACGCAGGCGGGCAAAAAACAGATCTATCCCTCCTTCGCCCAAACGGTCACCCTGCGATACGATCGCGCCATTACCCAACTGAGCGGCAACCAGTGGCTCGGTTCCGGTTACTTTTATTTTCCCGGCATTGCGGCGAGCAACAGCCTGGTGATCGGCGCCGCTTTTCAGGGCCGCGACGACGTGAATCAAATCCGGTTCAGCAATTCCTTTCCATTTTCGCGCGGTTACAGCGGCGAAAATTTTTATCGCATGTACCGCTTATCCGCCAACTATCATTTTCCGGTGGCCTATCCCGATTGGGGTTTCGGGAACCTCGTCTATTTTCTGCGCATCCGCCTGAACGCCTTTTTCGATTATACCGGTGTTCCGGCATATGAAACAAATGGACCCGGGGTTTCCACCCAATACCGTTCGGTCGGATCGGAAATATACTTCGATACTCGCTGGTGGAATCAGCTGCCAGTGAGTTTTGGTATACGCTTCAGTCACCTGCTCGACGCGGATTATGAAGGGAGGTCGCCAAACCAGTGGGAACTCATCCTGCCGCTCAATCTGCTGGGTAAATGATTTCAGCCGATTTTATCCGTTGCCTTCGTAATTTTGCGCGCTTCCCGGAGCCACGGCGCCCGGGAATCCATCCAGCATATGAAGTATAAACAGGAAATTGAAAAACGGCGCACTTTTGCCATCATCTCGCATCCGGATGCGGGAAAGACCACGCTTACGGAAAAATTTCTGCTGTTCGGCGGCGCCATCCAAACAGCCGGTGCGGTAAAAAGCAATAAGATCCGCAAACACGCCACCAGTGATTTTATGGAGATCGAACGGCAGCGCGGCATTTCCGTGGCCACGTCGGTGATGAGCTTTGAATACAATGGCATGCTCATCAATCTGCTTGACACGCCGGGTCATAAGGATTTTGCCGAAGATACCTATCGCACGCTCACGGCGGTGGACAGTGTGATCCTGGTGATCGACAGCGTCAACGGGGTGGAAGAACAAACCAGAAAACTCACGGAAGTCTGCCGCATGCGCGATACACCCATCATCGTTTTTATCAACAAGATGGACCGTGATGGCCGCAACCGCTTTGATCTGCTCGAAGAAATTGAAAATGAACTGAAACTCCAGCTGCATCCACTCACCTGGCCCATCAACAGCGGGAAGGATTTTAAAGGGGTGTATAATCTGCACGATAAAAACCTGATCCTTTTCACGGCCAATACCCGCGCCGCCGACGAAGATGTGGTCACCATCCAGGACCTGGCGAGTCCGGTCCTTGACGAGAAGCTGGGAGAAAAAGATGCCTCCACACTCCGGGAAGATGTGGAGCTCGTGGATGGCGTTTATGGCGCGCTCAATGTGACCGATTACAGCCAAGGAAAAATCTGCCCGGTATTCTTCGGAAGCGCGATCAATAATTTCGGGGTGAAGGAAATGCTGGATACGTTTATCCGGATTGCGCCCCTGCCGCAGTGCCGCGCCACCACGGACGGATCCGTTTGTCCCGACGAAGAAAAACTCAGCGGTTTTATTTTTAAGATACATGCCAACCTCGATCCGCGTCACCGCGACCGCATCGCTTTCCTGAGGGTGTGCAGCGGTCGTTTTGAACGCAATAAATATTTCCATCATGTGCGGCTCAAAAAAGAGGTCCGGTTCAGCAATCCCTATACATTCCTCGCCCGTGATAAGGATGTCATCGAAGAAGCATTCCCGGGTGATGTGGTCGGTTTGTTTGACACCGGCAATTTCAAGATCGGCGATACGCTTACCGAAGGAAAGGATTTTTATTTCACCGGCATCCCTTCTTTTTCACCCGAAATTTTCAAGGAGGTGGTCAACAAGGATCCGATGAAGACCAAGCAGCTGGAAAAAGGATTGTTGCAGCTCACCGACGAGGGCGTGGCGCAGTTGTTCACCCAGTTCGGCGGCAATAAAAAAATCATTGGCTGTGTGGGTGAACTGCAGTTCGAAGTGATCCAGTACCGCCTCCTGCATGAATATTCCGCGTCGGTTCAGTTTAACACGCTTCCATTTTACAAAGCCTGCTGGCTCACGAGCAAGGATGAGCGCAAGCTGGCTGATTTTTCGAGGTTCAAACAAAACAACATCGCCATGGATAAAGACGATCAGATGGTGTACCTCGCGCAAAGCCAGTGGTTCCTCAATACCGAGGTCAGCAACAATCCCGACATCGAATTTCACTATACTTCAGAGATCCATAAGTAAGCCGCATGGTCGAAACAGACCGCTTAAGTATCCAGCCGCTGCGGGCCGCGCAGCTCGAACTCTACCTGCAGGGACAGGGGAGGCTGGAGAAGCTTTTTAACCTCCGGGATACCGGCCGGCTGGTGTC
>CAZZYD010000418.1:0-2460 GCA_964658175.1 uncultured Puia sp. | reverse complement strand
AGCGGCACTGTCACCGAAAGAATATTTCCCCTTTGGACAGTCTGTACCTGGAGGGCCTCAGTTCGTCCCGGCAGGTATACCAGGCAATTCCAGGAATGCCGGGCAATGCCGGCGTCGTTTACTGTGACGACCGCCTGCCGCCCGCTTCCATATACTACCGGTATACTATAACCGCTTTTTGTCTGGAAGATATTCGCCCGCGCATCACTGCCGGTGATTTGTAAGATTCCCGGGCGGAGCACCCATCTTTTCTCTTTCAGCTGGTTCATGAGCGGTCCGTAGTCGAGGTAAAGCTGGTCTACGGCGCTGTCCGGTAACAGGGCGTGGTCATTGCCGGGAAACGGACACATGGGAAACACCGCCAGGTATAAATATTTCTGGAAGAAATGATCCCCGCCATCTGCGTCGATCACCTCTTTGCCCGGCGTCCATCCGAGCGCAGGTTTATACAAGGTGAGAAAAGCCGTCAGGTTCAGCGGACTGGTTGCCTGTGTAAACTCATCCAGCACGCCGTCTACCTGATCCAGCAGGTCGATCCGTTTATCATGATTGTTGACGAAAATCGCTTTCCCCGCATCGTGCATCAGCGGACCCATTTTTTTCATCAGCGCCTTCCAGGAACTGACCAGCGCACGGGCGGGCCGGCCGCGGAACCAGGTTATCTGGTCATCGGCGTGTTGATTCACGAACCGCAGCCAGTCGAGCCGGTCGATGCAGATCCCGGCAGTGTTTGGAATTTCGTGGATAAGCTGGTATGCCTGACCCAGCAGAAAATGCTGATAGGCAGTGTCCCCGCAGTCCATGGCGACCGCCCCTTTCCAGCTGTAATACGGACCGCCATGGTATGTATTGCTATCAACAAGTTTTTTCAGGTCAACTTCATCAGCAGCAATCAGCATCGCGGCAGGAAAATGCTTTGCGAGAAACTGGCCGGGCTCTTTCCATATATCCGATGACGCCACCGGCGCGGAACGATCAGGAAAAACCATCGCCGATCCGAATTCCGTGACATTAAAATAACTGAGCACAGCGAAACCTTTCTCCTTCATCCTCCGGGCATAGTCATCCATCCGGCGGATCGTCATGGTGCCGCCCCCGAACCTTGTCCACGCACTATCGCTGGACAGCGGCGGCAGGAACATGCCCATGTATGGAAAATCAAAACTCGCCTGCCAGTTCACCGTAAAGGCCATGCGTTTCATTTTCGCCGCATCAAAATCATCAAAGAAATTTGAATAGGCGGCAGTCCCTCCCAGTTTCGCAGCTGACGCCAGTACGGGTTCGCAATATGACGGATATTCCTGCGCAAAACATTGCAGCGCGGCGCGCCAGTCAGACGCATGCACCGTAAGATCCAGAGAGAAGCGGGTCCGCCGGTGTTTGCTGATCCGGTTGAACTGGCGGCTGAACCGGATGCTGCCCTTTGCCGTGGTTTCCATCGACAGATTGACAATCGAATCTGCGGGGGACAGGAAGATGGACAGTCCGCGATCCGGCGCTGCATCCATGACCGTCGCGAACGGAATAGAAAACAGATTCCCCTGGAAGGGAATAAAGCCGTCTTTTACATCCGCATAATCGAACGGAGGCGCGCCGTAATAAAATGTGGTGTTGGTGAAAGGCATCGGAATCAGCGGATCCATCCAGCCCGTATGGGGTGACTTATTTTTATAAGGATATAAGCGATTGACCAGGGCAGGATCTGCTGATGTGGAATCGTAGGAAGGTTGCCCCCAGCTGGTCCAGAAACGGGTGCCAACAGAAACCGGATACTGAATGACCGTTTGGATGTTGGCTGAAAAGTCTTCTCCTCCGCCCGTCACGGATGCCTGCCAGCGGATGCCCGTTGCCGTGGACTGAAATGTTTCTACCACCGTACAGTGTGTTTTGAGCGAATCAGAATAGAGATCCTGTTGCAGGCGGCATGTTTTTTTATCCGGCGACTGCCAGCGGCTGTTCTTCACACTGACAAAACTTTGGATCTCCGTGAATGCAATCACTTTTTTCTGATGGCCGCCCGCATCGAAAACGGTGGCCCTCAACTTTCCATCCTGGCCCAGGCTGACAACAATATTTTTTGATTTCAGCGTGAAGGGATTATCCGTAGCGCGAACGGGCAATGGCATGCAAGCGCAAACCATCAGTACAGCAGTCAGGAAATAAGCAGGATTCAGCATCTATAACAGGTTTTTATTTCCCGGAATAAATGTATCGTTTTGACGAACCGCAGGCTTGCGAAAATCAATTAATAGTGTATACTATTTTAACCATTATCTCCGGTGCATGCCATCCCTCTATGGAGATCATCCTGCCGGCACCTGGTTTATCATCCGGACTTTCCAAGACGATCGTTTTGCTCCTGCCCGGCATGACACTGACATAGTTATCGCTGTAAAAAGCCGGCAGGATCCGCTGCCGGGTATCTGCATCGATCAGCGAAATGCGGTTGAAAAAAGAAAC
>CAZZYD010000417.1:0-2477 GCA_964658175.1 uncultured Puia sp. | reverse complement strand
AGAAAGTTATTTCTTTGCGCCCTTCTTTATATCATTTATTGCAACTTTGCGATTCCTTTGCGTCTTTGCGTGAAACAAAATTACAGCAGCGCCTCATACAAGACCTCCACCGTATGCAGCGCCTTCCTTCCGGTTCCATCCTTGATCTGATGCCGGCAGCTGGTTCCGGGCGCCGCGATAATGACTTCTTCGGGCTGCAAGCGCACAGCGGGCAGCAATACCAGCTCACCGATTTGCATGGATAAATCGTAATGTTCTTTTTCGTAACCAAAAGATCCGGCCATGCCACAGCAGCCGGACGGAATGGTTTCCACTGTATAATTTTCCGGAAACGACATCATCTTCACGGAGGCGCTGACACTCGAAATCGCTTTCTGCTGGCAGTGGCCATGCAGTTTTACGATCCGTCGCTCCTTCGTAAATAATTCCCGGTCGATGCGGCCACCATCCATTTCACGGGCAATGAATTCATCGATCAGGAAAGCATTTTTCGCCAGATCGCGGGCAGCAGAAAGATTTTCATCCGTGGCCAGATCCGGATACTCGTCGCGAAAACTGAGGATGGCGCTCGGCTCGATCCCAATCAATGGCCGGTCGGCAGACACCAGCGGCGCGAGCAGCGAAATATTTCTGTTGGCAATCTTCTTTGCCTCCCGCAGCAATCCTTTAGACATCCATGCACGACCACTTTCCAAATGATGAGGTATTTCCACCGAATATCCCAATCTCTCCAGCAGCTGGATGGCCCGCATCCCAATTTCGGTGTCATTGAAATTGGTGAATTCGTCACAGAACAGATAAACCTTTTTGCCGCCGGACGAAGGCGTCCTTTTGCCATACCATTTTTGCAGAGAGGTGTTATACAATTTCGGTAGTGATCTTGCCGGGGCAAAACCGGCGATCCGTTTGATGAGATTACCGGAAAAGGAGGATCCGATCAGCAGGTTGTACAAACGCGGCGCCAGCGAGGCGATGCGGGCACTGCGGTTGAAATGGGCGATCAGCCGCGAACGGAAAGGCACACCATGCACATCATAGTATTGTTGCAGAAATTCTGCTTTGAGTTTGGCAACGTCCACATTGGACGGACACTCCGATTTGCAGCCTTTGCAACTCAGGCACAGGTCCATTACCTCATAAATTTCCTCGTTGTCAAAACGATTGACCTTATCCGAATGTGTCAGGAATTCACGCAGGATATTTGCCCGCGCGCGCGTGCTGTCCTTTTCATTTTTTGTTGCCATATACGACGGACACATCGTGCCGCCGGACAAATGCGTTTTACGGCAGTCGCCGGAACCATTGCATTGTTCCGCATGCTGCAGGATGTCCTGGTTGTGATATCTGAAAACGGTATTGAATTCGGGCGTTTGTTGTCCGGGACTGTAGCGCAGCATACTGTTCATGGGCGGCGTATCCACAATCTTGTTCGGATTGAAGATGCCGGCAGGATCCCAGCTCTGTTTGATTTCCCGGAGCAATCCATAATTTTTTTCCCCGATCATCTGGCGTATAAATTCGCCGCGCAACCTGCCGTCGCCATGTTCACCACTAAGCGAGCCATTGTATTTTTTTACCAACGTGGCAATCTCTTCGGCGATCTGCCGGAAGAGCTGATTGCCTTCCGCTGTTTTCAGGTTGATGATCGGTCTCAAATGGATTTCACCGGATCCCGCATGGGCGTAATGCACCGCGTGCAGCCCGTATTTTTCGAGGATGCGGTTAAAATCGGCGATATAATCCGGAAGGTCATGGATGTCCACCGCTGTGTCTTCGATTACCGGCACGGCTTTGGCATCTCCGGGTAAGTTCGATAAGAGGCCGAGGCCGGCTTTGCGGAGCGACCATATTTTTTTGCTGTCTTCACCAAACAGCAAAGGGAAATGATATCCCAGGCCGGCCGAACGCATCGAAGCTTCCAGTTCCCCGGCAATGGCGGTGATCGTTGCGCGCTGATCCCGTTGAAATTCGACGACCAGGATCGCGCCTGGATCGCCCTGGACAAAAAAACGGTTTTTGCTTTGCTCGATATTGTCTTTCGTACACTCGAGGATATAATGATCGATGAGTTCGCTCGCGCTGGGTTTATATTGCATGGCAACGAGGTTCGCACGGAGGGCATCATCAATCGAATGGAAATGCACGCAGAGCAGACCGGTTTCCCGCGGTGGCAGCGGAACAAGGTTGAGTTTTATTTCTGTCAGCAGCGCGAGCGTACCTTCTGATCCCGCGAGTAGTTTACAAAAATTGAAATCGGGTTGACCGGCAGTAAAAGGCGCGGTCTCCAAAAGGATGTCCACGGCATAACCCGTGTTTCTGCGTTCGACCGATTTCTTGGGAAACTCCTTCCGGATGGAAAGTTGATTTTCATAATTTCCCAATAGTCTGCGCACGGTTTGGTAAATGGATCCTTCCAGTCCGCCACGTTCACATTTCTCCTGGAACTCATCCGGACTCAGCGTTCCAAAGACCGCTTC
>CAZZYD010000416.1:0-2491 GCA_964658175.1 uncultured Puia sp. | reverse complement strand
GTGTTCTGGGGCGGGAGGGAAGGCTACATGACACTGCTCAACACGGATATGAAACGGGAACTTGACCACCTCGCTCGTTTTCTGACGATGGCGCGTGATTATGCGCGCAAACAGGGTTTCAGGGGAACTTTTTTTATCGAACCAAAACCATGTGAACCCACCAAACATCAATACGATTACGATGCGGCCACCGTGATCGGATTTTTGCGGCAGCATGGTCTTGATAAGGATTTTAAACTCAACCTTGAAGTGAACCATGCCACGCTGGCGGGACATACTTTCCAGCATGAACTGCAGGTAGCCGCCGATGCCGGCATGCTCGGCAGCATCGATGCCAATCGCGGCGATGCACAAAATGGCTGGGATACCGATCAGTTTCCGACACAGCTCAATGAGCTCGTGGAATCCATGCTGATCATTCAGGAAGCGGGCGGCTTCCGCGGCGGCGGCGTAAATTTTGACGCGAAGACACGGCGCAACTCCACAGATCCGGAAGATCTTTTTCTGGCCCATATCGGCGGCATGGACGCTTTCGCGCGCGCACTCATCACCGCGCACAACATCCTTGAAAAATCCTCCTATCGGAAATTCCGTGCGGACCGGTATGCTTCTTTCGATGCAGGAAAAGGGAAAGATTTTGAGCAGGGAAAATCATCCCTGGAAGACCTGCGCGCTTTTGCCCTGCAAAATGGAGAGCCGGCGCAAACCAGCGGAAAGCAGGAATGGCTTGAGAACATCATCAACCAATATATTTGACAGACGGGCTATTTACCGAATTGCTCGTCCAGGGTTTGTCTGAACTGATGATAGATTTCTTTTTTCGGTTCGCTTTCCGGTGACTTTACCACCAGGACAGCCGCATATTTCCCGCTGCGGTCCACATAGGCCCAGAAACCGCTGAGGTTCGGATTGCTGACCTCGGAGGCATCGGGTTGAAGCCAGCAGCCAAGACCCGGTTTGAGTCCTTCCATGCCTTTCGGAACGTATTTGATGGGCAGGGTTGGAAACTCGATGGTTTCCATTTCGGCAATTGATTTTTCACTCAGCACCTTCTTGCCGTCTAGGGTACCCTTGTTCAGGATCATGGCGACGAAGTTGATAAAATCGTTGGCAGTCGTCGTGGCACCTTCTGCCGCGTTGATGGCGCCTCCGTTGTCATTGGTGAAAGTGGAACCCCGCATCTTCAGCGGATGAAAAATCTTTTCCTGTGCCAGGCGGTCAAACGTTTTTTTGGTGACGACTTCCAGCACACGTGCGGCGATGTCGGGACCGATCTGGCTGAACAGGATTTCTGTACCGGGATTGGTGGCGATGTCGCGCTTGGAGGCAAAGGCATCTACTTCATCTTCCAGACTGGCATATTTACTTTTCTGCAAAAGTTTCAATGCGCCGGCCGGATCTGCCTGGATGCCCGTGGTATGGCTAAGGCAGTTCCGGATGGTGATGTAGGTTTTCATGTATTTGGCGAAAATCGGGATATACTTACTCACCTTGTCGTCGAGGGAAATTTTTCCATCATCCACATAGGCCATCACCACGGCTGCCGTCAGCCACTGACTGGCAACCCCGGCAGGTACCTGGGTTCTCCCGTTAAAATCTCCGACTTCCTTTTCCAGCTCGAGCTTATACACCACTTTATCATCCTTCCAGGCCAGGGCGGCCAGGTTGTTGCCAAGTGCCTTCTGGTTGCTTTTCAACACCGCATCCGTGGCCGGAGACGTAGACGGTGGCGCTGTTTTCTTCAGCGGCTGGGCGACCGAAGTCAGACAGAATAACAGGCTAACAACCAATGAACTGAATGGAAGGCAGTTTGTTAGGGGAGAAGGTGACAGCTTAACAGCAAAACGGGATTGGATTGACATTTGAAACATGAGGATAGAATTTTTAAAGAGGACCATATTATGAATGTAAACAACTTTACCATAAAGGCGACAGAAGTGATCCAGCAGGCACAACAGCTGGCTTTCAACGCCCAGAATCCGACCATCGAAACGGAACATATTCTCCAGGCGTTGCTTGACCAGGGAGATTCCCCGGTCGACTACCTGCTCAAAAAAAATAATGTCACCCGCAACCTCGTTGAAAACCGGTTGACGGGCCTTTTAGAACAATTGCCTAAACAGGCAGGTGCAGATCCAGCCCAGGCCATTGGCCGGGAGGCGAACAATGTCATCCTGCGCGCCGGCGCCGTGATAAAGAAATTCGGCGATGAATTCATTACGCCCGAACACCTGCTCATGGCGATCCTGCAGGGAAACGACGCATCCGCAAAATTATTAAAGGATGCCGGTCTGACCGAAAAGGGTTTGAACAGTGCCATCCGGGAACTGCGGCAGGGCGAAAGTGTTTCTTCCCAGACCCAGGAAACCCAATTCAATGCGCTGAATAAATATGCGCGGAACCTCAACGACCTCGCCCGCCAGGGAAAACTGGATCCGGTGATCGGCCGCGACGAAGAAATCCGCCGCACGCTTCATATCCTGACCCGGCG
>CAZZYD010000415.1:0-2538 GCA_964658175.1 uncultured Puia sp. | reverse complement strand
CCCTCTGCGTCTTTGCGGAACTTTGCGCCTTTGCGAGAAACAATGCGCCGTCGCGTGAAACAAAAAATCTGCTTCCACCAGGATGAAATAATCCCACCCGCCGACCGTTAATAACCCATGACCCTTCCGACCGTTTTCAGGATCGTTTTGTGCACCTGTTTCTTCTTCCCGGCAAATGCATCCCAGGCCCAGATCCGGCTGGCAGGGTTCGGAACCATTCAGTCCGCCAACATCAAGGAAACCAATTCGATCCCGGGCAACGACACCGCCCAGAAAAGCTTCTATAAATCCAGATCGGGATTTCAGCTCGGCGTGCTGGCAGAAATTCCCATGGGCAAAGGCTTTTACTTTCAGCCGGGCCTCGATTACAGCGCGAAGGGCAGAAAATTTCAGCGGACTTATGACAGCAGCTTATCCCAGCAGGATACGCTCTACGCCCAGAATACCCTTAAGCTGAATTATGTCGAAATTCCCCTGTACGTCACCTACAAACTTCACCTGTCCGCAGATAAAAAAAACAGTTTTTTCCTGAGTGCCGGGCCCTATTTCGCTTTTATATACGGGGCATCGCAGAACTATCAGAACCAGGTGTACAATCCGGACGACGCCAAGTATGAATTCAATTCCGGCACGGAAGATCTTCCGGTGGGCAAAGCACCGGGCAAATACAAAACCACCGACATCGGCATGAACCTCAAAGCCGGTTTTGAATTCGGTGATGTGATGCTGAGCGGCTATTACAGCCATGGCTTTTCCAATACGTACACGGCCGACTACCCATCCAGCTTTCACCACAACGTATACGGCGCCACGCTGGGCATCTGGCTGACGAAAGCGACACCCGTTAGCAAGATTAAAAAAGACAGTGACAAAGACGGCACGCCGGATGAATCCGATGCCTGTCCCACGATCCCCGGAACGCCAAAACATCATGGCTGTCCCGCACCCGATACGGATCAGGATGGTGTCAACGACGATGAGGATTCCTGTGTCGCCGTTCGGGGTGTAGTCAAGTACCATGGTTGCCCGGTCCCCGATCAGGACGGCGATGGCATCAACGACGACGAAGACAGTTGCAAAACCATCGCCGGAATCGCCAGATACCATGGTTGTCCAATCCCCGACCGGGATGGTGACGGTGTGAATGATGAAAACGATCAATGTCCCGATCAGCCCGGTTCGTCAGCGAATGGCTGTCCGCCACCACCGGAGATCCAACCGGAAACGATCAAACAAATAAACTATGTTGCCTCCAATGTGCAGTTCCGGACTTCAAGCATACAGCTGACCAGAAGCTCGTATCCTGCCCTCCGGCAGCTTGCCGACACGCTCACGGCCTATCCGTCGGCCACGCTGACGATCAATGGCTTCACGGATGACCGGGGTCCCTGGGATTATAATATCAACCTGTCAAAGAAACGCGCAGAGGTTGTGAAACAGGCATTGGTCAACATGGGCATCGATGCCAGCCGGATTGAAACCAGTGGCAGAGGGGAGGAAGCGCCTGTTGGCAACAATAAAACGGAAGCAGGCCGTGCCAGGAACCGGCGGGTGGAAATGCAGCTTCAAAACGGTATTGCCGTTCCTGGAAAATAAGCGCCACCCAGGCATCTTTAGAAGAATTTTAAGAAATAAATATAGAAATTGCGCGATGGCTGTCTTGCAGCTCAGGTCACTTAAATAAGCATCATGAACGTTCCGTCGAAAACGATTTTGTCCTCCCTGATTTTTATCCTGATCAGCATCAGTGGATTTACCCAGGGACGGTCTGCCGGTCACGAATTAGTGAAAGGATGGCATCTGCTTGATAAAGAAAAAGACGGGGTGGATGGCATCAGTCTTGACAAGGCTTATGAATTCCTTCGTTCAAAAAACCTCCGGAGCAAAACAGTGCTGGTCGGTATCATAGATGCCGGCGTGGATACCACACAGGAAGATCTCCGGCAGGTGCTCTGGAACAATCCGAAGGAAATACCCGGCAACGGTATCGATGACGACCACAACGGCTATGTGGACGACGTATACGGCTGGAATTTTATCGGCGGCAAGGATGGCTCCAATGTGAAGGACGATTCCCAGGAAGAAGGACGGGTGTATTACCGTTACAAGGATCAGTTTGAAAATAAAAATATTGTCACGGACAGCCTTTCGGCTGAAGACCGCGATCATTACGAAATGTGGGAGAAAGCCAAGAAGAAGGTGATGGGTGAAGGACCCGCTTCCGGAGAAGAACTCGTGATGCTCAAACGCCTGATCCATGCCTGCTCCAAAAGCGACAGCATCCTGCAGAAATCCATGGGCAAGGCCCAGTACACCGGCAACGACATCGAAAATTTTGATGCCAAGGATGTGGAATCGAAAACTGCCAAGGCCGTGCTGTTGTTTCTCTTTAAGGACAACCACGTAATGGATATGACCAACACCGAATTCCTGAATGAATTCAAGGATCAGGTGGACGGGGAAGAACGGAAAATGGAACTGAAAGAAACGGCGCCTGAAAACTTCCGCGGGGAAATTGTGAAAGACAATGAGTCGGAT
>CAZZYD010000414.1:0-2543 GCA_964658175.1 uncultured Puia sp. | reverse complement strand
ATTTCCTGTAAAAAAGATGGTGCACAGTTAACGATCACTGATAAGCCAGCATTCAGCGCAGGACTGGCCGCCTCTGTTCAGTCGCTTACGATCACACCCGATCACGACAATGACACGGTGGTGGTATTCACCTGGCCAGCGGTAAATTATGGCGGCAGCTCCGTGGTGACCTATACATTTCAGTTCGATACACCGGCGGACACGGCGGGAACGGGTGCCTGGGGCAAAGCCCAGACATTCAATGCAGGTAATAATGTGCTGCAATACGGATTTACCGGAAAGAACCTGAACAACCTGCTCAATGCGATGGGCGTTCCTGCAGGCACGAGCAACAGCCTGGTGTTCCGGGTGATTTCAAATGTTACGCAGTATAACGGATCGGTGTCTGCCGTTAAACCAGCCTATTCCCAAACGCTGGCGCTGGACATCACCCCCTACGCACTGAGCCTCTATGTGCCCGGCGCTTATCAGGGTTGGGACCCTACCTCTGCCCCGCTGCTGAATCCTGTGGCAGGATCACCCGGTCTGTTCGAGGGATACTATAATATCACCGGCAGCGGTCAGCAGTATTTTAAATACACCAATGCGCCTGACTGGAACCACACCAACTATGGTGATGGCGGCAACAATACGTTCAGTACGGACGGAAATGCAGCCGGACTTTCTGTTCCGGATGGCGGATATTATGAACTGACGGCCGACCTCAATAAAAATACCTGGACAGCTACCAAGACCACCTGGGCCATTATCGGCGATGCTACCCCCGGTGGGTGGGACAACGAAACCGAAATGACTTACGATGCTACCAACCAGGTATGGACGCTGGTAGCGGTCATGAAACAGGCCGGATCCTTCAAGTTTCGCGCAAACAACGCCTGGTCAATCGACTTCGGCATCGACGGAAATGGAAATCTTCAGTATGCTGACAATCCGTTCTTCCCCTATAATTCCACGTTGAATAACCTGACGGTACCCGCGGATGGAACTTATACCATTACGCTCGACCTGCATGTATCCGGAAAATATAATTTCAGTCTGGTAAAAAACTAGGTCCATAATCAAGCAAGGATGAAAATGAATTTTATATCGTTGATCTGCATAGCAGGACTAGCCTGCAGCAAAGGGAATTCTTCGCCGGCCTTCACGCCGCCACCGGTGATTGTGCCGCCGGCCGATTCCTCGTTTACCCAGTATGGCGTACCGTATGCGGGCGTTCCTTCGGAAAAAGATATCGTGATGTACCAGGTAAATTTTCACGCCTTCAGCGCCACGCATGATTTTGCCGGCGTGCAGGCCCGGCTGGATTCGATCCGTGCCCTTGGTGTGAACACCTTGTACCTGATGCCCGTATATCCCGTGGGTGTTTTGAAAACGGTGAACTCACCGTATTGCGTGAAGGACTTTCTGAGCGTGAACAATGCCTTCGGCACGCTGGATCAGTTGCGGGTGCTGGTGTCGGAAGCGCATAAAAGAAATATGGCGGTGCTTTTTGACTGGGTGGCAGATCATACATCCTGGGACAATGCATGGATCGCCAATAAATCCTGGTATCAGCAGGATGGGTCCGGCAATATTATTTCTCCACCGAATACGGGCTGGCTGGACGTAGCGGCGCTCAATTTTGCCAATGCGGATATGCGCAAAGCGATGATACGGGCGATGAAGTACTGGGTCTACAATACGAATATCGACGGCTATCGCTGCGATGCGGCAGATTTCGTTCCCTATGATTTCTGGCAACAGGCCATCGACAGCCTGCGCGCAATCTCCTCGCACAAATTATTGTTGTATGCAGAAGGAACACGCGCCGATCAGTTCAATGCCGGCTTTCAGCTGAAATACGGCATGGGATTTTATTACAACATGGTAAATAATATATTCAAAGCCGGCGGTTCCGTCCGCTCGATCGATTCGATCAATACGGCAGAATATATCAATGCCAGTGCACCGGACCAAGCAGTACGGTATATCTCTAACCACGACGTCGATAATTCGGATGGAACACCGCTGGAACTGTTGAACGGACAGGCGGGATCGATGGCGGCTTTTGTGGTGGCAGCCTATATGAAAGGGGTGCCGATGATTTACAATGGACAGGAAGTCGGATGTCCGGTAAAACTTGCGTTTTTTGACAACAGCACCACCATCGACTGGACGATCAATGCGGGTTTGAAAGCGCTCTACACAAAAATCATCCAGTTTCGAAACGGCAGCGATGCACTCAAACAGGGTGCTACGGTTTCCTACAGCAACGACGATATCTGTGTGTTCACTAAAATATATAACAATCAACAGGTACTGGTAATGGTTAACCTGCGAAACAGTGTGGGTACTTATACCGTACCCGCTGACTTAAACAATAGCCAGTGGACAAATGCGCTGGACGCATCTGCGGTCACCATTGGTGGCGCCGTGTCGCTTCAGCCGTATGAATACCGGATCCTCAAAAATTAATGGTTTATCGTTTAGGCAATCAACTGAAAAACCGTTCCGCGAGGGGCGGTTTTTTTTATTTCTCATGGGTTTCACGCGACGGCGCAACG
>CAZZYD010000413.1:0-2549 GCA_964658175.1 uncultured Puia sp. | reverse complement strand
CCTGCATGAACATGTATTGAATACTGATTTTTTTCCGGTGGATATTGACTGCGTGATCCATCTGGCGGCGCTCAACGAATGGGATTGTGTAAAATATCCATCGGAAGCCATCCGCGTGAATGTAGATGAGACGCGGATCATTTTGGAAAATGCCGTCCGTACCGGGACCAAACAGTTTATCTATTTTTCGACTGCACATATTTACGGGTCGCCACTGGCAGGTGACATAGATGAGCAAACACTGCCCATGCCGGTGCATCCCTATGCCATCACCCACCGGGCAGCGGAAGATTATGTGACCGCAGCCGGATTGCAGGGGAAGCTGCATGCGATCGTCGTTCGTTTGTCGAACGCATTCGGAGCGCCTGTAACGCCCGCCGTCAACCGATGGACACTCCTGGTAAATGATCTTTGTCAGCAGGCAGCTACCGAAGGCGTTTTAAAACTTAGATCGAATGGACTTCAGTACCGCGATTTCGTTTGCCTCACCGATGTGGAGGAAACCGTCGCGCGCATGGTGTCCGGACTGCATGCGTTCAATCAACGAATATACAATCTCGGCTCGGGCGTGAGCATCCGCGTATTGGACATGGCAAACGCGATCGCTGCGGCCTGCGTTACGGTTTTTAGTAAAAATATTCCGGTATGCGTTCCGGAGGGAGCACAGCCGACAATAGAACGCACGCACCAATATTCCATAGCCCGGTTGTTGAATGAAGGCTGTACCATACCAAACGATGTAACCATGGAACTCGAACGATTGCTTCAGTTTTGTAAAGAATATTTTCCGGTTTCTGCTTGACATGCTCGTCATATCGCATGCCTGCTTTACGGCCATCAATCGCAGCGTGTATCATCTTTTTGTGAAAGATGGCTGGAAGGCGGAGATCGTGGTGCCCAAAACCCTGAAGTTTCCCTCGGGCTTGCGGGAGGCAGATGCTCCGAAACTGAACGATCCACCCATTCATTATCTTGAACTGGTCGGTGAAAATCCGCGGATCTATTATTTTGAAGGATTGCGCGAGTTGCTTGACCAAAAAAAACCACGGATCATCGTACTGGACTGCGATCCGGTAAGTATGCTCGCCTGGCAGGTGGGTTCCTGGGCAAAAAATAAACATGCATGGCTTTTCTGTATCTCCAATGAAAACCTGCCGCTCGATATGCGGGCAGCCTATGACCGCAAAGGGATTAAAGGTATTCCGGCGGCCATCATAAAACGCGGAATGATGCTTCGCACGCGCAAACTGGTGGATGGAATATTCGCCATCAACCACGACGGCGAGCGGCTCTTTATCAAAGAAGGATTTTCAAACGTGATGCATATGCCGCTCGGCTACGATCCGGCCTATTTTTATCCCGACGAAAGCATCCGCTCCTTTATCCGGAAAAAATGCGATCTCACAAAAACGGTGATCGCCTATTTTGGAAGGCTCACACCTGAGAAAGGCATCCATGTACTGATCCGCGCATTGGAAGGAATGAAAGAATACGACTGGCAGCTGGTGATGGATTCGTTCAACGAATTTGCTTCTGGATATCACCAGGAAATAAGCCGGCTGATCGAAAGTTCCGGCATCCGCGACAAGGTAGTGTATGTGAGTCCGAGTCATACCGAGATCGCTTCTTATATGAATGCCGTAGATATCATCGTGGTTCCATCCGTTACCGCGCCGGACTGGAAAGAACAATATGGACGGGTTGCGGCTGAAGGCATGGCCTGCGGCAGGCTGGTGGTGGCTTCCGAAAGTGGCGCACTCCCTGAAGTGCTGAACGGGCATGGATATCTTTTTGAAGAAGGAAATGCAGACACGCTCCGTAAAATCCTGGTATCGCTTGTAAAAGCAGGAACCAATGCGCCGGCCACATCGAATGAAACGGCGGCATACGCCCTCGAGTCACTGAGTATTCACCGGCAGAAACAAATCATGCAGGCCGCATTTGAATAGGCCATATGCTGAATGAAGATATTACTGGTAGGAAGTGATTTCCACTATGCGATTGAGCGGTATTATAAAAAGTACCTGCTGGAAATGGGTTGCGAGATCTGCCATTTTGCGGCACCGGATATTATTTTCAATCACCATTCAAAAAATATTGTCAACAAAGTACTCTTCAAAACCGGGCTGTTTACCGGCTACCATGCTGTAAACCGTCAGCTCTTAAAGCTGGCAAAATCTTTTCAGCCGGATGTGATCTGGATATGGAAGGGACTGGAAATATTACCGCAGTCACTCGAAGAATTAAGGAAAATATGTCCTGTCGCCAATTACAATCCGGATCATCCTTTTATCATCATCGCGCGCGCCAACGGCAACAGCAATGTCACCAAAAGTGTCGGCGGATATGATTTGCATTTCTGCTATAATTCGGCATTGCAGAAACGAATTGAAGCGCAATTTCACCTCCCCACCGTATTTCTGCCATTCGCCTATGATCGCGGCGATGTGGTGTACCAGGATCCTTCCACCATCACGGAGATCAACCGGATTTGCTTTCAGGCGAATCCTGACCCTTACCGGGTTAATATGGTGGAAATGTTTACAGCC
>CAZZYD010000412.1:0-2564 GCA_964658175.1 uncultured Puia sp. | reverse complement strand
TGTCCGACTACCAGGTTGCCTGCGCTGACGATGAGTTTTGCATTTTGTGCAAAAGAGCTGTTCGCCGCAGCGATCAGGCTGACAAGCAGTAAAATGGTTTTACTGCCGGGTAGCAGAAATATTCGGTGCCGGACTCGACGCATTGCGAAGATTTAGGAATGATGAATGGGAGCTCGCAGGATTGGATTCGAAGCGTGTCGGAGAACAGGCAATCAATGAAGATTTGGAAAACAAGCGCATTGGTTTGCATGCAGCATTCAAGGCAGGATCACCTGCTTCGAAATAGGCATGGCCGATTCGATTGCCTTTTAAAAGTAGGGAGATTTTTAGTGCAGGAAGTAGTAATTGAGCAAGTGGCTGATCTCACCAAGCAGTTGGTGGATATCCCTTGATCGTTGGGGGATGAAAATATTTGAAGACTTAAATGACGGTGAAATCGCTAAACGATATATAAAATTCTTTTATTATAAGAGTTGGCGGTATTGATTCAGGGGATGAGTGTGAAATGAAAACCACCTATGTTATTGCCATTCCCGTCTTTGACGGTCACCTGAAATTCGCCGCCACTTGCTGGCAGCGGACCGAAATCGATCGCTTGGGAAAATATGCCTGTGAGATCTCCGGCATTGGAGCCTAAATCCTCCGAAAAGGGTTGCTGATTTGATGCGTCGAAACCGGTGACCCGCAGACTGAAATTACGGACCGCGTAGCCAGACATGGTCAGTAAGCCGCTGCCATCTTTGGTTCTGGAATAAAAGTTATTCGGCATGCTGCAACTGAGGATCTGGCTGTTCGGGCCAGCCGTGAACGGCGTGCTGTAGATCGCTGTTTTCCCATCGCCCGTTACGATTTTAATGATCTTGTTCGAATTTGTATTCACGGTGCAGTTGCCATCCACCGGCGGCGTGGCGGTACCAAAATAGTCTATACCGATAAAACCCGTTTCGATCGTGCGGCTATTGTGATCGCTGGTTGGCGCAGAGCGGAGAAAGTCCAATGGCTTATCATCGATGGTGACAGTCAGTGGCGGATATAAACCGACGCCGTCAATATAAATCGAATCGCCTGCAAACACTTTATAAACGTCACAGACCGGTTTCATATAAGGGTCGGTTGAAGTTACAGCGATGATTCGGGGAAGATCCTTGATATAAAGTGTATCGCCGGTATACCGGCTGCCGGAAGGCGTGCTTACCTGAATTGCAAACCGGTTGGCATCAAAATCGGTAAAATTGCTGGAAGTGTCCGCTTTAAACGTAAGTTCCGTGGCGCTCGCCGTGAGTATCGTTACCCGCGGGTGCTTATACAAAGGAATGGTCATACCACCCGGGATGAATACTTTCTGATATAAATCATAGACGCCGATAAGTACGGTGTCTTTGTTTTTGTCCGGATCAAAACCAGTGCCTTTTATGGTAACGATATCGCCTTCAAAAGGGGTAACCGGTGATATCGAAGTGATCGTTACCGCGCCCGTTCCGCCACCACCAACGGGTGGGGGCGGGGGTGGATTTATATTTCCGGGGTTACTGTCTTTTTTGCAGGAAACAATGCTCAGGGTTAGCAGGCAGGCAAAAATCAGGGAGGCGCGCATGGGAGGGATTTGTTTTTACCCCGTAAAGGTCGAGAGGTAATGCTGTCGGTTTTATCACATGATGATGTGAGGAGGGCGCATCAAAGGAATTTTCACGCCATCATGATATTTTGTACATTATGGCATCATTAAACCGATCCTGCTCATGCGGGGAACCAAACTCGCCTTCTTATCCCTGTTCGGAATGATTGCTCTGAACACCAGCGCCCAGTCGCCCGTTGCCGACAGCCTGAATAAAATTATTCGGGAAAACAGGCGCGACAAACAGGAAGCAGTGGCCCTCAACAACATGGCCATAGAATACGCCCGCAGCGATATGGCAAAAGCAAAAGCATATCTGTACCGATCCATGGACATCGGCGGGAAGATCAAAAATGACACGCTGCTGGCGAATGCGGAAGCGCAAATGGTGACCTTGCAACAAAATACAGGGCAGAAAGACAGCGCGATGTATTTTTTACAAATGCTGCATCAGCGCTCCCTGAAAAATCCGTCGCCACTCGTGCGCGACGATTATAATTTCACTGCGGGATTGCTCTATAAAATCCAGGGGAATAATAAATTGGCCCTTCCCTTTATGCAGGAGGCGCTGAAGAGCTATATACAAACTGACAAATCCATTCACTCCACGGAAACGCGCACCGGGCTGGCAGGTCAATACCTGAATATCGGGAATGTATACATGCACCTGGGTGAATATCGTCCCGCCCTCCAAAACCATATCAAAGCACTTAAACTGTTTGAAGAGGTTGACAATAAACGAGGATTGTCATTCTCCTATCAGTGCATCGGCAGCGATTTTAAAGAGCTGGGCCAGTTCAGGCAGGCCGAGCGCTATGTGCGGCAGGCGCTGATATTAAAAACATCGCTCAACGATAAACGTGGCATGGCCACCGCTTATGGTGACCTGGGTTCTGTCTACCAGGGCATGGAGCAGTATGATTCCGCCCTCCGTTTTTATCAGGAAGCG
>CAZZYD010000411.1:0-2574 GCA_964658175.1 uncultured Puia sp. | reverse complement strand
GATAAAGTAATTAAATTCTTGGCGCCTTGGCGAGACCTTTGCGCCTTTGCGTGAAATAACGCTACGCCAGCACAAACAACTCCGCATTCTTTTTTTCTGCCGCTTCTATAGGAGCATAATCAGAGAGGATATCCGCCTTGTTGCGCTGCACGCAAACATCGTGTTCGAAATGCACGGAGGGCTTGTGGTCCACGGTGCGTACGGTCCAGCCATCCGGTTCTGTATAGACTTCCCGGCGGCCGAGATTTATCATGGGTTCGATGGCGAGCACCAGGCCTTCTTTCATCTTCGGGCCAGTTCCGCGCCGGCCGTAATTCGGCACCTGCGGCTCTTCGTGCATATCACGGCCGAGGCCATGGCCTACCAGTTCGCGGACCACACCGTACCCACGGGCTTTCTCGGTATGTTCCTGGATGGCATGAGAAATATCGCCGACGCGGTTGCCCGCGATGGCTTTTTCAATGCCTTTATAGAGAGATTCTTTGGTCACTTTGATCAGGGTGGCAATGGCTTCTCCTGGGTCGCCGATGGCGAACGTATAGGCGTGGTCTCCGTGAAAACCATTTTTATAAACGCCGATATCGATCGATACGATATCTCCCGGCTGGAGTTCCCGGTCGTTCGGAAAACCATGGACAACGGTATCGTTTACGGAGATGCAGGTATTGAAGGGATAGCCCTGGTAGTTAAGAAAAGAAGGGATTGCCTGGTGGTCGCGGATAAAATCGCCGAGCATTTTGTCCAGGCTCAGGGTGGTGATGCCGGGTTTCAATGCGGCAGCTGCTTCGGTGAGTGACTTGCTGACGAGCAAACAACTTTCCCGGAGAATTTCTATTTCTGCTTTTGATTTGTGATGTGTACCCATCCTAAATAACCGCGTTGGACACTCCCTGACGGCCCTGGATGCGACCGGATTTCATCAGACCATCGTACTGACGCATCAGCAACTGGGTTTCAATCTGCTGCAGGGTATCGAGGATTACGCCGACCATGATCAGCAGCGAGGTACCACCGAAAAAGGAAGCGAAAGCCTGGGTAACACCGGCACGCTGGGCAAAGCCGGGCAGGATACCGATCAGGGCCAGCAAAATGGCGCCCGGAAGCGTGATCTTGTCCATCACCGAGCCGATATAATCAGCCGTTGGCTGACCGGGTTTTACGCCCGGAATAAATCCGTTGTTGCGTTTGAGGTCGTCGGCAATCTGTTTCGGATTGAATATGAGTGAAGTGTATAAAAATGTAAAAGCGATCACGATGACTGCATAAAACAGCATGTGATAAAAATTTCTCGGATCGGAAAAAATCTTGACGATCGAATCCTTGCTGTCAAAACTGGCGTAGGATACCAGGGTCGGCAGGAACATGATGGCCTGCGCAAAGATGATCGGCATCACACCGGCGCTGTTTACTTTCAACGGCAGGAACTGGCGGGCACCACCGAACTGGCGGCTGCCGACGATCTGCTTGGCATAGTTAACAGGCACTTTGCGTACGCCCTGGATCAGGACGATTAGGCCCATGATCACCGCGACGAGAATGGCCACTTCGATCACGAACAGGAGGATACCACCGCTGCCCATGGCCGATTTGGCGAGGTATTCACCGTGCACGGCCTGCGGAAAACGGGCAAGGATTCCCACCATGATGATCAGGGAGGTTCCGTTGCCAAGACCTTTATCTGTTATTTTTTCACCGAGCCACATTACGAACAAGGTACCCGCGGTGAGGATGATCGGGGTAGTCAGCCAGAAATAGCTGCTGAAGGAGGTGATGATCGCATCGTGTCCGATTTTTTCCAGGTAGGAAACATAGGCATAGGCCTGTGCGAACGTGACGATCACGGTCAGGTAGCGTGTCCACTGGTTGATTTTCTTGCGACCGCTTTCTCCTTCCTTCTGGATCTTGGCCATCTGCGGAACGAGGATACCCATCAGCTGCATGAAGATGGATGCAGAGATATAGGGCATGATGCCGAGCGCCAAGATGGAAGCCTGGGAAAAGGCACCACCGGAAAATGCGTCGATCAGGCCAAGGGCGCCGGATTTAGCGCCATTGAGGGCGCTGAGTTTGTTGGGATCGATGCCGGGCAGTACGATATGCGTGCCGAAACGATAGATCAGTATAAGGACTAGGGTAACAACGATCTTGCTTTTGAGCTCTGCAATGCCCCAGATATTCTTTAAGGTCTGAATGAATTTCTTCACGAGTATGATAATTATTTTGGACCTGCTTAAACAAAAAAGACGCACCGGATGCGTCTGTGCAAGTTACATAAAATCATTTGACTAATTCTATGGACCCGCCGGCTCCTTCGATGGCCGTTTTGGCCTTTTCGCTCGCTGCGTCCACTTTAAAGGAAAGTTTGGCTTTGAGTTCCCCGTTGCCCAGGATCTTCACGCGGTCGGTCTTGCCGATCAGTCCATGTGTATACAGGCTCTCTGTGGTGATTTCCTTGATATCATATTTCTCCGCCAGGGTTTCGATCTGGGAGAGGTTGAAAACTTTGTATTCGATGCGACGGAGGTTCTTGAACCCGCGTTTCGGTATACGGCGCTGGATTGGCATCTGACCACC
>CAZZYD010000410.1:0-2574 GCA_964658175.1 uncultured Puia sp. | reverse complement strand
ATAATCGCCTGCGGATTCATTCAATACCGTTTCCATGGCACAATTTCCATTCCGATTCCACCACGGACGCAGATTGTCCCCAAAATATTGGACCGCATATTGTTCGTCATAACCGATCAGCACAAAACGCTCCACCGCGTTTTCGTTTACAAGTCCCAGCGGAATCTTGGTGGACAGCACCAGCCGCTTACCTGATAACGAGTCCGCAGACGTGTCCATGGCGCCGGGTTTTGCATCCGTTTCGCGAAGAATGGATTGAACAGCCTGCACGGTGGATGGAACGGCCACGTACAGATAGCCCCAATCGATACGCACATCATCGCCTTTTTTCTGGAGCATGGGCTGTTCCACGGTACCGCAACGCAGGATGGACAAATCGCCGCTGGAATATTTTTTTGCCGTCACTTCCTGGTCGGGTTTATTTACCGCTATATCCGAGGAAGCACAGAATGATATGGTCACCTCGTGGCGCCGGTCGTCATCTGATTTTACGCGGAAACTGACATAGGATACCGGCCTGGACATCAGCGCGAGGTTCTGTATCAGCAGCGGGGAGATGAAAGCGACGTGCAGGCTGACGGGGCCGCAGCTGAATCCGATATTGGTCGTGGTGCCGAGCACCTGGATCTCTGTTTGTACAGCCTTGACGGCTCGCGTGTCCTTTCCCAAAAAACAATACCACTTCCCATCTACTTCCAGGTATCCGTTGAGCGCCTGGTCCGTCCCCGTCCAGTGCCGGGTACTTTCTTCATTGACCCTCTCGGCAAATGACCAGATGCTGAAATAGGGACTGTGATCGATCAGCGGATACGCAGGCAGGCTGTCGTGCTGCGCCCTTGCCAACGTAAAAAAAACAAATTGACAAACAGCGAGGAGCGTCAGGCGGCAGGCATATCGTTTAAGCAAAATGAGTATTTTTTTTAAATTTACTGCATTTCGCGATTCGTTATCGAATGATATTACACTGCTTTCGCTAATATTGTCGCTCAACGAATGCGGATGCGGTTATTTCGGCCACCCCTACTATTGCTGCTGATCATCTTTTTTTGTGGCGGCTGTCAAACCGGTAGTCTCGCCGGCAAATGCTGGTTTTACACATTTCAAACCGGCGCAGCTGACAATGCCAACAGCAAACTGACACCCGTGAGTTTTTTAGCCATCCGGACGAACGGAACCTATACCAGGGATTTTGGCTCCTTCGATTACGGAACATGGACCGCGAAAGAGAAACTGCTCCTGCTGACCAATGAAAAAAATGAAACGAGTGCGATTCATATTTTATCCATCACAGGAAACGAAATGAAAACCGATCTCGGGCAGGGCGTCACGGCCGATTTCGAATCGCAGCCATTACCCGGTGGTTCTGATGCATCGGATGACCCCTTTTCATATGTGAACAACCGCTGGCGAATCCGCGCGACCGCAAAAGAAACGGACACACAACTCAGGGAAAGACTGATCAACCACTGCGCTTTCTGGATTGCGTATTTCTCCTGGGCGCTGAATACAAAACAGGAAACGGTGGATGTGCGAAGCACTGCATCGCCCATAAAAATATACGGGAACGGTTTTACATTGAAATCGTTTGCAGATGAAACCGACCGGTGGAAATCGTACTTTTTTGACGAAGCCGACTGCATGAGGGCCAATGAAATCCTGAATGCTGTCGTCTCAAAGAAGACGATTGCGCTGCCGCATACCGATAATAAATACAAAATGTTCATCGGCACTTTCCAGCAACTCGCACAGGCGCTGCGGCACGAATGAAATTATTTCTTCCGCGCACTCAGCGCGGCGATCAGCAAGGCGATCGCGCCCCACAACAGGAGTTGCCAGGTCACCATTTCCCAGCCGCCAAGGTTCCAGCTGCGAATACCCGCATAGGTACCAATGGCCCCGCCGAGAAAATACGTCGTCATATACACCGTATTGATCCGGCTGTTGGCCGTATGGTCCAGACTGTAAATCGTTGTGATGTTCATCACCTGGGTTGCCTGTACGCCAATATCCAGCAGCAACACGGATAAAATGAGCGACCAGAGGTTGAATGGAAAATATTTTACCAGGAGAATACCGGCGATGATCATCGCCACCGTGAAAACCTGGAACACGGCCGGATTTTTTTTGTCTGCCAGTTTACCAAACACCGGCGCCAGCAGGGCACCGCCGATCGCGAGAATACCAAAGAGACCGATCTTGTCGGGCGTATAGGACAACGGTGGACCGCCGAGCTGAAAGGTAAGTGTCGTCCAGAAAGAACAAAATGCCCCAAAGATCAACGCACCCAGCAAGGCCGTCCTGCGCAAAACAGCAAAACGTTTTATCTGTAAAAGCGTAGACGACAAGAGCGCGCCGTAATTTCCTGAAAATGCGGGACGCACATCAGGCAGTGAAAAATGGATCAGCAATGCCACCAGTCCCACAGCGCCCGCAGAAATGCCGTACACATACCGCCAGCCAAGCCAATGCGTAATGTATCCGCTGAACACCCGGGCGGCGAGAATACCGATCAGCACACCGGTGAAAATAATCCCGACGGTTTTCCCCCGGTTGTTCTTTTCAAGACTGGCCGCC
>CAZZYD010000409.1:0-2578 GCA_964658175.1 uncultured Puia sp. | reverse complement strand
TAGGCGCAACTTTTTTCTTCGCTGCTTTTTTCTTTGACTTTGCCATAATTTGAAGACAATTTTAGTGATTATGAGAACAAATGGAGATTGTGGCAAAAAGTTAAACAGAAATATTCACATAGAAAAAAATGACGATCATTTTCTATGCATTAATCATTTTTAAATGAAACAGATAGCTCGAAAATGAGGGCTTGAACCGGCCAAAAAAAGAAAAGGAAATCTTTGAAAGATAGCGGGAAAGCACTACTTTTGCTGCCCCAATCGAAAGTTCTTCAGAAATTGATGGATTTGGGAGTTTCGCCCCGTGCGGAACGCTAACACCAAAAAAAAGAATATATGGCCAAGCAAATCAATGGTTATGTCAAATTGCAGGTAAAAGGCGGTCAGGCCAATCCTGCTCCCCCGATCGGACCTGCCCTGGGTTCCAAAGGAATCAACATCATGGAGTTCTGCAAGCAGTTCAATGCGCGTACGCAGGACAGGATCGGCAAGGTACTCCCGGTATTGATTACCGTTTATACGGACAAATCGTTCGAATTCATCATCAAAACACCTCCGGCAGCCGTTCAGATCCTCGAAGCAGCGAAACTGCAGAGCGGATCCAAAGAGCCGAATCGTAACAAGGTGGGAAAAGTAAACTGGTCACAGGTGGAAGCAATTGCCAAGGACAAAATGCCCGATCTCAATTGCTTTACTGTTGAAAGCGCCATGCGCATGGTAGCCGGAACGGCCCGCAGCATGGGTATCAACGTAGACGGAAAAGCACCCTGGGACAACAACTGATTCCTAACCTTAAAAAAATTATGATATGGCTATCACCAAAAAAAGAAAAGTCGCCGACACCAAAGTCGATAAAAATAAAACCTACACCCTCAAGGATGCTTCTTCCCTCGTGAAAGAAGTAACCACCACTAAATTTGATGCTTCAGTTGACCTGCACATCCGCCTGGGCGTTGATCCAAAGAAAGCGGATCAGTCCGTAAGAGGTACCGTAAGCCTCCCCCACGGAACCGGTAAAACCAAACGCGTGCTGGTGCTTTGTCCGCCGGACAAAGAAGCCGCTGCCCGGGAAGCCGGCGCCGACTATGTTGGCCTGGATGAATTCATCACCAAGATCGAAGGCGGCTGGGTAGACATCGACGTGGTGATCGCCACGCCCTCTGTTATGCCTAAAATCGGTAAGCTGGGTAAAGTGCTCGGCCCCCGTAACCTGATGCCCAATCCGAAAACCGGTACGGTCACCAACGATGTGGCTGCTGCGGTAAATGAAGTGAAAGGCGGTAAGATCGCTTTTAAAGTCGACAAGGCCGGCATCATCCATGCTTCCATCGGACGCGTGAGTTTCGCCTCTGAAAAGCTTATTCAGAACAGCCAGGAGCTGATCAATGCGATCCTCCGGGCAAAACCAGCGACTTCCAAAGGAACCTACGTTAAAAGCGTATTCATGGCAAGCACCATGAGTCCCGCTATTTCCATCGACGCCAGGGCATTTGTACAATAAATAACAAGATCAAACCAAAGGTTATGACCAAAGATCAAAAAAATGACGTGATAGAACTGTTGAAAGACAAGTTCTCCCAATACAATAATTTTTACGTGACCAACACGGAATCCCTGAGCGTTGCGCAGATCGGCAAACTGCGCCGGATCTGTTTCGACGAAAAAGTGGAAATGAAAGTGGCCAAAAACACCCTCATCCGCAAGGCACTGGAAAACCTCGACGAAAAAAGGTATGCCGGCATGTTCCAATCCCTCAACGGGGTGACGGCACTGCTGTTTTCCGAAAACGCGAAGGCACCCGCCCTGATCATCTCCAGTTTCCGTAAGGAAGCCAATGTGGAAAGGCCCGTGCTGAAAGCCGCTTTCATCGACGGCGACGTATTCGAAGGCGATACCCAGCTGAAAGCGCTCACCACGCTGAAGAGCAAGCACGACCTGATCGGCGAAGTGATTGGTTTGCTGCAGTCTCCGGCCAAGAACGTGATCAGCGCACTGAACGCCGGCGGCAAACTTGCCTCCCTCGTACAGGCCCTGGAAGCAAGAGCCCAGGCATAAGAACATTCATTAAGATATTTGCGGCCCGCCCGCAAATCCCGCAAGGGGACCGAAATATAAAAATTTTTTTAAACCATCCTCCGGATCGCGCGGAAGCGTGAAGAGAAGGGGGGAAAAATTTACAATCATGGCAGATTTAAAAGTATTCGCTGAACAGTTAGTAGGACTGACAGTAAAAGAAGTAAACGAACTCGCAAAGATCCTTAAAGAAGAATACGGTATCGAACCAGCAGCTGCTGCCGTTGCCGCAGCTGGTCCTGCCGCTGGTGGCGGAGCGCCTGCTGTTGAAGAAAAAACAGCTTTTAACGTGATCCTCAAAGCAAGCGGTCCAAACAAACTGAACGTCGTGAAGATCGTCAAAGATCTGACTGGCCTCGGTCTGAAAGAAGCCAAAGACCTGGTAGACGGTGCACCGAAACCAGTGAAGGAAGGCGTTAGCAAGGCAGATGCAGACGCACTCGTTGCGAAACTGAAGGAAGCCGGTGCTGAAGTAGAAGTACAGTAATTCTTTCTGAAATCATAG
>CAZZYD010000408.1:0-2676 GCA_964658175.1 uncultured Puia sp. | reverse complement strand
ACCGGCGCTGGTGCGATTGGCTTTCCGGTAGGAGGCTTTGAATACATAGGGTATGCCCATCTCCCGGCAGAGGCCGGCCGCTTTCGATGCGACCGTATCCAGGATCTCCTCGCTTTCCACTACGCAGGGGCCGGCGATCAGAAAGAAATTGCTGTCATCATAATCCTGGCCGGAAAAAAGTGAACGGAGAAAAGCATCCATGAAAACCGGTTTTATTGAGGGGTCAAAGTAACTTCATTTCTTTGATCCAATTCTATTTGAATTCCCCTAATTTCGCGGGAGTCATCTGATCGCAAACCTGAATCATCTTTATGAAAATTACATTGTTTTCCCTCCTGGCCATCCTTGGTCTCGCTTCCTGCAAAAAAACCTATGTCAATCAAACCGTAAACCAGGTGTATTCCGCGGTGTACACGATCCCGACAACTTCCTGGACTTCATCTCAGGGTGGTACGGTTCAAACGGCCACGCTGGCGATCGCTGAACTGGATCAGACGATCGTTGACCAGGGTGGGGTGCAGGTATACCTTTCCTTCGATGCCAACACCCCGGTTACCTATGAAGGCATTCCTGAAGTGGTGAACGGCATCGCCTATGGTTCGTTTTTCAACGTGGGTAATATCGGTATCGACCTGCAGGATGTATCCGGTGCGGCAGTTTCGGCACCTGGTGGAACCATCTTCGCGAAAGTGGTGTTGCTGGATGGTATTTCCCTGGATTAATATTCCCCGAATACTTCCCGGAGCGTGTCGGCGATTTCGCCGAGCGTGCAATGCTGTTCTACCGCGCTGATCACTGTCGGCATGATATTCTCATCCGACGAAGCTTGGTCATTCAGCAATTGCAGAAGCTGATCGCATTTGGCATGATCCCGTTTTTTCCGGAGCAGCGCCAGCTTTTCCGCCTGTATGGTGCGGATGGATTCATCGACCCTGAATACGGGTGTCACATTTTTTTCCGTTGTTTGAAAAGCATTCATCCCCACGATGATTTTTTCACCTGACTCAATTTTGCGCTGGTAGTCGTAAGCGCTGCGTGAAATTTCGTTCTGCATATAGCCCGCTTCGAGCGCTTCCACGCTGCCACCGAATTTTTCCACTTCAGCGATCAGCTCCCAGGCCGCGGCTTCTACCTTGGCAGTAAGGTCTTCCACGAAATAACTTCCGCCGAGCGGATCCACGGTTTGCGTTACGCCGCTTTCAAACCCGACAATCTGTTGCGTTCGCAGGGCAATCGATGCAGCCGCTTCCGTTGGCAATCCAAGCGCTTCATCATATCCGTTGGTATGCAGCGATTGCGTGCCACCCAAAACTGCCGCCAGCGTCTGAATGGTTACGCGCGACACGTTGTTGAGCGGTTGCTGCGCGGTGAGGGTGCTCCCGCCGGTCTGCGCATGGAACCGCAGCGTCATCGCCTGCGGATCCGTTGCACCGAGCTCCTGCATGATGGTTGCCCACATGCGGCGCGCCGCGCGGAATTTTGCTACTTCCTCAAACAGGTTGTTGTGGGCATTGAAAAAGAAGGACAGCCTTTTGCCAAACTGGTTGATGTCAAGTCCCTTTGCCAGCGCCGCCTTCACATATGTTTTTCCATTGGCGAGCGTGAAGGCGAGTTCCTGAACCGCCGTACTCCCTGCCTCCCGGATATGGTAGCCCGAGATGGAGATCGTATTCCATTTCGGCAATTCCTGTCCGCACCATTCGAAAATATCGGTAATGATCCGCATGGAAGGCCGGGGTGGGTAAATATAAGTGCCGCGGGCCGCGTATTCTTTCAGGATGTCGTTCTGGATGGTGCCGGAGATTTTGCGAAGATCGGCTCCTTGTTTTTTTGCCAGTGCCACATAGAAGGCCAGCAGGATAAAGCCGGTGGCATTGATGGTCATGGAAGTCGTGATCTCTTCCAGGTTGATCCCCGCAAACAAGCGCTCCATGTCTTCGAGCGAATCGATGGCGACCCCTACTTTTCCAACCTCACCTTCCGCCATCGCGTGATCGCTGTCGTAGCCGATCTGCGTCGGCAGGTCGAATGCCACACTCAGTCCGGATACGCCCTGGCTCAGGAGATAATGGTAGCGCCGGTTGCTTTCTTCGGCGGTGCTGAAACCTGCGTACTGGCGCATCGTCCACAGTTTCGAACGGTACATATCGGCCCGGATGCCCCTGGTAAACGGGAACACGCCCGGTGCTTCAGTCATTGCCGCCGGCAGGTCATGCTGGTCGTACAAAGCTTTGATCTCAATGCCGGCATCGGTAAAAATTTGTTTGGACATAGGCAGTCGGCCCCTGCATACTGCGGCCGTCGCTAAAGCTACGGCACCCGGTTTAAAAACGACAGATTTTCTGATCGACTGGTTCTTAATATATTTACACGGGACAAACTATTGCCCTTCAATTTTCGTTTGTACCAAAAGCACTCAATGGTAGGATCAATATCCATGTCAGAATTTATATGGGCCGCCGTTGTCGCCATCCTCCTGGCGGGTACGCTGGCCTATCTGTATCTGAGAGAAAACAAAAAAAATAAAAAAGCAATGGAACCATCCATACAGCGCGAAACGACCTCGTCCAACGGCACCCTGCCCCTGCGCCTCCAGGCCTATGAAAGGCTGCTGTTGCTGTCAGACAGGATTGCCCTTCCAAACCTCGTGAGCCGCCTCAATCAGTCGGGTTTATC
>CAZZYD010000407.1:1223-2687 GCA_964658175.1 uncultured Puia sp. | reverse complement strand
AATTTCTTCGTTACGCCGTTGCGTATCCGTCGCATCGTCGAGTGAAACAACACAATCTTCGCCACCGATACAACCAAAAATGGCAACGACGCACCAAAATTCTTTCGTTGCGCCGTTGCGTATCCGTCGCATCGTCGCGTGAAACAACACAATCTTCGCCACGGATCCGACCAAAATGGCAACGGCGCACCGAATTTCTTCGTTGCGCCGTTGCGTATCCGTCGCTTCGTCGCGTGAAACAACACACGTCTTTGCGAGAAAAATCTATTTTTTCCGCAGGTTCGGATGCGGTGCCGGCACCGTATTCGGTCCTTCTTCACCCGTTCCGTCCTTGATATCGATGGTATTTTCGTCCCCACCGGTCTGGCCATAGCGGAAGATGAAGCGGTCAGAGCTGATACCTTCTTTTTCAACCAGGTATTTGATCACTTCATTTACACGATCCCAGCTCAGCTGTTGGGCTGTTTTGCTGGATTCGCCATATCCGATCACGGCTACTTTACAACCGGGGTTATTTCTCATTTTGTCAGCGATGCTGGAAGCCAGCGCCTGACCATCCTTATTCAGGGTTACCTGACGGCCCTTGAACACGATGCTTGGCAGATCACCAATAAAGCATTTTCCGCCTCTTCCACCAACGCCGCCTACACCACCGGAGTCAAGTCTTGCCTGCATTTCCTTGCAACAAGCCGGATCAGGGCATTTACCCACACCGTCTGCATCCACGGGCTGGCACTGGGTTGGGGTGATGAGTTCCTTGTCCTTACAATCAGGTACACCGTCACCATCCGTATCGCGGCTTACGCCATGTGTATCCACGGGGCAACCGGCGGGTGTGTTTGGTTCGTGATCGAACTGGTCGGTAACGCCATCGCCATCCGCATCATCCAGTACCGGTTTCGGCAGTTTCATGTGGCGGGGGGCGTTGATTTCGCTGTAGGCATAATCCAGCGGGTTGATCCACCAGAGCGGTTCTACAGAACGGCGCCCGAGGTTATAATTCAATCCTACGGAGAGGAAATTGTAGGTATCATAATCGCGGGTCATCACCGATACACCGATATTGCCGCTTTCCTGCCATTCCTGTCCGTCGATCAGATCGCTTTTGGAAATGGAGACTTTATCTTCAATGGCGATGTTGAAACGGTTGTTCAGTTTGATTTCCATACCACCGCCGAGTACGAGTACCGGTTTGAACGGTACGCCGAAGAGTTTTGGCTGGGCGTCATCGCGCTGGGCGATGGTTTCGAAAGAGCCGTCGAGTTTATCCTTCAGTGCTTTCTTGATTGCCTTGCGGTTGCTGTAGTTGAATCCGCCGGCACCGAACTGGGCGATGATGTCGCTGTAGTCATTCAGTGTATTGCCATTGAAGAGATTGTATTTTGTCTGGTAGGTGGATGCGCCGATACCGCCAAAGCCGTAAATCGCGATGCCGGATTTTGCTTTGTGGAAACGGATATTGTT
>CAZZYD010000407.1:0-1213 GCA_964658175.1 uncultured Puia sp. | reverse complement strand
TAACGACACCCTGGATGGACAGTTCCTGAATCGTCGTTTTGTAATTGTAGAAAACAGGATCATGGTTGGCCGCACTGTAATATTGTTTCAATACAGGGTTTGAGGCATAGCCGGTGTAGGAGGGCTGCCAGTTCAAACCTTTCGCACGCATGTAATCGTATTCCGCACGAACCGAGAACACATAACCCAGTGCTTTCCGGATGGCGACACCCGCACCGAAGGTGGGAAGCCAGGCCCTTACATCGCCGGAAACAGAAGACAAACCGCCTTTGATACCAATTTCCCATTCGTTGCGGGGTTTGGCGGGAAAAGGATAGGCGTTGTTCAGAAATTCATTGTGCTGGGGAATTCTTCGGGACGGAATCAGTGACGAATCTCGCAGATCGTAGCTACTGTTGCTATCCTGAGCCATCGATTGGGTAACGAAAGCCATAAGGAGGCACAATAGCAAAGCATACCTTTTGCTGATCATAACTGAAGTTTAGTGATAGTGACGGTTAAATTAGTGATTACTCTTTAACAAAAATATAAATATGGGTCCAAATAGCAAATTTAATTGTACTGTATGTGATTCAATTGTGGATAGTTAGTGTAATGATTTTCAAATTACTCTGCAAATTGCCCCGATTCCACATCGGGAGGGATTATATTTCCCCAATGTAGTAATTTGCCCCCTCCAATTATGCAATTATCCCAGGCGATACTGAAGGAAGAGCTATCCATTTTTGAGAAAAAATTCAAAGAAGCGGTAAAAAGTCAGACGCCGTTGCTGGACAGGATCATGCGGTTCATTGTGAACCGCAAGGGAAAACAGATCCGGCCCATGTTCGTCTTCCTGGCTGCCCGGCTCGCCGGTCCCGTAAATGAATCCACGTACAGGACAGCATCCTTTGTGGAATTGCTGCATACGGCCACGCTTGTTCACGATGATGTGGTGGATGAATCACTGGAACGCCGCGGGTTCTTTTCCACTTATGCCTTATGGAAAAACAAGGCGTCGGTCCTGGTGGGCGACTACCTGCTGGCCAAGGGGTTATTACTGTCCCTGGATCACAACGATTTCCGGATCTTGCAATTGCTCACCGGGGCGGTCCGCCGCATGAGCGAAGGCGAGCTGCTGCAGCTTGAAAAGGCCCGGTCCCTGAACCTGGATGAGTCGATCTATTTCGAGATCATCCGGAACAAAACGGCTTCCCTCCTCGCCTCCTCCTGT
>CAZZYD010000406.1:0-2691 GCA_964658175.1 uncultured Puia sp. | reverse complement strand
TCGCGGCGTTGCGCATCCGTTCCGCCGTCGCGTGAAACAAGATTGGATGCCCGTTTTTTTAGCACGAGATACAAGACCCCGCCGCCGATGATCAAGAGAAAGGAAATAATTTCAGCCTGGGTGGGATGATAGCCGAAGATGCTATACCGCGCATTGACACGGATTTTTTCGATCAGGAAACGTTCGATGCCGTTGAGTACAAGATAAACCGCGAAGAGCGTGCCCGGCACTTTGAATTTTTTCCTGAAAGTCCACAGCAGGAAAAACAATGCGAGGCAGATAAGGGTTTCATAAAACGGGGTCGGAAAAACGGGCAGGGGCAGGTAACTGCAATAAGTCCCTTCGCAGCCCGGAATGCGGATCCCTTCGTGAATGACATTATTTGGATAGGGATAGGCGAACAGCCAGTCGGGTAGAAAAGACGGCGCCCGGACGGATAGATGGGGCACGTTTTGCAGTGATCCGAATTGCGACATATACAAATCCCGGTTTCGGTTGAGCGTAGCCGTGAAGGTTTCAGCATTGGAGAGCACAGGTTTGAGCGTAACGGGATTCACCGAATAGGCGCTGTTGATAATGCCCCAGTCGCCGTCGCCGGACACCTGGCAGGCCACGCGCCCCAGGGCATAAGCCAGCAGCAGCATCGGTGCGGCGGCATCATTCAGATACCAGAAACCGATCTTGTGTTTACGTGCGTAGAACCAGATCGCAAGTGCGGCGCAGATAAGTCCGCCGTAATACGTGAGGCCGTCAAATCCAAAAAGCGATTCCAGCGGGTTGCGCACGAAATCATCCCAGTTCTCAAAACTGTTGAAGAGTTTGGCGCCCAGAAAACCAAATGCCGCGGCGAGGATGGTGATATCCCCTACCCTGTCGTGCGGCCAGATACGAACCTTTCTTTCTTCCGGCTTGGGTAATTTCTGCTGGTTTTTTTCATACCATTTATAGCCGGCGGAAATAAGTCCGAGCAGCAAACCCACGGGCCAGCTTCCTTCCGTGGATTTCATGAAATCCGCAGGGTTTTCAGCCAGCGGGCTTTGCGAAATGAACAGTCCGACAATCTTGTATCCGAATAAAAAGGCCAGGAGGAAATTGACTAGTAATTCTGTCGGGGTGGCAGGTTTTCCGACCACCCTGGTTTCTTCCGTTGCCTGTAACAGGCCCTGGGCTTCTTTTCTTTTAAGTTCTTTTGCCAGCACGATGGCACAGATGATGAAGGCAATGGCAACAAAAAAACCAAAGGAATTTATGAAGTGGAGGAATTTCCAGTCAACGCCAAACAAATCGCGGAAGGCATAGTATAGATTCGGATACATAGAAGTGCAAGTTTAGGCCAAAAAACCGATAGATCAATGCCGATTCCTTGCTTACCTTGCCTGCAAATCAACCGCTTCCAACATGAATATTGCAGTGATTGGCGCAGGCACCATGGGCAACGGGATCGCCCATGTATTTGCGCAGCATGGCTATGCCGTTACGCTGATCGATCTGAACGAAGCCCAGCTTGAGCGGGCCAAAATCACCATCGTAAAAAACCTTGACAGACAGGTGGCCAAACAAGCGTTAACGGAAGCCCAAAAAAACAGCACATTGCAAAGTATCCTGTTTGCAAAAGACATCGATGCAGGTGTGCGCAGTGCCGGGCTGATCATTGAAGCAGCCACCGAAAACAGCGATCTCAAGAAAAACATTTTTCGCCAGCTCGATACGGCAGCGGCGCCGGATGCGATCCTCGCCAGCAATACTTCATCGATCTCCATCACTTCCCTGGCCGCCGTCACGCGCCGTCCCGAACAGGTGATCGGCATGCACTTCATGAATCCCGTACCCGTCATGAAACTGGTAGAAATCATTAACGGTTATCACACAAATAAAACCGTGACCGACACCGTGGTGCAACTGACCCTTGCCCTCGGCAAAACCCCCTGTGTGGTCAACGACTACCCGGGCTTTATCGCCAACCGCATCCTGATGCCCATGATCAACGAAGCAATCTGCAGCCTGCACGAACAGGTGGCCGGTGTCGACTCCATTGATACGATTATGAAACTCGGTATGGCCCATCCGATGGGTCCGCTGCAACTGGCTGATTTTATTGGTCTCGATGTTTGTCTTTCCATTCTTCGGGTGCTCCACGAAGGATTTGGAAATCCAAAGTATGCGCCCTGCCCGCTGCTGGTGAACATGGTGGCTGCCGGCAACCTCGGTATGAAATCGGGAGAGGGTTTTTATCGCTATGAACCCGGAAGCAAATCGATGTCGGTGAGCGGACGCTTCATGCCGGACCTTCAGGCGGGAAAATAATATTCGATCAGATCTTCCAGCAAAATTTCATGCGCATAGAGGCGTGCGGCACCGGGTGACGGGGCCTGCAAACCTTCATCGATCTGCAACCGCGTATTGGTAATGACGCGCAGTTCGTCAAAACAATTTGCTTCCTGAAAACTTCGGATCAGCGATGAACCACCTTCCACCAGTATGCTCAGTACCTGCCGCCCGTGCAACAGCCGCAAAAATCCCGGCACATTCCATTGACCGGATGACAGGTGTATATGTTCAAGGTTTTCAGACAGCGCCCCGCTTTGCTGGGTCAGCATGATCGTCGGCGTTGACCGGTCGAATATTTTTAATGTACCAGGAAGTCTCCCTGTCCGGTCCGCAATCACGCGCAGCGGCTGGCGACCCGTACCC
>CAZZYD010000405.1:0-2705 GCA_964658175.1 uncultured Puia sp. | reverse complement strand
ATCAGCGTACTTATTTCATTACACCCGATGGTAATTATTTTATCAACCCGGTGGCGGGAAAAGAAGGCAGAGATATTCATTATGGCAAAACGGGCGGATTCGTTTCCGTGACCAAAGACCTCCTGGATAAAAAACTTAAACTGGGTGCCATCCTCCGGGCAGATAAAAACGATTACTTTGATTTGAAGTGGAATCCTCGATTCACAGCCGTTTACAGCCCAATGCCCGAACAAAGTATAAGAGCCTCGTTCCAAAGCGGATATCGCTTCCCGAGCATCTTTGAAGCCTATTCGAACATCAACAGTGGCGGCGTAAAACGGGTGGGTGGCTTGCCGGTGATGTCAAACGGTATTTTTGAAAATGCTTGGCTGGCCACGTCGATCACTGCTTTTCAGGCTGCGGTGCTGAATGATATTAATAAAAATGGACTATCGCAAACAGCGGCCATTGAAACCGAGCAGGGATTGCTGAAAAAAAACCCTTATACTTATATCCGACCAGAACACGTTCAGTCTGTCGAAGCAGGTTATAAAGGCCTTTTTGCCGGTGGCAAACTGTTTATAGATATAGATTTTTATTATAATCATTACGAATCTTTCATCGCCCAGGCAAATATGAACGTGCCTAACACGACCGTTGCCGATTCCATTCCCTTCGCCCTCTACAACAAAACATCACAGAGTCCTTACCGAATGTGGACCAATTCGAAAACCAATGTGAATAATTATGGATTCACGACGGGAGTTACCTGGCGATTTATAAAAAATTATTCCCTTCTGGCCAATGCCTCATTTGCAAAATTGCAAAAGTCTTCGAACGAAGACGGGTTGGAAGATGGATTTAATACGCCACAATGGATCACGAACGTAAGTTTGTTCAACGACAATATTTGGCACCGCGTAGGTGCAGGAATCACGTACAAGTGGCAGGACGCATATTACTGGCAGTCGTTCCTGGTAAACGGAAACACGCCTGCCTATGGAACGTTGGATGCGCAGGTGAGTTATACACTATCCGCCACACATTTGAAAATCAAGTTAGGGGCGACAAACCTATTGAATCATTACTACTCTTCTTTTCTTGGCGGTCCCCAGATCGGCGGACTCTATTATTCGACGATTACATATTCTTTGCCGCAATAATGCTCACAGCGCCGGTTCATTCATCTCACAATTTTTCCGGGATAATCCAGTATTATTTGGGACAACCTGTATTTTAAAATCGTATCTTCAGAATACTACTCAAAACTACATCATGCAAGATCAACCCAGATTCCCCGATCTGACGGAGGCTGAACGCAAGGTCCTCGAAGAACTAATGCCCGATGAAATGAGTGAGATCATTACCTCGGGAATGAAGCGTCGTCATTTTCTCAGACTGGTTTCCTTTACGGGGACCGGCATGATCGCGCTCCATCTGCTTGGGGTCGAACAATTACTGGCCCGGAGTACGGCGCTTCCGCCGCCGCCACCAACCGGGATTGAAAATGGCTTAAGCCTGTCTTTCAAAGTCAATGGAAATCCGCAGAACCTGACGGTGGATTCACGAATGACTTTACTGGATGCCCTCCGCGAACGTCTTGACCTGACAGGTTCGAAAAAGGGCTGCGACCACGGTCAGTGCGGTGCCTGCACCGTAATCGTGGACGGACGCCGTGTTTTATCCTGCCTCACGCTGGCGGGAACTTGCGGTGAAAAGGAAATAACCACCATCGAAGGGCTGGCCACCGGAAACGATCTCCACCCGGTTCAGTCTTCATTTATTAAACATGATGGATTTCAGTGTGGTTACTGCACGCCGGGTCAGATTTGTTCCGCCGTTGCCTTGCTCAGCGAAGCTAAAAATGGCGAAGCCAGCTACGTCACAAAAAATGTTCGTGAAGTGGCCAAGGATATAAAATTATCGGATGAGGAGATCCGGGAGCGGATGTCTGGCAATCTCTGCCGTTGTGGGGCTTATCCGAATATCGTGGATGCCATCCGCGAGGTACATGGAGACCACGCAGTTGCCCAGGTTTGGCAATTCGCTGAAGGTACCCTTTGATCTTTTTTCATCTTTAACCTGTCTATCATGAGACCTTTTAAATTTTCGAGCGCAAGTGATCCGGTTGCCGCGATGGGCATTGTTTCTAAAAATGTCAGCGCAAAATACCTGGCAGGCGGGACCAACCTGCTGGATCTGATGAAAGAAGATGTGCTACGACCGACCGAACTGGTGGATATTACCCGGCTGAAATATTCGGACATTGTAAAAACATCGCAAGGCATAGCCATTGGCGCTACAGCCACCAATGCCTTCACCGCTAATCACGAATTGATTCGCACTAAATATCCATTATTATCGATGGCGATCCTGGCTGGGGCCAGCGCGCAAATCCGGAATATGGCCACCAACGGTGGAAACTTGTTACAGAGAACCCGATGCACCTATTTTTACGATGTAAGCACGCCCTGCAATAAACGTGAACCAGGATCGGGTTGCGGCGCACTGCATGGTGAGAATCGTAACCACGCCATCTTCGGGTGGTCCGAGAAATGTGTAGCAGTTTATCCATCGGATATGGCGATTGCTCTGGCGGCTTTAGATGCAACGGTCATCGTGACGGCTGTCAACGGTGCCAAACGAAAAATAGCTTTTACCGATTTCCATCGTCTGCCGGGCGATTTTCCGGAAAAAGACAACAACCTGAAACAGGGCGAGTTCAT
>CAZZYD010000404.1:0-2719 GCA_964658175.1 uncultured Puia sp. | reverse complement strand
CAGGTTTGCATCTTACAGAAAATCCATCTGGTGATTGCGACAACGTTGCGTCGTCACGTGAGACAAAACACAGACATTCAGGGATTGATATCGCACACACCCGTCCGATAGCGGGCAATCTCCCGTAGCCCGAATAATAAAAAGAGG
Organism: uncultured Puia sp.; assembly: GCA_964658175.1. GTDB lineage: Bacteria > Bacteroidota > Bacteroidia > Chitinophagales > Chitinophagaceae > Puia. The sequence goes on along the minus strand of CAZZYD010000404.1, from coordinate 2,572 downwards.
TTGATTATTAAGCTCTTGCAAATCTGGCCTTTCATTAGCTCGCTATCCGGCATCTGCCGTCATCAGAAATCTCCGTTATGTTCAAAAATTATTTCAAAATTGCCTTGCGCAATTTTCGTAAAGACAAGGGATTCTCCGCGATCAACATTTTCGGGCTGGCGCTGGGCCTGGCAACCTGTCTGCTGATCACCTTGTATGTAGTCGACGAATTCGGGTACGACCGCTACAACGTGAAAGCGGATCGTATTTACCGCTTGAGTGCGGACCTGCACATCAACGACGTGATCTTCGTCGACAATGATTCACCTTTTCCGATGGGACCGGCGCTGGCGTCGGAATCTCCGGTGATTGAAAAAATGGTGCGCTTTGCCAATGGGGGGGATATGCTGGTGAAGAAAGATCGGGAAACCATTATGGAGCACCATTCCATTTTTGCGGACTCCACTTTTTTTGAAATTTTTACCGTACCGATGCTCTCCGGGGATCCCAAAACGGCACTCGTGGCACCGAACAGTATGGTGATTTCGGAAAGCATGGCGAGAAAATATTTCGGCAGCACAGACGTGCTGGGCAACACGCTTCTGACGAGCAATATTATCAACTACAAAATAACCGGGGTGATTAAAGACATGCCGGCACGTTCTCATTTCCATTTCGATTTCATCAAAGCGATGTCGGAACTCGACTACAGCAGGAACAGTCAATGGCTTGGGAACAACTGCTTCACCTATGTGCTGGTTCGTCCGGGAACAGATGAAAAGTCGCTCACGAAGAGTGTCGATGCTGTCATACGGAAATATATTGGTCCCCAGTTACTGCAAATGGTGCATATCAATATTGACGACCTGGCAAAATCCGGGAATTATATCCGCTACCCGGCAATGCCGCTCAAAGACATTCACCTGCACTCACACCTGCCCGGTGAATTCGAGGCGAACGGGAACATACAATATGTCGGTATTTTCATCGTCATCGCCATTTTCATTTTGCTGGTAGCCTGCGTCAATTTTATGAACCTGTCTACGGCCCGGTCCGCCGGTCGGGCGAAAGAGGTCGGTATCCGCAAAATGCTTGGTTCAGAACGCAGCGGACTGATCTATCAGTTCCTGGCGGAATCTGTGCTCACCAGTTTTTTTTCATTGATCCTGGCGATCCTCATTGCCTGGGCCATCCTCCCGTTCTTCAATAATTTATCAGGAAAGAAAATAAGCCTGAATCTGTTCTCCAGCTACTGGCTTTTGCCGTCGCTGTTATTGTCCGTTTTGCTGGTTGGCTTGCTGGCCGGCAGTTATCCTGCTTTCTATCTTTCTTCCTTCCGGCCCATCCAGGTGCTGAAAGGCAAGATCGCCACCGGTTTTAAAAGCGGCTGGCTGCGGAGCAGTCTGGTCGTATTCCAATTTGCCACGGCGATCCTGCTGATCATAGGCACGCTTGTCATTTACAGTCAGCTGAACTATGTGCGTCACAAAGAACTCGGGTATGACCGTGAGCAGGTTGTGACGCTGCAGAACACGTATTCACTCTGGATACATGCCGATGAATTCAAAAAAGAAGTGCTGACGATTCCTGGTGTGGTAAGCGGAACGATGACGCGCTATCTCCCCAACGGCGGCCCCTATGATATCAACGGATTTTTCAAAACGCCCGTGTTCGACGCCACGCAGGCGCTTACATTGGGAACCTGGCGGGTAGATGCCGACTATCTGCCAACGCTCGGTATGAAAATCGTGGCGGGCCGGAATTTTTCTCCGCAGATGCTAACGGATTCCTCCTGCGTCCTGATCAATGAAACTGCCGCGAAAGTCCTCGGTTATAAAGACCCGCTGAATAAAATCATTTATCATCCCGGAGCGAAAGATTCGGCCGTTGGCTTGCGCATCATCGGTGTCGTCAGGGATTTTCATGCCACTTCATTGCACGACAAAATCCCGCCGATCGTGCTGTTGCTGGATGAAGAAAGAGGCGCGATGTCTTTTCGACTGAATTCAAAAAATATTCCCGCTGTCCTGGCACAGATCGAACAAAAATACCATGGCGTGGAAAAGATGGCCGGACAACCTTTTCTCTATTCTTTCATGGATGATGATTTCAACAGGCTATACCAGGCAGATCAGCGCACAGGGAAAATATTTATAACGTTCGCAAGTTTTGCAATCCTGATTGCCTGTCTGGGTCTGTTCGGTCTGGTTACCTATGCCGCGGAACAACGCACCAAAGAAATCGGTATCCGCAAAGTGTTGGGTGCTTCTGTTGGAAATGTCGTGGGACTTTTATCAAAAGACTTTCTTAAGCTGGTCCTGATTGCCGGACTGATCGCTTTTCCCCTGGCCTGGTGGGGCATGAGTAAATGGCTGGAAGAATTCGCTTACCGAACCCAGATCAGCTGGTGGGTATTCCTGATCGCCGGCAGCATCGCCGCCTTCATCACGCTGGTAACGGTTAGTTTCCGGGCGATAAAATCGGCGCTGGCGAACCCGGTGACGAGTTTGCGGTCGGAGTAATATTTTGTTTCACGCGACGACGGAACGGATGCGCAACGGCGCAACGGTTTCTCATGCATGCCTTACGCAAT
>CAZZYD010000403.1:0-2751 GCA_964658175.1 uncultured Puia sp. | reverse complement strand
TCTTGGCGAGACCTTTGCGTCTTTGCGAGAAAGATCACACCGTGATTTCCCCTTTTTTCATTCGCCCGCCAATCGTTAAATTGCCGCATGACGTCCCCGGATGCATCCAATGAAGTGTTTCAGCTGGCACTGCAATTTGTTCTTCAAACATCCCAGTCCATTTTCCTGACGGGTAAAGCCGGCACCGGCAAAACCACTTTTCTCCGGAACCTAAAAACCAGCTGTCAGAAAAATATGGTGATCGTGGCGCCCACGGGCGTGGCAGCGATGAACGCAGGCGGCGTTACCATGCACTCGTTTTTTCAGCTTCCCTTCATGCCCTTTCTCCCCATCGCGGATGCCGTGTGGAACGAACAACCCAATAGCAGCAATGAATACCAGCTGATCAAAAATATCCGCTTCAGCGAAACCAAACGTGAACTGATCCGCGAACTCGACCTGCTCGTGATCGACGAAGTGAGTATGCTCCGCGCCGACATGCTCGATGCCATCGATTGCATTCTTCGCAGCTATCGCAGCAACCGGCAGCCATTCGGTGGCGTGCAGGTGCTGTTCATCGGCGATCTCTACCAGCTGCCGCCGGTGGTGAACCGCACCGAATGGGAATTGCTGAAGCCTTATTACGCCAGCCCTTTCTTCTTTGAATCGAAAGCCATTGCGCAGGCGCCGCCGGTGTATATCGAACTGAAAAAAATTTACCGGCAGCAGGATGCCGGTTTTATCAGCCTGCTTAACCATATCCGGAACAACGAACTCAACGGGGCCGATTACCAGATCCTGCAAAAAAGGTATCAGCCTAAATTTGCGCCCGCATCCGGCGATCAGTACATCACCCTCACCACCCACAATGCGCAGGCAGATGCGATCAACCAGCAGGCGCTCGCCAAACTGAGTGGGGCGGGATTTTCTTATGAAGGCGAACTGAAGGGGGATTTCGACCTGCGGTCGGTGACCGCAGAAAAATCACTCCTCCTGAAAAAAGGAGCGCAGGTGATGTTCATTAAAAACGACAAGGGAGAACAGCGCCGGTATTATAATGGAAAAATCGCCACCGTGGTCCGCATCACGCCCGATGATATCTACGTGAAGTTTCCGGAAGAGCCGGGGGAACTCCAATTGGAAAAAGAAGTCTGGAAAAATATCCGGTACGGATTCGACCGCGAAAAAAGTAAGCTCGAAGAAGAAACCCTGGGCAGTTTCACCCAATACCCCATCCGGCTGGCCTGGGCGATTACGATTCATAAAAGCCAGGGACTCACATTTGAAAGGGCCATCATCGATGCCGGGAATTCATTTGCGCCGGGTCAGGTTTATGTGGCGCTGAGCCGGCTGGTTTCACTGGAAGGCCTCGTGCTCCGGTCAGTGATCGAACCCAGGAGCATCTCAACCGACGAACGCATCCGGGTTTTTTCCGCGCGGGAACGAGACGAGCAATACCTGCGTGAACAGCTCGCCGCCATGCAGGAAATTTACCTGCTGGAAATGGTCGCCGAAATATTCCATTTGTCAAAGGTGTCGGCGATCATTGAAGACCTGAGTCAGTCGTACGCCGCACGGAAAATTCCGGAGAAGTCGATGGCCGAAACCTGGGCGGTCCAGCTGCATACCGACATGGCGGCCCTCCGGGTTGTGAGCGAAAAATTCAGCCGGCAGCTGGAACAGCTGTTGCCGGGCGCGAAAGAAGACGGATACCGGCAACTGCAGCAACGCACCCGTTCTGCTGCCGATTATTTTAATGAGGCTTTGCAACGCCTCGCGGACATGGTAGCGCGCCACCACGAAATGTACAAGCAGAAACAAGGCAGTAAAAATTATACGCGTGAATTATTCCTCCTAAAAAAAATGCTGCTGAATAAAAAACAACAGCTGGATCATATCGCTTCACTCATTTCAGGCGTGGCCTCCGGAGAACCCCTGGAAAGCCTGCTGAAACTTACTGTGCCTGAAAAAACGGACACACCGGCGGAAGAAAAAGCGGAGACAAAGGAAAGGGCGAAAAAAGGCGATTCGAACCTGGTGAGTCTGCGCCTGTTCAAAGAACATAAAGACGTCGGGATCGTAGCCAAACTGCGCGGCATCACCGGCAGTACGGTGGAAAGTCACCTCATTTCTTTTCTTGGCTCAGGGGAAATTGAACTGGCTGAATTTGTGGAACAGCGGAAGATCGATGCGATCGAATCGTTGATCCGGTCTGAAGGAACGACACAACTGACCCCCTTAAAACAGAAGCTCGGGCCGCAGTTTTCTTTCAGTGAAATCCGCGCCGTCGTCAAGCAGCAGTTTCTAGCCGCTGACAGCAAAGTCTCTTAAGGCATCGTTCAGGCTTGTCTTCAGATCCGTACTCGGTTTTCGCTGGCCGATGATCAACGCGCAACTGACATGATATTCGCCGGCAGGAAATTTTTTCGGATAGGTACCGGGAATCACGACACTCCGGGCGGGCACGCGACCTTTGTATTCCACCGGCGTTGCGCCGCTCACATCGATGATCTTCGTACTTTGGGTCAACACCACGTTGGCCCCCAGCACCGCTTCTTTTTCCACGTGCACCCCTTCCACCACGATGCAGCGCGATCCGATAAAACATCCATCTTCAATAATCACCGGGGCGGCCTGCAGGGGTTCCAGCACACCGCCGATGCCCACACCGCCACTCAGGTGAACGCCCTTGCCGATCTGCGCACAGCTGCCTACAGTGGCCCAGGTGTCCACCATCGTTCCTTCGTCGACGTACGCGCCGATATTTACATA
>CAZZYD010000402.1:0-2765 GCA_964658175.1 uncultured Puia sp. | reverse complement strand
CCATTCCTGCCAAAACGGATCTGCCGGTCATCCGGCTCGATCAATGGGACGATATCATTTCACCCGTGATGCTTCAGCGTTTTGAAGGGGACTTGCTGGGAAACTATCTGTCCGGCACCAGCTGGTTCAACGGACTCAACAAAAGTTTCTATTCCGTCGTCGTCGAAAACTACGGCAATTTTCATTTCGCGCACGGCTCGGTACTGTGGATGCAGCTGGGCGTGACTTTCCAAAGCGGTCTGCCCGAAACATACCAGCTGGCGATTAACTTCGTATCCGAAAATGAAGTCACCGGCATCCGCGAAAGCAATCCGCATGCGTTGATGGCGCAGGCAACCATCGGGAAAGACAAAGGATTTCTCTGCGATGCTTTTTTTACACGGAGTTTTCAGCTCGAGCTGATCCGGAACATGGCGCACCAGTCTTCCACACCACTGAAAACAGGTCATATCGATTTCTACAGCAAGGAAGAACTTACCAGTCACTGGGCGGGCAGCGATGAGATCAAATCGCGCATCCATGCGCACGACGAATACAATACATCGATCAGTTATGACAACCGCTTCTTCCTGAAATTATACAGGAAAATTGACAAGTCGATCAATCCTGACCTTGAGATTACGCGGTTCCTGACCAACGAGGCGAAATTTCCGTATATACCCGCTTTTATCGGGGCCATCGAATGGAAGGTGGATGATTTCGGTATCCTGCTGGGCATCATGCAGGTGCTGATTGAGAACCATGGTGACGGACGATCTTTCTTTCTGGAAAGAAGTAATAATTACCTTGAACGCATTCTTGCGTCGGACCGGGAAAAACTGAAAGAGATGAAGCTGATCGGCACGCTGCTGGATCCTGCCCCGTTCGACCAGCTGCCGGAGCAAATAAAATTACTCATTGGAAACCAGGGCGCGGAATTCGCGGGTCTTCTGGGAAAAAGGACCGGACAAATGCACCTGGCGCTCGCCTCCGGCACGGCCTTCCCGGATTTTCAACCTGAATATTTTACCCTTTACTATCAGCGCTCGCTGTTTTCGACCATGCAGTCCCTGGTGCGGGAAACTTTTCAGATGCTGTCCCGGACGGGGGAAGAAGTTTCAGATGATTTCAGACAGAAGGCAAACAAGGTATTGACGCACCGGGACGATATCCTTTCCCTGCTGAAAAATATATTTGGCAAAAAACTCGATATCCTCAAGATCCGCGTGCATGGTAATTTTCAACTGGAGGAAGTGTTGCTCACGGGCAAGGACCTAATGATCGATGATTACGGCGGGGAAGTGGCCCAGTCATACAGCGAACGCAGGCTTAAACGCTCGGTTTTTATTGACGTGTCTACCATGATCTCCTCTTTTTATAAAGTGGCCCAGGAAGGCTTTGATAAAAACGATCATATTCCCGCGGAACGCGCCCCGGAGATCAAACCCTATTATCAATGGTGGGCGGCTTATCACAGCGGATTTTTTCTTCGTGCATACCTCGATACGGTGGTCAGCACTCGGCTGATCCCTGCTGATCCGGGCGACTTACGGATCACCCTCACCGTCTATCTTTTACAGGAAGCACTGAAAGAACTCAATCATGCATTAGTCCATCATACGGCAAAAGGCGAAGCATCCCTGGATCTGATCATTTCCATTCTGGGGATGTATGGAAGACCCGATCCGCAACCGGCGCCGATCCTCACTTCTGATTCACCGGTGTTTCAATAACGAGGAACTCGGTTTCTGTGGCGCACTCAAATTCGATACGATCCGTATTCCAGACGCCGATGGCATCCCTCGGCTGAAGCGCAGTTTCCGCTACCGAAAGCTGCCCCGAAATACAAAAAACAAAAACACATTTATTGACCGGCGCAAAAGTGTACACGGGTTTTTGTCCGCCGTCGAAATAACCGAGTGACAGTTTCGCATTCTGATTGATCCAGCAATGGGCCTGCCCCTCTTCACCAGATACAATCGTCGTCAGTTTATTTTTACGGTTGCCTTTGGGAAAATGGCGGATCTGGTAGCGCGGAAGGATATTCTGTATTTTCGGCTGGATCCATATCTGGAGAAAATTCACTTCGTCCTCACCGATATTATATTCTTCGTGGCGAAGTCCGCTGCCGGCGCTCATGATCTGTACACCGTCCGCTTCCACCACGGTGCTGTAGTCCAGGGAGTCCTTGTGGTTCATTTTTCCTTTCAGCAATACGGAAATGATTTCCATATTGATGTGCGGATGAATACCAAATCCTTTTCCGACGGCGAGATAATCATCGTTAAAGGCAAACAAAGTGCCGAACGCAGTTTTCATCGGATCGTAATAATCGCTGAAGCTGATAAAAAAATTGCTGCGCAGCCAGCCAATATCCTTGGTGCCGCGTTCAGCAGCGGGAAAAAAATGCGATTTCATGAAGTGTTTATTATTTAAGGAGATTATTGGGATGTACGCAAAGTTCCCAATATTCCAGCGTAACGGCGATTAGCCGCGTTAGTTCGGCAGGTTTGAAGGGTTTGACAAAATAACCCTGCACCATCATCTCATACGCCTTTTCCACTGCCTGGCGTTCAGCGGCAGTACTCAGAAAAACAAATGGGATTGCCTTTTTTCTCAGAATCGGCGTATCGTTGATCTGTTTTTTGAACTCCGGGCCCGACATCCCCGGCAAATTAACATCAGAAAGAATGACAAATGGCTGTTCTTTTAATGCAATGAGATAAGCCAGGGCCATGGTACAGTTTTCAAAATATACCCGTGGATGCGGAGTATCTAGCTGAACA
>CAZZYD010000401.1:0-2769 GCA_964658175.1 uncultured Puia sp. | reverse complement strand
AAAGATTCAAAAAATATCCGGCTGGACGACCACTATTATTTCCACGATATTTCATTCATGGGACTGATCCGGCGCAGCGTCTATCCCGGACTGAAAAATAAGTTCGTGCTCATACCCGCGATATTATTATTCTGCTCACAGTTCCGTTTATGGAATTATTATAAAGACTTTCGGTACCAGTTGTACATCCTTTGTTCCTGCCTTCTTTTTGTGGTTATTTTCAGCACCTCGGCAGAATCGCCGACCTATATCATTGCGCTGCCCGCGATTTGCCTCTGGTTTTTCCTACAACCCACCCGCCAGTCTACGGCGCTTTTCTTTCTCGTCCTGTTTTTGTTCACTACTTTTTCTTATTCCGACCTGCTCACGCCCTGGTTCAGGAAACACATCGCGATGCCTTATTCGCTGAAGGCGCTGCCCGCTTGTGTGATCTGGTGTGTGATTGTTTATCAGGTGAACGTAAAATATTTTCTGGAATCAAGGGATTTGGGTTCCGGGTAAATTTCACGCAAAGACGCAAAGCAGCGCAAAGGCACATAAGGTTTCACGCGACGGCGCAACGGATGCGCAACGCGCAACGAATCTCAAATCAAATGTATAGGAGACCGGAAAAGTTGCGCTGATTTGAATTCAAACGGTCTTACCCGTTAGCTGGGGTCTTATAAGAACGATGGGCCATCCAGGAAAGCGGCCATCCGATGCACACCATCAATATGCCTATATTGATCAATGCGTTGACCGGATCAAAGGGTCGGTGGGCGATGCGGGTAAAAGGCAAAACGACTCTATTCATGATGAGCCAGACAAAGATGCCATAGACAGCCGCCGTCCACCACCTGCTTTTGCCGGAAAAAGTCCATTGCTGGTACAGCCAGAAAAAAAACAGCGTCCAGCAAAATGCAATTCCGTAATGCATCAGCAAACCCAGCAGTACCATGCCCGTGCCGCCGGAAAAAGCGCCTTTGCCAAAAACGGCCGAGGCAATGAACATCGGGATCAGATAGAATTTTGTTTCACCCGTCTTGATAAAATAATACACGCATGCAGCCAGCATATCGAGGGTGCCGGCCAGCAAGGCTGCGTTGCGTATGGTGGGCCATCGGCCGGCCAGGGCCATCTTATAGATTTTCGCCGAATGTAGCCATATGTCGGAATCTGGCACAACCCCTGTTGCAAAAACGGACAGTCAGCCGTTTCCGCCGGATATAATGCACTCTGAGAGAATTGCTTACCTTCTTGGCATATTCTTAGACCATCTTTCTGTCATGATATGGAATGGAAGTCAACGTGCTGATCGCGATGGCGATCGGTTTTCCTCTTTCCTGGTATGCAATGAATCGGTGGCTCAATGATTTTGCTTACAAAACGGCGTTCAGCTGGTGGATATTCGCCTTCGCGGGTTTGCTCACCGTGACGATCGCCCTGCTGACCGTGGCATTTCAAAGCGTCCGCGCCGCCGTTGCCAACCCGGTGACGAGCCTGCGGAGCGAATAAAAAAACATAATTATCTTTGCGGCTTCCCATTTTTTGCCTGCCATGAAGCCACTAAAAATTGCCACCGCCCAGTTCGAAAATAAAAGCGGCGACAAGCCCTTCAATCTTGCTGTTATCCGTTCAATGGCGACATCAGCTGCGGAAGCCGGCGCCGATGTCGTCGCCTTCCACGAATGCTCCGTTACCGCTTATTCATTTGCCCGAAAACTTTCCCGGGAAGAAATGATTGCCCTCGCCGAACCGATACCCGATGGTCCGAGCGTGCAAGCGCTGATCGGTATCGCTGCGGAATTAAATATCGTACTCCTCGCCGGCCTCTTCGAAAAAGATGCTGATGACAATTTATACAAAGCCTATGTATGCGTGGATAAAAACGGACTTATCGCAAAACACCGGAAAATCCATCCATTCATCAATCCGCACCTTCTTCCCGGCGATAGCTATACCGTATTCAGGATCCATGACTGGACCTGCGGCATCCTAATCTGTTATGACAACAATGTAATCGAAAATGTGCGGGCCACGGCGCTGCTCGGTGCGGATATCATTTTCATGCCGCATGTCACCATGTGCACCCCGTCTACCAGGCCTGGTGCGGGTTTTGTAGATGCAGGGTTGTGGACGGACAAGGAAAAAAACAAAGATCTCCTGCGGGCCGAATTCGACGGGCTGAAAGGAAGATCCTGGCTGATGAAATGGCTACCGGCGAGGGCTTATGACAATGCGGTGTATGTTGTTTTTTCCAACCCGATCGGGATGGATGATGATCAGTTAAAAAACGGCTGCGCGATGATCCTCGATCCTTTTGGCGATATCATCGCCGAATGCCGTTCGCTGAACAATGAGTGGGTGATCGCAGAACTGAATCCGGATGCACTCCGACAGGCAGGCGGCTACCGTTACCGCAAAGCGCGCAGACCCGAATTGTACCGGGACATTATCGGGCGGACGCATGAAAGTGAACAGAAAGTGGTTTGGATGTGATCTTTTCTCATTCCATAAAACCAGTCAACAAAATATGAAGATCGCAACGTATAATGTCAATGGTGTTAACGGCCACCTGGCCGTCCTGCTGCGCTGGTTGTCGGAGTCCGAACCCGACGTGGTTTGTCTGCAGGAACTAAAAGCGCCGCAGGAAAAATTTCCGGAACAGGCCATCCTGGACGCGGGATATTCCGCGATCTGGCACGGACAAAAAAGCTGGAATGGCGTGGCGATTCTTTCACGCGTTGGCAAACCGGAAGAGATACGCCATGTGCTACCGGGCGATCCCGA
>CAZZYD010000400.1:0-2775 GCA_964658175.1 uncultured Puia sp. | reverse complement strand
CACCCCAAAAAAAGAGCAAAGTATTTGTCGTCATCCTCGTATTACTCGTGGTGGCCGGCGCTACATTTGGTATTACCAAATACCACCATGCCCAGCATCATGTGGAAACGGATGATGCGCAACTCGAAGCCAATATCAGTCCGATCATACCAAGGGTATCCGGTTTCGTGACCGAAGTGCGCGTGAAGGATAACCAGACCGTAAAAAAAGGCGATACGCTCCTGGTACTGGACGATCGCGATTTTAAAATCAAGGTAGACCAGGCGGAAGCGGCGCTGGCCACGGCCCGCAGCAACTATTCGTCTGCCCAGGCAACGAGCAGTGCGGCCCGCAGCAATATCAGCACACAGCAGGCAGCCGTCGCCACGGCAGATGCACAGATTGAAACGGCCAAGATCAACGTATGGCGTTCCACCCAGGATTACAACCGGTACGCGAACCTGATCAAGGATCATTCGATCACACAGCAGCAGTACGAACAGGCGCAGGCAGCCAAGGAAACCGCTGAAAGGCAGTTACAGGTGCTGCAGGAACAGCGCAAACAGGCCTCGCAACAAACCAATTCGGTGACTACGCAGAGCCGTGCCACCTCTTCCCAGATCGGCATTGCCGGCGCTACCATCAAACAGCGGGAAGTGGATGTGGCAGATGCGCGGCTGAACCTGTCCTATACGGTAATCACAGCCCCTGCCGACGGACTCGTGTCCAAAGTAAATGTGCAGGTGGGACAATTCCTCGGCGCAGGACAGGCCACGTTCAGCGTGGTGCTGGACAGCACGATCTGGGTGATCGCCAATTATAAGGAAACACAGTTCGATAAAATACAGCTGGGACAAAAAGTTATCGTGGATGCGGACGCATTTCCCGGTCATCATTTCGATGCGACCGTCAGTTCATTTGCACCGGCTACCGGCGCGCGTTTTGCGCTGCTGCCACCCGATAATGCGAGCGGAAACTTTGTAAAGGTCGTTCAGCGGCTTCCGATCAAAGTGGAATTCACCAATCCGCAGGATTCACTGTTGAAAAGGCTTCGTGCCGGGATGAACGTGAATGTGGATGTGAATGTCCCATAGGTTTGATATCGTTCATTTATAAAATAATCGTATGGCACAAATGCAAAGCGATTCACTGGTAGAGTATGGTTCGAGGCGCGTCATCATCACCATTACGGCCATTATCTGTACCCTGCTTGAGATTGTAGATTCTACCATCGTTAACGTGGCGCTCAATGATATGCGCGGCAACCTCGGCGCAACCCTCACCGAGGTGGCCTGGGTGGTGACGGCCTATGCGATCGGAAATGTGATTATCATTCCGATGACCAGCTGGCTGGCATCGCAGTTCGGACGCCGGAATTATTTCGCCACCTCCATCGTGATTTTCACGATCTGTTCTTTTCTGTGCGGCAACGCCAACGGGATCTGGGAACTGGTACTCTTCCGTTTTTTACAGGGTATGGGCGGCGGCGCCTTGCTGGCCACTTCACAGACCATCATTACAGAGGCTTATCCGCCTGAAAAAAGGAATATGGCGCAGGCCATTTACGGACTGGGCGTAATCGTTGGTCCCACCCTGGGTCCGCCGCTCGGTGGTTATATCGTGGAGAATTATTCCTGGCCCTATATCTTTTACATCAATATTCCCATCGGCGTGATCGCGACCCTGCTCACGCTGCAGTATGTGCGCAATCCGAACTATGGCCAGAAAAGCGCCGCGGCCGATATCGACTGGCTGGGTATTTTTCTACTGGCTGTTTCCGTCGGTTCGCTGCAATATGTTTTGGAGAAGGGGCAGGATGACGACTGGTTTGCAAATACCTATATCGTGCTCTTTACCTGCACGGCATTCATGGGCGCCTTCTTTTTTATCTGGCGCGAACTGACTTTCCGAAACCCGATCGTAAACCTGCGGGTGCTCAAAAATGGGAACCTGCGGATCGGGACCATGCTCACCTTTTTACTTGGCTTCGGCCTGTATGGATCCACGTTTATCATTCCGGTTTATACGCAGAGCACCCTGGGCTGGACGGCCTTTCAGGCGGGCATGCTGATGGTGCCGGCGGCCATCACCACGGCATTTCTGATGCCGATTACCGGCATCATTCTCAGCAAGGGCGTACCACAGCAATTTCTGGTATCCCTGGGAATGCTGTTCTTTGCCGTATTCTGTTTCTGGGGCTACTTCATCATCACCAATAATACCCCGTCGGAAAACTTTTTCTGGATGCTCGTAACGCGGGGGGTGGGTTTGCCTTTGCTCTTTATTCCGATCACCAGCTTATCTCTTAGCACGCTGAAAGGGCAGGAGATCGGGCAGGGCGTGGCTTTCACCGGCATGATGCGCCAGGTGGGCGGATCTTTCGGCGTGGCGCTGATCACCACCTTTATGGCGCGCCAGAATATGTTCCACCGCAGCACGCTGGTGAGCAAACTGGATGTAAACAACCCCGCGGTCACCAACCGCGTCACCGCGATGCAGCACGCTTATATCGCCAAAGGCATGGCGCCGAATACCGCGCTCAAGTCTGCCTACCAGGCCCTCGATTATTCCATCACCGGCCAGGCGAATGTTTTATCCTATATGGATGTATTTTATTATCTCGGCATATTATTTCTGATCTGCATTCCTTTCGTATTGTTTGTAAAAAGCAGCAAGAAGAAAATGAGTATGTCTGAAGGACTTCATTGACCGGTTCATACCATCGCATAAAAAAAAGGTCCCGTCAGTTGACGGGACCTTTTTCTTTGGTTTTCAAAGGAACTTTATTGCTTGATG
>CAZZYD010000399.1:1567-2775 GCA_964658175.1 uncultured Puia sp. | reverse complement strand
TGCAGGTCAATGGCATCAGTACCAATTACTATGCGCCAACCATACATGGTTACGGCTACGACAACGTCATTACCAATGGCGGACAACTGAGCGCACAAATCCAGGCAGCAAAAACCTTTGTATCCCAGGGAAATCTTGATAACCAGTATCAGGCCGTACGGTTGGTCAACCAGGGCGTCGGCAATACGGCCGCCGTGGCGGACCGGGATTTAAAGAAGACCATTACGACCCAATACATCAGCACCTATGGCGACATGATGGTGTATCAATACGATCAGGAAATTCTGTCGGTCTACCAGAATGAAGAAAAGATCCTTAAGAATCTCACGCAATCCAACGTGTACAAACAGGCGGATTACTTAACCTTTTATGTGTCGCTCCAGCAACAGCAACTCATGACGAGTCAATCGGCCATTCAACTCAAAAATGATTTCGCCACGCTGAATTATTTGGCCGGTATTGTGGATACCAGTCAAAAAAAATTATCTCCGCCGCCGGTAGCAACCGGTGAGTTACCGGAGGCAACCCGCTCTCTTTTTTATCAACCTTTTATTGTTGATAGTCTCAAACTGATCAACGAGCGGCAGGCGATCGACTACACCTACAAACCAAAAGTCAGTGTTTTTGCCGACGCGGGATACAATTCCTCGCTGATGTACCAGGCCTTTAAAAATTTGGGGCTCGGCGCCGGGCTCAACCTGTCGGTGCCCTTGTATGACGGCCACCAGCGACGGTTGAAATACCAAAAAATCGAGATCGCTGAACGAACCCGGGCGCAATACCGCTCCTTTTTTCTAAGCCAGTATGCACAGGCGATTGCGCAATTACAACAGCAACTGCACGAGACCCGGGCACTCCTGACGGATATAAATAATCAGATAAAATATTCCCGTGCGTTGATCGACGTCAATCAACAGCTTTTAGGTACCGGTGACATTCGCGTCACCGATCTCATCCTTTCGATCAATGGATACCTGAACGCGCAAAACCTTCGCAATCAGAACGGGATCGCGCAAATGCAGATCATTAATCAACTAAACTACTGGGAAAATCCATGAGAACATTCCTCTCCCTATCGGCGCTCGTACTGATTTGTTCGGCGTGTCAGTCTCCGGCCCCGCCCGCCGCGGCCGAGGAATCGGCAACCGTCACCAGCCCGGTAACGGTTACCCATGCCCAGTTTGGGCCGATTTCCGACTCGTTGGTGC
>CAZZYD010000399.1:0-1557 GCA_964658175.1 uncultured Puia sp. | reverse complement strand
CCTATTTGCAAAACAGTTACATCAAAGCGATCGCAGCGGGATACGTCCGGTCAGTGGCCGTAAAACCGGGAGAATATGTTGCGGCAGGACAACGGCTCTTTACCCTTGAAACCAAAGAGGCCTCCATCATCGGCAATGGCGTGAGTAGCCTCGATTCGGGGTTCAAGTTTTCCGGTCAAATCCAGGTCACCGCCAAAGGACATGGTTTCGTTACCCAATTGGGGCACCAGGTAGGGGACTATGTGCAGGATGGCGAACAACTGGCGGTGATCAGCGATCAGAACAGCTTTGTGTTTCTGCTCAATATGCCTTATGAAAACAGAAAGACCGTGCTCTCGAGCCGTTCGATCATGGTAGAGCTGCCGGATGGCACACGGCTTCCGGCGACCATCGGCACGGTTTTTCCCGCCGTTGATTCCACAACACAGACCCAAACAGTTGTCCTGCGCGTTAACGCTGGTCATCCGTTGCCGGAGAAACTGATTGCCAAAGTAAAAATTCTCAGTCTCACCCGAAAAAGAGCGCAGACGGTGCCGGCAGGGGCCGTATTGTCCGACGATGCACAGACGTCGTTCTGGGTAATGAAAATGATGGATCCTTCCACTGCCGTAAAAGTGACGATCACCAAGGGACTGGAGTCACCGGATAAAATTGAAATCTTGCAACCGTTATTTTCTCCGGATGACCAGATCTTGATCACCGGCAATTACGGTTTGCCGGATACCGCTAAGGTAGCCATTGACAGTACCGCTGTATCGAGTGTAAAAGAATGACATGAAAAATTATTTCGTTACCAATCGTAGTCCCATCACCGCATGTTTGTTTATTGCACTGCTGGGGGGGATCTTTGTGTACAGTCAATTGAAGACATCGCTTTTTCCGGAGATCACCTTTCCCAAGATCAAAATCATTGCCGACGCGGGGCTGCAACCGGTTGATAAAATGCAGGTGACTGTCACCAAACCGCTGGAAAATGTCATCAAACAGGTGCCGGATCTGCTGACCATTCGCAGTACGACCAGCCGGGGCAGTTGCGAAATTTCTGCTTACATGGACTGGAGCACCAATGTCGATCTGGCCCAGCAACGCATTGAGTCCAAAATTGCCCAGATCAGCAATTCCCTTCCACCAGGAGTAAATGTGACGGTGGAAAAAATGAATCCATCCATCCTGCAGGTAATCGGTTATTCTTTGGAAACGACGACGCCCCGGGCACCGATCGACATGAAGATCCTGGCCCTCTATACCATCAAACCCTTTTTGTCGCAGGTCGCGGGGGTATCGGAAGTGCGGGTAATCGGCGGAAAACAAAAGGAATACTGGATTCGGGTCGATCTGAATAAAATGACTCGGTTGGGACTTACTCCGGACATGGTCAATTCCGCCCTCGGTCAGACCAATTTTATCAAAAGCAATGGCTACCTGCCGGACTATCATCTTCTCTACCTCACTGTTACCGACGCCACAGTACACAATATTGCGCAACTAGCGTCCATAGTCGTAGCCAACAACGGGAAAAGAGTGATCCAGCTAAAAGATTTTGCCGACGTCAACATT
>CAZZYD010000398.1:0-2786 GCA_964658175.1 uncultured Puia sp. | reverse complement strand
ATCCGGACTTTCCAAGACGATCGTTTTGCTCCTGCCCGGCATGACACTGACATAATTATCGCTGTAAAAAGCCGGCAGGACACGCTGCCGGGTATCTCCATCGATCAGTGAAATGCGATTGAAAAAAGAAACGGGGCCACCCACCGGATTGTTCAGGGTAACCAGCCACTTTCCTTTGCCCGCAGGCGTGGCCGTTGCCGTGATCTGCGGCGCTTTGAACTGCATAAGACCCGAATATTTTCCGGAACTGTCGTTCATCCAATAGATATTTTCGTCCAGGATTTCCTTGCGGGTATTAAGCAGCCGCAGAGAAAGAAAACATCCGCGGGCTGCAGCTGCCTGTCTGATCGCCGATGCCACGGAAAGATATTTGCGGATATTGGTGGGACCAATCTCGTTAAAGACTTCAGTGATGATTTTTTCCTTTCCATCCATGTCGCAGATCCTGACGTCCAGCATCAGGTCGCGCGCCGTATGGAAGCCATTGTTGGCGATCATGACCATGCTGTCGCCGGCATTGAAAAAAACGTGCAGCGCTTTGCTTCCGGTGCGGAGGCCATAGAGACAGGCATTCGGGTCAAGGTAATAATCGTACATCTGGCCGCGCAGCGCGGTCCAGGGGTTTTGTGTTTTCCAGATCACGAATCCGGTATACCAGTCCCACATGTGACTGGTAAAGCCTTCCGCCAGTGCGCGGTACTGATCGTAATTGAGCAGCTGTGCTTTCGCAGCAAAATCCAGGGTTGTCCGGGGCTCTCCGTATGCATCCGGATAATTTCCATAGTCAATATATTTATGATAGCGCCATACTGAATCCACTGCTTTCCCTTGGGGAAAAGCTTCGAGGTTGGGGGTTGGAAGAAACCTGGCCAGGGAAGTATAATCGCCCACGCCCACGGAACCGACTTCAGAATTAAAAGGAAAAGTTCGGTCGTTGAAGAACCTTTGCACCGGCTGGATGCCATAGGGACCATCGCCGTTGCCGCCGATGGAATTATAAGAGATGCTGTCTGAATTTGAATAGTCGATAAATGGTCTCGTGCCATCCAGTCGGGCCAGGATGGAATCTTTGAGCGGCCGGAGGATGTCTTCGGATGGCGTGATTTCATTTCCCCCGCACCAGAGCGCGAGGGACGCGTGATTCCGGATCATTTTTATCTGATCGGCCGCAGCCGTCAGAAAAAGCGCATGATCATCGGGGTAAGTCCGCCTCACCCACTGATCTTCCTTTTTATCAGGGTCGGTCCACCGGCCGTTGCAATCACCGCTGTTCCAGAAATCCTGCCATACCAGCAACCCATAGCGGTCACAGGCATCATAAAAGGCCGGTCTTTCCGTAAGGGCCCCGCCCCAGACGCGGATCAGGTTCAGGTTCATATCGCGGTGAAACCGAATTTCAGCATCATACCGGGCCGCACTGAAACGGAGCAATTCATCCGAGACAATCCAGTTACCACCTTTGATAAATATTTTCTGCCCGTTGATGCTGAGTTGCATGCTGCGGGTATGTTCGTTCCAGACACTGCGCAGTTCCCGCACGCCGATGGATAATGTATCTGCATCCGTTTGCTGCCGGCTGGCATTTTTAAACCGGATGATGAGCGGATATAACGGCTGCGCGCCGTACCCGTTTGGCCACCAGAGTTTCGGATGTGCAAGGGAAAGTAGCGGTAGTGTTATTTCTTTGTGCTGATGCGCGGGAAGGGTCACGGAACGCGTCACCGTTTGTCCATCCATCCTGCATTCCAGGATTCCGTTCACGGCGGATTCGCCGGGATTATCCAGTTCCGTTGAAACCTCGATCGTTGCGGGAAGCTGCAGACTGTCCTCCGGCTGTCGTATGCCTGGTACATGCGTAATGACATGCGGATCTTTCAGTCGCACGGATCCCGTTTTCCGGATGCGCACCTCGTCCCAGATACCGGTATTCCGGTCGCGGACCGGCTGGATCCAGTCCCAGCCTGCCACATACTGGTGGGTGAGGTTGCGCGCGATTTCACCATCGCCTCCCTGACCGCCGTTGGGATTACCTGCAGGATCGGGTGGATAAACGATTACCGCCAGCCGGTTATGACCGTTGGTTTTTAAAAATGCCGTGATATCATATTCAAACCGGAGGAACATACCCCTGGGCCGGCTTGTATTGAGCTTATGGCCATTCAGAAAAATATCGGCGCTGTAGTTGATCCCGCGAAACTGCACCCACACATGGTCGCCGGCACCTGTTTTCGATTCACTGAAATCTTTTACGAACCAGTAAGTATAATAGCCAGACCCAATATGATAGATATCGGGAATGCGTTCGTTGTTCATACCAAAGAAAGGATCGGGCATCTGCCTGTTGTCGATGAGCGTGCCGAGCACGGTACCGGGCACGGTGGCCGGTATCCAGCTGTTCAGCGGCTGCTCGGAAGCGCTCAGTGCTTCTCCGCTGATGGTGACACTATCGGCGCGCTTGCAATGCCAGCCGCCAGTAAGCTGATCTGTCGATTGAGCATCCGCTGAAAAAAACAGAATTGGCGATAAAAACAAATACAGAAAAATTCTAATGCCCATACGATAAAAATACGGGATTCAGGCGGATGTTTGTTTCACGCGACGACGCAACGGATGCGCAACGACGCAACGAATGGCAAGTCTGTATTGGTCATTGAAATTTCAAGGATATAATTTTTTATCTTTACTTCGTATAGATCGCTTCGTACTCCCGTTGCGTCGTTGCGCATCCGTTGCGTCGTCGCGTGAAACAAAAACTTATCCTCTCGTGAAACAAAAAACTTATCGTC
>CAZZYD010000397.1:0-2814 GCA_964658175.1 uncultured Puia sp. | reverse complement strand
TGGTTTTTTTTGGATTGGCTAATTCATTGGTATTGGATAGGTCAAAACTAATACAGTCCGGGTTCATGGCATAGCGCGGGAACACTCGATTTTAATCGTAAATCTACGAGATCACTTATAGTTGCAGGAGAAACTGCGCTTGAAACGCAAAAAATCCGGGATGGAAACATTTTGCACATAAGGATTGCCGGGGTTATTTTTTATATACTCCTGGTGATAGGCTTCGGCAGGATAAAAATGCGTGAACGGTGCCACTTGGGTTGCAATCTTTCCATGATACGTCGATGCATTCAGTTTGTCCACCGCGGTCTGCAACACCTGTTTTTCTTCAGGTGTCTGGTAAAAAGCGATGGAACGGTACTGTGTGCCCTCATCATTCCCCTGCCGGTTGATTTCCGTTGGATCCTGACTGGCGAAAAAAGCATCCACGAGCGTTTTATAGGAAACTTTCGACGGATCATAAAAGACCTGCACCGTTTCCGCGTGACCAGTAGTGCCTGAACTTACTTTCTCATAGTCTGGGTTGCTGTCCGACCCGCCTGCATAGCCCGATATGGCATCTCTTACCCCCACGATGCTCTGGAAAACAATTTCTGCATGCCAGAAACAACCTTCCCCGAAATAGGCGACGGCTTCATTTTTCGAAGCAGGCCCCGGGTCTTTAACAGGAATCTTTACCGGCTGGGATTGTATGTTGCTGCAGGAAGCCAAACAGAGGGCCATGGTGCCGATCAGGAGAAACGATTTCATCTGGAAAATTTTCTACCATTATTAACGAAACCGGGGAGACAAAAGTTTTCGGATGAATGGATCATTTCGTTAAAATCCGTAATTTCATGGTTCACCAAAGAAAAGGAGGTATTCATGCAATCTACAGTAAACTCATGGAAACATCCCGTTGGTTTCGCCTAACCAGGATTTTTCATTAAGATAACTGTGGCGCGAGGCGCCATAACCTCCGGATCATTCCGGAGGTTTTTTTTTGTCAACGGCCATCGCCGGTTTACCGGCCAAATTTCTTTTTAAGCTGGCTCAGGGCATCTTCCATGGAAGCCGGTGCGGCCTCCTGCTTTGGGGCAGAGCTCGTTTTGACTGCCGCCTTGAGACGGCGTCCGCTTTTTTCGGGCGCAACAGTGGTCTGTTTGATGGACAGGGCAATCCGCTTGCGCGGAAGATCTATTTCCATCACTTTTACCTGCACTTTGTCATTCAGCTTCAGCACTTCATTCGGATCCGTGATATACTGATGCGAAATTTCACTCACATGCACCAGCCCATCCTGTTTGACGCCGATGTCGATGAAAGCCCCAAAGCGGGTGATATTGGTGACCACGCCCGGAACGACCATGCCCACCGACACGTCTTCCAGCTTATAAATATTCGCAAATTCGAATTGTTCCAGTTCGCTGCGCGGATCAAGACCAGGTTTGCGGAGTTCAAGTAAGATATCACGGATGGTATGTTCACCCCAAGCTTCGCCCACATATTTTTTCGGATCGATTTGTTTGATGAGCGATTCGCTGCCAATCAGCGTGGCGCTGTCCGCTCCGATGTCTTTGGCCATCTGTTCCACCAGCGCATAGGCTTCCGGATGCACCGCGCTCTGGTCCATCGGATTCGTGCCCCCCGGAATCCGCAGAAAACCAGCGCACTGTTCGAACGCTTTTTCACCCAGCCTCGTGACTTTCAGTAACTGGCGCCGTTGTGTAAATTTTCCGTGTTCGTTTCGGAAACTGATGATATTGCCGGCCAGTGTTTCGCCGATGCCGCTTACATAACTCAGCAACTGCTTTCCGGCCGTATTCACATTTACACCCACGGTATTCACGCAACTTACCACGGTCTGATCAAGTCTTTCTTTCAGGCGGTATTGATTTACGTCGTGCTGGTACTGTCCGACGCCGATACTTTTTGGGTCGATCTTTACCAGTTCTGCCAGCGGATCCAGCAAGCGTCTTCCGATGCTCACGGCACCCCGGATCGTGATATCCTGATCGGGAAATTCTTCACGCGCAATCTCCGAGGCTGAATAGACAGATGCGCCGTCTTCGTTTACCAGAAATACCGGAAGCCCGAGTTCCAGCTTCTTGATGAATTGTTCGGTTTCCCTGCCTGCCGTTCCGTCGCCAATAGCGAAAGCTTCAATGCGGTGAAGCATTACCATGCGGCGAACGGTATGCGCGGCATCTGCCAACCGGTTGGACTCATGGATATAAATCAGTCCGGTCTCCTGCAGATTACCCTGTTCATCCAGGCAAACCACCTTGCAGCCGGTTCTGTACCCCGGATCGATGGCCAGGATACGGCGGCTGCCCAGCGGGGCGCTTAGCAGCAACTGGCGGAGGTTTTCAGAAAAAACGGTAATGGCTTCTTCATCAGCTGCTGTTTTCAGCGCCATGCGGAATTCGCTTTCGAGGGCAGGCTGCAACAAACGGCGATACGCATCCCGGATGGCTTTTTTTATGTGAGGGGCCGAAGGACTCATGCCTTTGATGTGCATGTGTTCGAGCATCTCCAGCGCCTCTTCTTCCGAAGGTGAAATTTCCATGCGCAGGATACCTTCCATAAATCCGCGCAGGACGGCCAGGATGCGGTGCGAGGGAATTTTTGACACCGGTTCTGAAAACTCAAAATAATCCTTGAACTTGACTCCCTCCGATTCCTTGCCTGACATCACCGTGGATTTCATGCTCGCCCCGTTTTCAAACATTTTCCGCAGGCGCGTGCGAACGGCAACGGATTCGTTGACGGTTTCGGCAACGATATCGCGCGCACCCTGCAAAGTCTCCTGCACCACGATAGGGGTCAGTGCGA
>CAZZYD010000396.1:0-2829 GCA_964658175.1 uncultured Puia sp. | reverse complement strand
TCCCAGTCCCCAATAAATCCCAGTCTCGTGGATCGCACTGGGTTCGAACCAGTGACCTCTGCTCTGTCAAAGCAGCGCTCTGAACCAACTGAGCTAGCGATCCTTTATCAAATCAGGGTTCAAAATTATCTGAAATAATTCATATTTATTTCGTCTTTGTTTCCTGCCTCCGCTCTATTTCTTTTTTGATGAGTCCGAGTTCCCGGCCTGTTTGTCCGCTCATCGAGCTGTTCTCCTGCGCCCGGCGCATCAGGTAAGGCACCACTTCGTCGATGGGTCCGAAAGGAAGGTATTTGCTGACTGAATAGCCTGCCTTTGCCAGGTTAAAAGTGATGTTGTCACTCATTCCGTACAACTGCGAGAAATGAAGATTCGGATGATTGCCGTCAGTAAGCTGTGTCGCCCGCTGGTTGCTTTCTTCATTGTGCGTGGCGATGATGAGTGCAATCCGATCGAGGTGGCCGATGCAGAACGCAAGCGCCTTGTTGTAGTCATCGTCCGTATGCTGTTTGTCCACCTGGATCGGCGACGGATAGTTCATGGCGGTTGCGCGGGCCCGCTCCTTCTCCATGTAGGCGCCACGCACCAGTTTCACGGCCAGTACAAAACCACGCTGGCTGGCGGCTTCATGCATGTCTTCCAGAAATTGATACCGGTCGTGCCGGTATAACTGCACGGTATTATAAACGATGGCCTTAGTGCGGTTAAAGGATTCCATCATCAGGATCGTGATCACATCCACCGGATCCTGTATCCAGGTTTCTTCCGCATCCACCAGCACGCCTATGCCCGCATCTGCCGCAGCCTGACAAACCGTTTTCATCCGGTCCTGCACGCGAAGCCATTCACTCCGCTCCTCTCCGGTGAGCGAAGCCGTGGCGGCAGCGTAGCGTTTCATCAGTGATCCTGCGCCCTGCTCCACGGAATGATCGAGTTTCT
Source organism: uncultured Puia sp. (assembly GCA_964658175.1). GTDB lineage: Bacteria > Bacteroidota > Bacteroidia > Chitinophagales > Chitinophagaceae > Puia. The sequence goes on along the minus strand of CAZZYD010000396.1, from coordinate 1,890 downwards.
CCAGCAACTGGTAGCGCGCGAATCCCGTCACCTTGATACTGATAAAAGGAATATTGGGCTGCGTACCGGCATACCGGATTACGCGGATAAATTCATCGCGCGCATGATCAAATCCTGCTTCACCCTCACCGCCTCCTTCCACCCCGTAATCCAGAATGGCATCCACATGATAGGCGGCCAGGGTGCGCGCCACCGGCGCCGTCTCTTCAAGGGTTTCGCCACCGACAAACTGCGTAAAAATCGTGTTACGGATCAAACCCCGGATGGGCAGCCCAACCCGGATCGCCCAGGGAGTAATGCGTGTGCCGATGCGCACGAGCCAGCCAATACCCATGCTGCTGAAAAGGAATTTTGCTTTTTTCAGTTCCTGGTCGGATTTATAAGCAAAAGCATTCTCTGTATGGTCGAAAGAAACCGTCGGTCGCAGGGGCATGGTACTGAATATACTTGGGACAAATGTAGGTGGATAAATGCGTATTTTTGAAGCACTTCACGCATGAAAATCATCCGCACAGAAATTTATAAGTTCAGCATTCCGATGGTGCCTTTCACCATTGCAACAGGTACGATGCATTATGCGCAGAATATCTATATCCGCCTGGTGACCGACAGCGGACCCGATGGCGTGGGGGAATGTTCTGCCTTCCCGATGATCGCCGGCGAAACCCAGGCCACCTGTTATGAAATGGCAAAAGACTTCGCCCGATTGTGGAACGGAAAAGATCCGCTGGATATTCCCGCACGCATGGCGGAGCTGCACGATTTTACCGCTTTTGCTGCCACCGCCAAAAGCGCCTTTGATATGGCGCTGTTCGATCTGTCGGCGAAAAATGCCGGCTTGCCCCTGTACCGTTTTCTGGGTGCCGAAAATAAATTACTGGAAACGGATCTCACCATCGGCATCGACACGCCGGAAGCCATGGCAGTCAAAGCCCGCGCTTTCCAGGCGGATGGCGTGCGCATCATCAAGGTGAAACTTGGCAAAGAGCCTTCCCAGGACATCGAACGCATCCGGTTTATCCGCGCAGCGGTGGGTCCCGGCATCCGCCTGCGCGTCGATGCCAACCAGGGCTGGGATTTTGAAGCGGCCGTGGAAGTTTTGCAGGCCATCGAACCCTATGCAATCGATTTCTGCGAGCAGCGGATGCGCGCCTGGAACGACGGGAAAATGCCTGCCCTGCGCGCGGTATCACCCATCAAACTGATGGCGGATGAAAGCGTTTTTGACCACCACGATGCCGAACGGCTGCTGGAGGCAAAAGCCTGCGACTATATCAATATCAAACTCGCCAAGTCCGGCGGCATACTCGAGGCGCAGCAGATTGCGGATACTTGTTCCCGTTATGATGTCTCTTGTATGATGGGTGGTATGCTGGAAAGCCGCGTGGCGCTCACGGCCTTTGGTCATTTCGCCCTCTCCCGGCCGAATATTATTTTTTATGATATGGACACCTGCCTGCTCGGTCATAAGCTGGACCCTGTACGGGATGGTGTGCAGTATGAAAATTTCTTTTTGCGGATACCGGAACTACCCGGCATCGGCGCATCCGCAGATCCCGATTTTTTGGCTCAATGCGAACAAACAACCATATAATATCATGCAAATAAAAAAACCGAAAGACTCGCATATCATCATGACGGAACTGGTACTGCCCAATGATACCAATGTATTTGGGAATCTCATGGGGGGCCGCCTGATGTACTGGATGGATATCGCGGCAGCGCTCTCTGCAGGCAAACATTGCAGCGCGCCGGTCGTGACCGCCTCGGTCGATAATATTTCGTTTGAAAACCCGATCCGGCTCGGTAATGCGGTGCATATCGAAGCCAAGGTGAGCCGTGCATTTACGACTTCCGTCGAGATTCATCTTCGCGTATGGGGAGAACACT
>CAZZYD010000395.1:0-2839 GCA_964658175.1 uncultured Puia sp. | reverse complement strand
TTTGGCGTCCGGACGCCCACCCATGACGGCCGACTTATCTGCCGTTTGACTGTAATAACTGGACACAAGATTTACCTCATCCAGTTTTAATTTTTTTGGTTTGTATCCCGTGCTGTCTGTTGGAGGCATTTGCGAAAAAGCTTGCACCATCGTTAGGTACATTCCAATCACCGTGAGGGATAGTTTGCGCATAAACAGGTTCTTTATATAAATTTAATTACACCCACAACCGCCGCCGGTCTTACCGCCGTTGGCTCCAGACGATCCCTCGCGGTACGACTGGGCATTCAATTCATTCTTCTCTACATGTCGGTTGGATAGCGTCATCTCCGCATCGTTGATGCGGCTTTTTTGATATTCTTTGACATGTGCGCAGGAAGCCAGCAACGCCGCAGCAGCGACAGGGAAACAGTTTATCCTTCGATTGAATAAAGTCATGGCAACTAGTTTTTATGGGTGTTCAAATGAATATTTTTAGTTGTATACACCCGGTCGAGGTCGTCGACGACAATCGCTTCCAACAAATGAATTTGATTGACCATGTCCAGTCCCGCCCGAATGCCCATAATCATGACGGGCGTGGCCATAGCATCAGCGATTTCGGCGTTCGGACTAAGGATGGTGACGCTTTTGATTCCCTGGACGGGTCGACCCGTTTTGGGATTAATGGTATGCGAATGCTTTTTCCCGTTGATCTGGACAAATTTTTCATAATTTCCGGAAGTGGCGACGGCCATGTCGGATACCCGGAAATAAGAAAATAGGCTGTGTTGTTGATTGGGGTCGGCGATGCCGATCGTCCACGGCTTCCCGTCTGGTTGCCTACCCCAGATCGCCAGATCGCCCGCGGCGTTGACGATCCCGCTGTCGATTCCATACGCGACCATCACGGCCTTGGACCGTTCGGCGGCGTATCCTTTCCCAATGCCCCCGAAGCCGATCCGCATGCCGGGTTCTTTGAGCAGAACAGAAAAATTGGGTTTATGTAGCAGTACGTTTCGATAGTTAACTAGTCGTATTTTTTCGCGGGTGCTGCGTTCGTCTGGCAGCTGTTGCATGCTCGTATCAAAATTCCAGAAGCTGGTGGCCGTGGAGCCATAAGTGATATCAAAAGCGCCTTGAGTAATGCTGGACAACCGAAGCGATCGCTCGATCAATTCAAAGGTCTCACGGCTTACGGAAACCGCACGGTTGCCCGCCTGTCGATTGATTTCAGCGGTTTCACTGGTATCACTAAACGTTGTCAGGCGTTGTTCAATTTGTTGAATCTCGAGAATGGCTGCATCCAGGGCAGCGGTCGCTTTTTTTTCTGAAGCATCTACGGCTGTGAGTTGAAACCGGTTGCCCATCAATTTCATTGTTCTATGAAAAGCGCTGCGTGCGTTCATGGCTTTGATTGATTGGTGTAAATCAGATTGCGTACCTCCGTGGTAAAGGTTTCGGCCGAGCCTGCCGGCAATCCGTCCCAGGCATGAATCACCTTTCCCTCTGCGGTCATTAACACTGTTAAAGGAAATTTTCCTTCCTTATTATACTGATCTGCTGCTGAATCGTTGCTGTGTTGCTGCTCAGCAGGAAGTTGATTTTTCTTATTCCGGGGGAAATCGGCATTCACGAGCACAAGAGTGGTATCCGCCATCTGTACGAAAACATTCGACTCGAAAATTTCCTTTTTTAGCCGGATACAAGGCCCGCACCAATCGGAACCCGAAAAATTGAGGAGGATATATTTATGGGTACGGGAGGCTTCTTTTTTCGCCGAAGTTAAATTGGTATGCCAGGGCCCCAGATAGAGATTGGTCAACATCAAAAAAAACAATCCTTGCTTGCTCATAACGATCATTAGATTTCAAGGTATATTGACTATACGGCGATAATTCCATTGCGTTGCCCGATAAAAGTAAGGGTTAAATAAAAAGAAAAGGCGGTCGGTCTGGATGAATTATTTCTTCCCCGCAACCAACCATTTGGGATCGATCCGCATCCTGGAATCTCTTGAGCGCGAAAAACTCGATCGGAACGAACTTTGCGGTGATCACCCCCCCGCCTAGAATTGTTCTCAGGAAGAAAAAAAATCTGCCAACCGGTCGACCGAAAGAGAAAAAAAATGCGAAACGTCCCGTTGATCAGCGCTGGGTCAGCCGCGTGACCCGAATCCAGTTGGGTTGATTAGCAATGGGCATGGCGTCAAAGAATATGGGTATGGGTAAATGATTTTTGCTAAAATCAGCGTAGAGTTGCGCGACCAGTGGCTGTAGTGGATCCGCGTAGTTTAAGGCATAGAGCGTATTGCCCGTGATGGACGTATCACCGGAAACATTGATATAGAAACCGCCGCAGGTCGCGCAATACCCAGGATTCCAGCCAACAATCTCTCCGCTTCTCCCTTCGACATTTTTTTTGCAGGCGAAGAGTCCACCGAAAATCAGAATGTAAACCAATTTACTTTTCACCGATGGCGTTTGTAGAAATGAGGTATTGTGGGGGTGATTCGTTGCACGGCCCGGAAATGAAACGGATGGTGAAAGGAACCTTAGCAAATTCAATAAAGAACTCCCACGAGCTTCCTAATTGGCGCCATGTGTTTTTACTCGACACGTCTAACCAATTACATGGCTTCCTCCTAAGTAGCTGCCCGATCATATCCACTCAAGAAAATGACAAATCATACAGCAGCACGCTATCTTCGCCCACCTCGATGGTTTTCCTAAGTGAAAGGGCCAGATTATCAAGCAATTGGATCTAATCGATATGGTGTTGCACCGTATTTGCGAGTCGCTGGGGCGCTGGTAGCGGGGCGTTACCTCCAAAGGGTGGAGTTGATGTCGCAGGGATATGA
>CAZZYD010000394.1:0-2851 GCA_964658175.1 uncultured Puia sp. | reverse complement strand
TCAACGATATCTTCATCAAACTGGTGGAGGGCACTACCCTTTCCCGCCAATTTCAATCTGCAAAACCATAGCCATATGAGTAAGATCGGGCTCGTTATCCGACGCGAATATTTTACCAGGATACGGAACAAGACTTTTTTGTTGTCCACTTTTTTACTGCCGATTGTCATCGTCCTGTTTATCGCCGGCGCCGTAGCCATCGCGATTGCGAGCAAGACCACCCACCGGGTGGCGGTGGTGGACAGAAATAATTACCTCAGGGATTATCTGAAGACGGACTCCGATATCCGATTTGATTTCAGCGCCGGCATCGACACGCTGAACTACAGCCAGCACCAGTGTTCGGCCGTGCTGGTGGTGCCGAAGATCACCGACAGTTCGCTGGCTGTTTTTGTATTGAAATACAAAAAGCAGATGGGGCTGCAGGACATGGAAGAATTGAAAAGCCGGATCAGGACGGCGCTGGCGGACCATGAGATCTTCACCCGCAGCAGTCTTACGCGGGTACGTCTGGATTCGATCCGTGCGTCAGCGGACAATATCGATGTGATCGCTGTTCCCGATACGGGTGGCGATGCCAAGGCGTCAAGCCAGGGTTTGTCGTACGCGATCTCCTACGGATGCGGCATCCTCATCTATCTGCTCACATTTATCTATGGCGCCATGGTGATGCGGGGGGTGATGGAAGAAAAAACAAGCCGCATCGCTGAAGTCATCGTGAGCTCGGTGAAACCGTTTCCGTTGATGATGGGAAAGATCATCGGCATCGGCGCGGTGGGCATCACGCAGTTCCTGATGTGGATCCTGCTGGTGATAGCGCTGGCTTTTGCCGCCCAGGCTTTTATTCCCCACGATACGCTGGCAGAAATAAGCAAATTGCAACAGGCCAATGCCATGGGCAACGCGGGTGCCGTCAAGGCCTCTGAAGCCGCGCAGCGGATTTATGCGTACCGGAGTGCTTTTGCCACGGCCAACTGGCCCCTGATCCTCGGTTGTTTCTTATTTTATTTTGTGGGCGGTTATCTTTTTTATGCTTCACTCTTTGCGGCAGTCGGGAGTGTGGTGAATGAAGATCCGCAGGAAGCGCAGTCTTTGTTGCTGCCGATCACCATGCCCATCATCTTCTCTTTTTTTATTATGTCGATCGCCATCCAGGATCCGGCCGGCTCACTGGCTTTCTGGGCCAGCATCATCCCGTTCAGCGCTCCGATCGTGATGATGTCCCGCATACCGTATGGCGTACCTACGACAGTACCCTGGTGGCAGCTGTTGCTTTCCATGTCGCTGCTGGCAGGTGGATTTTTATTCACGACCTGGATGGCTGGAAAAATTTACCGGACCGGCATTCTGCTGTATGGGAAAAAACCGACGTGGAAGACAATGTGGAAGTGGGCGTTTAAAAAATATTAGTTTTTGTTTGATGCAAAGGCGGCAAGGTTTCACGCGACGGCGCTACGGATGCGCGACGCCGCAACGAGTGCTCGCCACGGCTTTTGTTTCACGCAAAGACGCAAAGGAGCGCCAAGGCGCGAAGAAATTTAAGCAGTAAATAAGTTGATCGAATGCATTCCGTCGCGCCGTCGCGCATCCGTAGCGCCGTCGCGTGAAACCTTTGCGCCTCTGCACACTTTGCGTCTTTGCGTGAAACAAACCTCACTTCGAGATCTGCAAAGGAGCCGTACTCACCGAAGCGCTCGAGAAATAAAATATTCTTTTTTGGGAAACCGGCAGGGTCGCTTCGAGTTGCGTACCGCGGGCGATCGAGATGCCGATAAAAGCCTTTACCGGAAAGGCTGCGAAATCATTGGGAGAAAGAAAATAAGATCCGTTGTCCGGTGTGGTGATAGAAAGCGTACTGATTTTATCCGGGAGCGTGGAATCCGTCCGCTGGCTCAGATCGGCATAATAAAACACCTGGATCATCACATTGCCCCAGGCATTGTCCTGGTCTGGCGCCCAGTGCAGGGCAAGCCCGTCGGGCCGGCTGATGGTATGCGGATAATCCTGCACGAGCGTCACCAGTTTTTTGGGCACATAGATATACCGGCTCACGGTGTCGGACGCGATGTTTCCACGGATCGTAATCTTGACGTTGGAACCGAACAAAGCGACCCCTTCCTGCAGATCCTTGGCCGAACCATAGTCGTAGTTATAGGTGCTGTCAAGTCCCGGCGCGATCGCTGTATTGTTTATGGAAAGTGTATTGATCCCCGTGATCCTTTTGCTGCTGCTGTCGATAAATGCGGCGGAGATTCCAATGTGAAATTCGTTGCTGTCGACGGGCGTGCTCACCTGGCTTGCATTGATCAGCACGTAATTGTAGACAGACGGGTTTTGGGTCCCGAACCAGGTCCAGTTATTGACCGGCTGGTCCTGGTCCTTGTGGCAGGCAATCAATAAACCTGTACAAAAAAAAAGCGCAGCGTGCTTTTTCATGAGGAGAACTTAACCAATCTTACCTTAAATATACTTTTTTGACAAGAAACAAAAAAAAGAAACTCCGCTTACCTTAGGGGCATGACTCTCCGGAATCGCGTTACGGCCCTCCTCGGTATTTCCTATCCCATCATTCAGGCAGGCATGGTTTGGAACAGCGGCTGGCGGCTTGCCTCGGCGGTCAGCAATGCAGGCGCCCTGGGACTGATCGGCAGCGGAAGCATGTATCCCGATGTTTTGGAAGAACATATTAAAAAATGCCGTGCTGCGACATCGCTTCCTTTCGGTGTCAACGTACCGCTGATCTATCCCGGCATTGAGCAACACATGGAGATCATACTCCGCGAAAAAGTACCGGTCGTGTTCACTTCTGCCGGCAACCCGGCGACCTGGACGCCGGTCCTCAAAAAAGCCG
>CAZZYD010000393.1:0-2869 GCA_964658175.1 uncultured Puia sp. | reverse complement strand
CAAAGGCGCGTCACTGTAACTTGCGCATTTTCAAGGAGTCTTCCGTGGCGCGATAGATCGGGGATGGCTACGCCTGTTCGGAATCATGAATGCTCGTCCAATTCTGAACATGGCCTTCTCTGCACCACGGCTCTTCAATTCGCTGAGCACCGAGGCTAGTGCTGTCGCAGATTTCATGCGGACCATCTTAACCCCAACGTTGCCCCAACCCAAACGTTGTGCGGATAGACAGTCCGCGCAAAACTTCTTGCTATTCCGAGCGAAGTGCATCCATGGGATCGACCGAAGACGCGCGGCGCGAGGGCAGGTAGCAGGCGACCCAGGTGATGGCGACGATCAGCGCAGTGATGGCCGCATAGGTGATGGGATCGACAGGGTTGACGCCAAAGAGCAGAGCAGAGAGAAAGCGCATGACGCCGAAAGAAGTCGCGAGGCCAACCGCTACTCCGCAGGAGCAGATTCCGGGTACGCCAGGACCCGGCGGTAGCGATTCTACGCGAAAGGCGGGGCCAGAACACAAAAATCCCTCTGATTCGGCGAGGTAATTCCAACTTCATTTCGGTAGAAGATCAAATGGGGACGCCAATCCTCATGTTGTGAAATGTGTCCCAAATATTTAACATGCTGCACACAGACGTATTTGGGCACCACCGTGACGTAATTGTGGACTACAATTGGGCATCAATCCGGGATTGATAATTTTGCAGCTGCTTACTCAAGAGTGGCCATGGGCTAACCAATTACTCTTATCAGCGGTGTGGATAACGTTCTGGTCTATCGTTGAGTAGGAACAGCATTTGCAATTGCTATTCATGTCCCAAGAGAATTTCTCAATTTAGCATTATTAAGGGTTCAGCTGGGGCGACAATTGCTCATTAACTGTTCATTTTTTAACCTACTTAATGAAGGACCTGATTTGTTTTTCCCATTTACGGTGGGATTTTGTTTTTCAGCGACCTCAGCATCTGATGAAAAGATTTTGTCGGGATTTTCGCGTTTTTTACATTGAAGAACCGGTTTTCATTGAATCGGGAGAAGACCACTGGCAAACCCGGAAGGCGGCAAATACCGATGTACTACTGATGGTGCCGGCCCTAGCTGGTGCAACAGATTCTTCGTCGGTAGTCGATCGAACGCGAAAGCTGGTGGACCAAATGGTATTGACGTATTCCGTTAACGCATTTGTCCTTTGGTACTATTCGCCCATGATGCTGGCTTTTAGCGATCACTTATCACCAGACGTCATTGTCTATGATTGTATGGATGAGTTGTCTGCGTTCAAAGGTGCGCCGCCGGAATTAATGGTCGTTGAAAAGCAGCTGTTTCAACGGGCAGACATCGTCTTCACCGGGGGCTACCGGCTTTTTGAAGCTAAAAAAACACAACATCACAACATTTTCGCATTTCCCAGTTCCATTGATAAAGACGCTTTTGCCCCGGCTCGTCAACCGAAAGAAGATCCGGTTGATCAGGCAGTCATTCCGCACCCACGTCTAGGTTTTTTTGGCGTAATTGATGAACGGTTTGACACCGACCTGGTAAAAGGTATTGCGGAAATGAAGCCTGACTGGCACTTGATAATACTGGGACCGGTTGTAAAAATTGATGAAGCCGATTTACCGCGTCAAGCCAATATTCATTATTTGGGTATTAAAAATTACAAGGAGTTACCCCAGTACATTGCCGGATGGGATATTTGTATCATGCCTTTTGCCATCAACAGCTCGACAGAATTCATCAGCCCGACGAAAACCCCGGAGTTTCTGGCCGCAGGAAAAAGAGTTATTTCTACCCGTATTCATGACGTCGTGCATCCGTACGGGGATAGAGGGCTTGTGGGAATAGCCGACAACGCCAACGCATTCGTTAATATCGCAGAAAAATATTTACAGCAGACTGATGAATCGGATTGGTTGCTTATGACAGACGATTTCCTATCTGGAATGTCCTGGGATCAAACATTTTTAGAAATGCGAGACCGGATCGAAACTGCGTTGACGGCAAAATCTATTGTTCACAAATTAAACGAAAGTCATCATGTATGATTATCTGATCGTCGGTGCAGGGTTATCAGGGTCAGTGCTGGCAGAGCGCTTGGCGGCGGCCGGAAATAAAGTATTAATTGTCGATAAACGAAATCATATCGGTGGAAATACCTATGATTTTTATAATGAGGAAGGATTACTGGTCCATAAATATGGTCCACATATCTTCCACACTAATTCTCTTGAGGTATTTCAATATCTTGGGCGCTTTACCGAGTGGAGGCCATACGAACACCGGGTCCTGGCCAGCGTTGATGGTATGCTGGTGCCGATACCGATCAATCAAAACACGATCAATCGACTCTATGGTCTGAATTTGTCCGCATCGGAAGTTACCGAGTTTTTAAAATCCAAGGCGGAAAAGAAGGACCGGATTGTCACCTCCGAAGACGTTGTAGTCAATGGAGTAGGCCGTGAACTTTACGAAAAGTTTTTCCGCGGTTATACCCGAAAACAATGGGCAATGGACCCCTCAGAACTCGATGCCTCCGTTGCCGCCCGGGTTCCCCTGCGGAGTAACCGGGATGACCGGTATTTTACAGATACCTACCAGGCGATGCCATTGCACGGTTATACTAAAATGTTTGAAAAAATCCTGTCGCATCCTAATATTCATTTGATGCTGAATGCGGACTACAAGGATCTCGAAGGGAGCGTACAGTTTAGGAAAATGATCTATACCGGGCCAGTGGATTATTATTTCGATTACTGTTACGGAAAATTACCCTACCGGTCCATTGAGTTCAAATTCAAAACTTTTGACCGGGAACAATTTCAGGAGACGGGCACCATCAATTTTCCCAACGATCAGGCGTTCACCCGTA
>CAZZYD010000392.1:0-2880 GCA_964658175.1 uncultured Puia sp. | reverse complement strand
TATCCGCGTAGGTCCGGGCGTGCCATCGCTGCAGTGGGAGACGATCCTTCGCCTTCGACCCACGACCCTGGTGGTGGTGCCTTCTTTTTTACTGAAACTGATCCAGTACGCAAATGAACACCAGATCGATGTGCGCCAAACCTCGGTGACCAGGGCCGTTTGCATCGGAGAGAATATCCGCAATATTGACTTCAGCTATAATGTGCTCGGACGGAAAATAACCGAAGCCTGGGATATCCGTTTGTATTCGACCTATGCTTCCACGGAGATGCAGACAGCTTTTACGGAATGTTCGGAAGGCAGGGGCGGGCACCTGCAGCCGGAACTGGTGATCCTCGAGTTGCTCGGTGAACAGGATCAGCCGGCAGGAGAGGGAGAACCGGGGGAAGTGACGGTGACAACGCTTGGAGTAGAGGGCATGCCGCTGCTGCGGTATAAAACGGGTGATATCTGTATTGCGCATAGGGATCCCTGTGGCTGCGGCAGATCGTCCCTGCGCCTGTCTCCCGTGATCGGACGAAAAAAACAGATGATCAAATTCAAGGGAACCACCCTGTTTGCACCGGCCCTCTTCGATCTGCTGAACGGGATGGAAGAAATCCGGGAATTTGTGGCAGAAGTATATTCGAATGAAATTGGTACGGACGAAGTATTGCTGTATCTCTTGCCGGTGACTCAATCGGAAGCGACCGACCACCAGATCAGGGCCTACCTGCAGGCCAAACTGCGGGTGACCCCCCAGGTAAAATATCTGACGGCCGCGGAAATGCAGAAATTACAATTTCCTGAAACGGTTCGAAAGCCTGTTCGCTTTATCGACCGGCGTGCCCCTGGCATGAAAATTTAAATCTTTCAGCAATGAAATTTCTTTTGAGCTTCTCCCTGCTTTTACTGAGTGCAGCGACCTGGTCACAGACGGGCTATGACCGCAAATCATTTTATGACGCCATGCGCCTCGACAACAAAGACCTCGTGACGAAACAGCTGGAGACGGTCAGGCAGGCACCGCCGGCCTTTAAAGAAGCTTTTGAAGGAGCGCTGCTGATGAAAAAAGCCGGGCTGGGAGGCAGCCCCACCAAAAAACTCAGCCTTTTCAAGGAAGGACACAAGAAACTCGAGGCATCCATCCACCGGGAACCAGCCAATGCTGAATTTCGGTTTTTGCGGCTGATGATCCAGGAACATGCCCCGGGCATTCTCGGATATAAGAACGACCTGACCACCGACAGTGACTTTATACGGAAATCATATCAATCGTTAGCTCCTGACGTTCAGCATGCCGTCTCCGACTACAGCAAAAAATCGAAGGTTTTGAAGCTGAAGATTTCTTAGCTTTGCGGGCAGCATGGGAAAAAAAGTCTTGGTCGTCTACTTTTCACAATCTGGTCAGTTAGAGGACATTGTGCAACATTTTGCGAAGCCGCTCGAGGACGCTGGCTGTTCGGTTGAATACCAGCGGATTTTTCCTGCCACGGCATATCCCTTTCCCTGGACCGGTAAGTCCTTTTTTGCGGTGATGCCCGACTGCGTCAACCAGGTTCCGGGTCAGTTACAAGCCTTTCAATTCAAAGAAACATCATACGATCTGATCATCCTGGGCTACCAAGCCTGGTTCTTATCGCCCAGTATTCCCTCCAATACGCTGCTGATGCACCCTGCCTTCGCAGCGGTCGCCCAGGGAACACCCGTCATCACCATCACCGGTGCCCGGAATATGTGGATCAGCGCCATGGAAAAGATCAAACCGACCCTGAAACAGGCGGGCGGACGGCTGGTGGGGAATATTGCGCTGGTTGACCGGCACCACAACCTGATCAGCTTTATCACGATTTTTTACTGGATGTTCAAGGCAAAAAAGGAACGCTGGCTGAATATTTTTCCGATACCCGGCGTGTCAGCGGCAGATATCGAGCGAACGGGCCTGTACGGCGCCACCGTTAACAAATTCTTATTGAGTGGTTCCTGGGAGGGGCTGCAGGAAGAACTGAAGGCAGCGGGCGCCGTGCAGATCAAATATCCGCTGATGTTCATAGAATCCAAAGCGAGGAAGATTTTTAAAGTGTGGGCCGGCATTATTTCGAAACGCAAGAAAAAAACGGGCTGGCTTGTTGCATTCAAATATTATCTTTTAATTGCGCTTTTTATTGCCGCTCCGATTATCCTTACAGTCGATGCTATCCTTTTTAAGCCCTTTCTGTCCCGTCGGATAAAAAGACAAAAACAATATTATTCAGGAGTGAATTAATTCTGGAACGCTGATGGAGTTTAATGAGGTTTATATCACAAAGACCGCGACGTATTTTCCGAATGAGCCGGTTTCCAACGAGGAAATGGAATCTTTCCTGGGACTGATCAATAAAAATCCTTCCAAATCAAAAAGGATCGTGCTGCGCAACAACGGGATCAAAAACCGCTTTTATGCGCTGACGCGCGAAGGAAAGCCGACCCATACCAATGCCGAGATGACCGCGCAGGCCATCCGCAACATGATGGGAAATGATCCTGCCGCCGTAAAGTCGATCGAATTGCTGGCCTGCGGTACGTCCACGCCCGACCAGATGATGCCATCCCACGGCGTGATGGTGCACGGCGAACTGCCAGAATCCAATGCGATTGAAGTCGTGTCTCCCTCCGGTGTTTGTTGTGCCGGCATGCATGCTTTTAAATATGCCTATATGGCGGTAAAAACCGGCGACGTCCATACGGCCGTGGCTACCGGTTCCGAACGTTTTTCCGCCTCACTCAAATCGCAGATTTTTGAGGATGAAGCGCAAAAACTGCAACTGCTCGAAGAAAATCCTTATATCGGTTTCGAAAAAGAATTTCTCCGCTGGATGCTGTCTGACGGCGCCTCCGCTTTTTTGCTTTCAGACAAAAAAA
>CAZZYD010000391.1:0-2886 GCA_964658175.1 uncultured Puia sp. | reverse complement strand
TGAACTGTGATCCGAACAGGGAAATCGTGGGTGGTGGCACGCCACGCCGTGTACACTCGCGGCCAAACGCCGCCAGTGCCAATGGATGTAACAAAAAGAAACCAGGTTCCTTCCAAACCTTATTGAGCAGTTCATCCAGATCATCCGGCGTCGGCGCGCCCGTCCTTGTACTGATCAGCTGCTGCGATGGAACACTGTGCAACAATCCATATTCCTTATTATTGATCAGCTCACTTTCCTGGCGCTCTTTGATGGTTTCAATCGCCAGTCGCAACTGCTCACTGATCTGGTTATAAGGTTTGCTGTACAGATCCGAGACGCGGGTATGCACATCTACAATCGTTTGTACGGCTGCTAAATTATATTCCCTTGGATTATCGATGTAATCGACAAACGTGCTTGGCAGGGTCCGTTCATCACGGGAAGAGCAATCTACCTCAATGGCTGTGGCATCTTTTACTTTGTTAAGCCTGTACACGCCGGACTCAACCGGTACCCAGTTTAACAGCCTGGTCAGCCAGCGCGGACTGATCGTGACCATTTGAGGAACGGTGCGGGTGGCAATCGCAAGTTGCCTGGCTGCTACATCTCCGAGCGCGGTTTGTTGATTCGTTGGTTCTGCCATAAATGATTATTTATTTATTGATTAAGGTAAGAAAAAATTACATGCCGGATGATTCATTCACCGAAGGGAAGACTTTTGCAAATTAAAAGCATTTAATTTAATCCCTACTATTTTGGTAGACTAATAATTTTCACATTATATTTGCTTTTCGAAATGCTTGCCACATTTCACGTATGCATCATTGCAGCGCTGCCATCCCTGAATATAATTTTTGATTGTAAGGCATTGAGTATTAAAAAAAACCCCAATAAACGTGTATGAGAAAGAGCTTAGGTCTTTTTTTGCTGATGGCAGTTTTATCAGCCGTGGCGATTGCCCAGTCAGCCGGCATCGACGGCAGGATTGTCGATGAAAATGGAAAGCCTGTTTCCTTTGCAACGGTTACGAAAGAAAATTCCAGGGAAGCGGTGGCAGCGGACCAGGAGGGAAATTTTAAAATAGACGTTCCGCCCGGAACCCGCATCGTCGTCTCGGCGGCGGGATATGAAACACAGATCCTGCGGATAGAGAAAAACATCACGCTGACGATTACCCTAAAATCAACCGATAAACTGCAGGAAGTGGTGGTAACAGCGCTAGGCCTTAACCGGACCAGAAGTTCTCTTGGTTATGCGGCGCAGCAGGTAACGGCCAGTCAATTGAATATCATCCCCAATACGAATTTTGTAAACGGACTCCAAGGGAAAGTCGCCGGGCTGCAGATCACCTCCAGCAATGGTCTTGGAGGAAGCGACAATATTATTCTGCGCGGCTTTAAGTCGCTCACCCAAACCAACCAGGCGCTGTTTGTCGTGGATGGTGTCCCCTTTGACAATACCACGCAGAATCAGAACGGATACGACCTGGGTAATGTCGTGTCTGACCTTAATCCCGAAGATATCGCCTCGTTGACCGTACTGAAGGGAGCGGCCGCCTCGGCCTTGTATGGTTCGCGTGCCTCCAACGGGGTGATCGAAATCAGTACAAAAAAATGGAAAAAAGGTACTCCAGGTTTGGGCATTACGGTGAATGAAAATATCATCGTAGGATCAGTCGATAATTCAACGCTTCCGAAATATCAAACGCAATATGGTCAGGGTTACGGCAGCGCAGGCGCTACTTCTCCTGACGGATTCTTTTATTACCAGCCTGCCGTGGGCAGCAACGGCCAGAACGTAAGCATCGTGGAAACGGATGAAGACCAGGTATGGGGATCGGCCTACAACAAAAACCTCCAGGTCTATAACTGGAATGCATTTTCTCCCGGTAATGCGAATTTCGGTAAGGCGACACCCTGGACCGCCGCCGCACACCATAAGCCCAACGATTTTTTTGTGACCCCGGTAACCAACCAGGTCAGTATTAATCTGGTGGGCGGAAGTGACAAAGGAAATTTTTCTGCCGGATATTCAAATGGCTATGACGGCGGTCTGCTGCCCAATAGCAATATCAAAAAGAATCTCCTCAATTTCTCAGCGAACTATCACCTAACAGACAGGTTTACGGTGGGTGGATCCATTTACTATGTAAATGAAGCCGGACTGAACCGCAACAGTTATGACTTCAGGGCCGTACAAAGTACCATGCGGGATTTCCGGCAATGGTGGCCAACCAGCGTTGATATCGATGAACAGAAAGCCGATTATTTCAGATCCCGCACCAACAATGCCTGGAATATTCTGGGTGGCTACGAAACCGCGGCGCCGGGCAACCTTCCAAAAGCTGCTTACCACAACAATGCCTATTGGACGGCGTACGAAAATTATAACAATGATTCGAGGCAGCGCTATTTTGGAAATATCAATGCCAGTTATAAAATCACCGACTACCTGAACCTGACCGGCCGGGTAGCGAAAGACTATTACGATCAGACATTTGAAACACGCGTCGCTGTCGGAAGTTATCAGACCTCGTCCTATTCCAGTTTTCTCGGATCCTATGGAGAAACCAACTATGACCTGTTACTGAACTTTAATAAAAATCTTACAAAAGACATCAACTTGAAAGCCTTGCTGGGTTCCAATATCCGGCAGGATCTGTATACCTCCACGTACTCCTCCACCAACGGCGGTCTGGTAAATCCACGCGTGTATGCACTGTCGAACTCGGTCAATACACCGGCGGCGCCCGTGGAAACAGAGAATAAAAAACAGGTCAACGGCAATTTTGCAGGAGTAACGCTGAGTTATAAGGAATTGGTTACCCTCGATGCCACGGTGCGCAGGGATGTATCGTCTACCTTGCCAAAAGGCAACAACGCGTATTATTATCCCGCCGTTTCG
>CAZZYD010000390.1:0-2902 GCA_964658175.1 uncultured Puia sp. | reverse complement strand
ACAAAAAACTTATAGATGGCTATCTGGAAACCATTGCTGATGATCGTAGACGATGATGAAGAAACGCGGTTTCTCTTCAAACAATTATTCAGGGATGAAGTAGACCTCCGTGCCTTTGCAGATGCGAAAACACTAATGTCCGCCTTGTCTGTCGAACAGCCGGATCTGCTGATCATGGACCACCGCATCGGTTATGTCACCAGCATTGAACTGATGAAACAGATCCATGCTCAGGGGTTTATTGAAGATATTTCCGTACTGCTGTACTCCGGTGATGAAGCGATTGTTGAACTCGCCGCAACCATCAATGCCCGTGGCTATATCCGGAAACCCAGTTCCATTTCTGTGATCCGGGAAACAGTCCGGTTTCATTTGTCCGGAAAGAAAGTGAAAGATTAGACCGTGGCACACTGTTTTCATGGTGATGTAAAACATCATTATGAAAGACACAGAAAATATATCCCGCCGGCAGGTGATCGGTGGTTTAGGCGCGACGATCGCCGCAGCGGCCGTAACGATGCCGGCAGGTGCGCTGGCAAATCCGTCAAAAAAATATGCAGAAGTACCGCTGCAGGATCCGACGACGAAATATCCCAAGCCTCCATTCAATGAGCAGAGTCAGCCCTGGCCTGGCCTTGCCAGCCAGATGAATCCGCGTCCGGATCATGGCGAAAGCAGTTATAAAGGAAGCGGCCGCCTGATGAACCGGAAAGCATTGATCACCGGCGGTGATTCAGGGATGGGACGTGCGGCGGCTATTGCCTACGCCCGCGAGGGCGCCGATGTCGCCATCAATTATTATCCTAGTGAAGAAGCGGATGCCAAAGAAGTGATCGCGCTCATCAAAGCCGAAGGACGGAAAGCGATCGCCCTGCCGGGTGATCTGCGCGATGAATCCTTCTGTCAGAAACTCGTTGCAGATGCAGTGAGTGGCCTCGGCGGACTGGACATCATCGTCAGCAATGCAGGCCGTCAGCAGGCGCACGCTTCCATTCTGGATATTTCAACAGAAC
Organism: uncultured Puia sp.; assembly: GCA_964658175.1. Lineage (GTDB taxonomy): Bacteria > Bacteroidota > Bacteroidia > Chitinophagales > Chitinophagaceae > Puia. Next base: position 1,889 of record CAZZYD010000390.1, on the reverse strand, counting down.
AGTTCGACTGGACGATGAAGACAAATATTTACGCACCGTTCTGGATCATCAAGGCAGCACTTCCCCATCTGCAACCGGGTTCTGTCATCATCGGCACTACTTCGGAACAAGCCTATGATCCTTCGCCCGATTTGTACGATTATGCGCAGACCAAAGCGGCGACCATGAATTATATAAAATCGCTCGCTAAACAACTCGCGCCGAAAGGTATCCGCGTCAATGGCGTGGCGCCTGGTCCGATCTGGACTCCCTTGCAGGTAAGCGGTGGCGCATCCATGGAGAAACTGAAAAAATTCGGCGGCAACACGCCCATGGGGCGCCCCGGGCAACCCGCAGAACTTGCTTCCATTTACGTACAGCTGGCGGATGGCGGCGCGAGTTATGCCACCGGTCAGGTATACGGTTCATCCGGCGGTGCCGGACAGCCCTGACATTTATCGGGTTCCCCCTCCCGTTTTTCCGGTATACGATACGCGCCAAATGAGGTTGTTTACGTCATCGCTTATCAGCATCGTCCCATTGGAAAGAATAGCGATGCCGACCGGTCGGCCATATACGGTGCTCCTGGTTAAATCATCCGTAAATCCGGTGAGAAAATCCTCGGGGTCGCCGCTTGGCCGGCCGTTGGCAAAAGGAACAAAAATTACTTTATATCCGGAAAGGACAGAGCGGTTCCAGGATCCGTGCTGGGTAATAAAAGCGGCACCTGTATATTTTTTCGGGAATTGTGTTTTCTGATAGAAGAGTAATCCGAGTGATGCTGTGTGCGATCCCAATGTAAGATCCGGCACGATCGCCCGGGCGACCAGTTCGGGATGCGGATGGTCTTTGAGCCGCGGATCCGGATGCTGCCCGAAATAACTGTAGGGCCAGCCATAAAATCCTCCCTGCTTTACACTGGTGAGATAATCAGGCACGAGTTCATCACCCAGTTCATCCCGTTCGTTGACCGCGGTCCATAACACATCTGTACCCGGCGCCCAGTCCATACCACAGGGATTTCTGAGTCCGGATGCATAGATCTTCGGATGGGAGCCATCGATATTGACTTCGAGGATTTCCGCGCGGCCGGTTTCATTGTCGAGTCCCAGGTCGGCGATATTGGTCGCCGATCCGATGCCGATAAATATTTTATCGTGCTGACGGTTGGTAATGATATTTCTCGCCCAGTGCTGGTTTCGTTTTCCGACAGGCAAATCGATTAGTTTTTTCCCCGCTTGATGGATGACGGTATCGCCCGGGGTGTAATCGTATGCCATCAGCGCATTTGTATTGCCTACAAAAAACTGATGACCGATGATCAGCATGCCGAACGGCTGGTTCAGGTTCTCCAGAAAAACATAGGACTTTTCCGGGATGCCATCTTTGTTGGCATCGCGATACATCATGATCTTATTGGCACTTACGCCCACATGCTGCGTCTTGATCTTTCGGGATATTTTCGCGCCGATTTTTTTGATTCCTTTGAGGACTGTATTCGATTCGGCCACAAAAATATCTCCGTTTTCAGCCACATAGATCCAGCGCGGATGTTCCAATCCTTCTGCAAAACGGGTGACGGAAAAACCACCAGGCGCGATCGGCGTCCTGCCGGCGGGCCAGCCTTCCACCTTGCTGAAATTCATCGAAGAGGGCGTGGCCAGGGGTGCCGGCAGGGAATCAGTAACATAGGCAGCCGTTTTCACGGAGCCGCCGTAAGAATTCGCCGTGAGCTTTCGTCCGGTGCAGGCGGTGGCGGCGAGCAGGGAGATGAACAGAAGTTTTTTCATATATCCCGGACTTGTAAAAATCGTACCCATCACCTGGAAAAAAGATTATCACTGTAAACCAATCATTTGCAAAATTACGTTCGTAAAACCACGCTAAAAATCGCGTGTTGGCGCGCTGGC
>CAZZYD010000389.1:236-2902 GCA_964658175.1 uncultured Puia sp. | reverse complement strand
TGCGGTAATCGACGCCGAAGGCGGCCACCGATTCGCATTCCCGCTTCAGGGTCACCGGATCGAGCACCACGCCGTTGCCGATCAGGTTGATGGCTTGTTCATGAAAGATCCCCGAGGGGATCTGGTGCAGCACAATCTTTTTGTCGTTTACATACAGCGTGTGACCGGCATTGGGTCCTCCCTGGAACCGGGCAACGATATCGTAGCGCGGCGCGAAAAAATCTACAATCTTTCCTTTGCCTTCGTCGCCCCATTGCAGTCCGAGAATTACATCGACCATCTTCTTCCGTTTGGAATTTACTGTTACAAAGCCGCAAAAATAAGCGAATGAAAAGGAAATCAGCTGTTTTCCGTATCGAAGCGGTCAACCGAATGAATTCCACTGAGTTGTTTGAGGCGCCGAACCGTTTCTTCCAGCTCTTCCTTATCGTGGACGTAGATTTTTATATTCCCCTCAAAAAGGCCTTCTTTGGCCTCCACCGTCAGGGCGTTGATATTTACTTTCAGCTCACCCGAAATGAGGTTGGTGATCTTGTTGATGACCCCCACATCGTCGAGTCCCACGATGCGGACACCTGTGAGAAAAGAGATTTCCTTATTCTTCGCCCACTTCGTTTTCACCACGCGGTGGCCGTAGCTTGACAGGAGGCGGGTGGCATTGGGACAATTCGTGCGGTGGATGGTCAGTCCTTTTCCGGTCGTGACAAATCCGAACACGTCATCGCCAGGGATGGGTTTGCAACAGTTGGCAAGGGTATAAACGATCTTATCGCTGCTTTCACCAAAAATAATCAGTTCGGTATCCTTGCGCTGGGCGGGTGTAAAGTTGGCTTCCGGTTTCGTTTCGACGGCCGGTCGCACGGGCTTTGGCGGTTCGAGCCGGTCGCCCAGCAGATTGAATTCCTTGAGTTCCTTGAGATCAATATTCTTCACGGCCACCTGGTAAAAAAGATCCAGGGAGGAGCCGACCTTGTAAAAGGTGATCAGCATTTCAATATTGTGCTGGTTATAGGCGGCGCCGAAATTTTCAAGCTTGTGTTGCACAATGTATTTTCCTTCGTCGGCGATCTTCCGCTTGGCCTCCTTGAGGGAGTCTTTGATCTTGCTTTTCGCCTTGGCTGTCACCACATAGGCCAGCCAGTCTTCTGACGGTCGTTGTTTGTTGGAGGTGATGATTTCCACCTGATCGCCGCTGCGGAGCTTATGACTGATCGGCACCAGCTTGTGGTTGACTTTGGCGCCGATGCATTGTTCGCCGATGGCGCTATGGATCGAAAAGGCAAAATCCAGGGCGGAAGAACCCGTGGGCAGCATTTTTACATCGCCCTTGGGCGTATATACATAAATATCTTCGGCGAGGAAGCTGGTTTTGAAATCCTGGAGGAAGTTGATGGAATCGTTGTCTTCCATATTGAGCATTTCCCGGATCTGCTGGAACCATTTGTCGAAGCGGCTTTCGTCGCTGGCGCCCTCTTTGTATTTCCAGTGGGCGGCGAGTCCTTTCTCCGCAATTTCATTCATGCGCTTGGACCGGATCTGCACTTCCACCCATTTCCCCTGCGGACCCATCACCGTGGTATGCAGGGCTTCGTATCCGTTGGATTTCGGATTGCTGAGCCAGTCCCGCAGTCTTTCCGGACTGGGAGAATATTCATCGGTGATCATGGAATAGACCTTCCAGCAATCGGCTTTTTCTTTTTCCGGCTGTGAGTTGATGATGATGCGGATAGCGAACAGATCATAGACTTCTTCAAAGGCCACGCCTTTCTTGCGCATCTTGCTCCAGATGGAATGAATGCTTTTCGGACGTCCGTGTATTTCAAAATCGAAATGGCCGGTGTCCAGGTTTTCCTTCAGCGGTTTGATGAATTCGTTGATATACCGGGAGCGCTCCCTTTTGGTTTCGGAAAGTTTCCGGGCGATTTCTTTGTATTCATCCGGCTCAAGGTATTTCATCGCCAGGTCTTCCAGTTCCGTTTTGATATTGTACAGTCCCATGCGGTGGGCCAGCGGCGCGTACACATACACGGTTTCGGAGGCGATCTTGAGTTGTTTCTCGCGCTTCATGCTGTCGAGCGTGCGCATGTTGTGCACACGGTCTGCCAGCTTGATGAGGATTACCCGGGGATCGTCGGTGAGGGTGAGCAGGATCTTTTTAAAATTTTCCGCCTGCCGGGACGCATTTACATCCACCACATTGGATATTTTGGTAAGACCATCCACGATGCGGGCGATTTCGCCGCCGAAATCGCGTTCGATGTCTTCGAGGCTGATATCCGTATCTTCCACGGTATCGTGGAGGAGGGCGCAGATGGTGGATCGAACGCCGAGGCCGATCTCTTCCACGCAGATGCGGGCGACTGCCAGCGGATGCAGAATATAGGGCTCGCCGCTTTTGCGGCGCATGGTTTTGTGGGCTTCGGCGGCCATCTCAAAGGCATCCCGCACATGTTCCTTGTCGCCGGCTTTTAATTTGGGTTTCAGCGAACGCAGCAGGGCCCGGTATTCCCTCAAAATCAGCCTTCTCTCCTGGTCTTCCGTCAAATTATATTGTGGAATCGCTGCAACAGTCTCCATTGTGACGAATTTACGTAAAAAACGATACTTTTGCGCTCTTTCAAAACGGAGAAACCAGCGGGTGTGGCGAAATTGGCAGACGCTTCAGA
>CAZZYD010000389.1:0-226 GCA_964658175.1 uncultured Puia sp. | reverse complement strand
ATCTGACGCCGCGAGGCATGGGGGTTCGAGTCCCTCCACCCGCACATATCAAACGTTCAGGGCTGTTTCAGGCGATGGCGAAGGTTTCACGCAACGGCGCAACGGATGCGCAACGCCGCAACGGACTATTGAAAAAGCAAAGGCGCAATGATGTTATAAATCTCTTTGCGCCTTTGCGGTCCTTGGCGTCTTTGCGTGCACCCATTGCGTCGTTGCGCATCCGTTG
>CAZZYD010000388.1:0-2911 GCA_964658175.1 uncultured Puia sp. | reverse complement strand
CCGGCTTTCGCGGAACTGCTGTTTTTCCGTACGGGCACAAATCAGCGGATAAACTGCCGTCATACCCAGTTCGGTGGCTTTTTCAAGAAACCATTCAAAGCGGCTGGTATTTTTCAACAGCGACAGACCGATGCTCACGGCCGGCGTATCGGGAGAAACCTGCTCTGTGGAAAGGATACTTACTTCACAGCTTTTCTTTCCGATCCGGTAGATGGAAGCCTGGCAGACCGTTCCCTTTCCATTGGTGAGCACCAGGGGTGCGCCTTCCTTCATCCGCAATACCTGCACGGCATGGCGGGCGTTGGCTTCATCCAATTGAACGGATGCCGCGCCGGGATCTATCTGCGGATGAAAAAAATAAGCAGCGGACATGAGCGGTCATCAAATGTAAAACGCGGTTAAAAAGGATTTTCCTCCTCGTCATTGTAGGGGATATCGTTCATCTTGCTACCAGCCTGAATGTAGAGTTTGGCCCCGCTCTGGTCGTCCTGCACGGGCTTCCAGTTGCCGGTAGGCAGTCCCATGCCGCCGTAGTCATTCCCATCGTCATCCATGAATTTCTGGATGTGCAGGAGGGCTTTCAGTTTGATGGTTTCCAGCGAACCGTTTCGGTGTTTGGCGATGCGTACGTGGGTTTCGCCTTTATTGCTGTCGCCAAATTCATTGGCGGTGATATCATAATATTCCGGCCGGTAAAGGAACATCACCATGTCGGCATCCTGTTCGATCGCACCGGATTCACGCAGATCACTCAGCTGGGGCATTTTGTTGCCTTCTTTTCTTTTTTCCACTTCACGGCTCAACTGCGACAAAGCGATGATCGGCACCTGTAATTCCTTTGCCAGGCCTTTCAGGTCGCGGGAGATGCGGCTGATTTCCTGTTCGCGGTTACCGTTTTTGTTTTCGCTCGTTCCGCTCATCAGCTGCAGGTAGTCGATGATGATCAGGCCGATATTGTGCTTATTTTTTAACCGCCGGCATTTGGCCCGGAGCTCGAAGATATTCAGGGCTGCCGTGTCGTCGATAAAGATCGGCGCCTGCGCGAGGCGCTGGATACCCTTGGCATAAAGCTGTTTCATTTCATGCTCCTCCAGCTTCCCGCGGGATATCTTTTCCAGCCAGATCTCGCTTTCTGCAGACAGGATACGTTGTACGAGTTGCCCGGCGCTCATTTCCAGGCTGAAGAAAATGATTGGCGTCGGTTTTACCGGATGAAGCGCGGCGTTTCGCGCGAGGTTCAGCGCGAAAGCCGTTTTACCAACGGACGGACGGGCCGCCAGGATGATCAGATCCGTCGGCTGCCAGCCGTAGGTTATTTTATCCAGCGACGCGAAGCCGGACGGAACCCCGGAAAAATCTTCGTTTTTATTGCGGAGGTCCTCAATGCGCTGGATCGTTTTTACCAGCACCGTGTCGATGCTGTCGAAATTCTTGCGCAGGTGATTGTTGGTGATCTCAAATAATTTCCCTTCGGCATCATCGAGCAGATCGAACACATCGGTGCTGTCTTCGTACGCGTCTCCGATGATTTCGCCGCTGATACGGATCAGTTCGCGCTGAATGAATTTCTGGAGAATGATGCGGGCATGGGCTTCGATATTGGCAGACGACACCACGGCATTGGTCAGCCGGGTAACATAGTAAGGTCCGCCACATACTTCCAGTTCTTCTTTCATCCGGAGTTCTTCCACCACCGTGAGGATATCGATCGGCTGGCTTTTCTGGGCCAGGGATTGCATGGACCGGTAAATACGCTGGTGGCTTTCCACATAAAAACATTCCGGTTTGAGGATTTCGATCACCGTATCGAAAGCGCTTTTTTCAAGCATGATGGCACCCAGCACCGCTTCTTCCAGGTCTTTGGCCTGCGGCGGCAGTTTGCCATACATCATGGTGTTTATGTCAACGGGCGATTTCTTCCTGAGTTTCCGATCCTTATTCAAATTTGTGAGCTCCATGAATCCGTCATTTAAACCATCTTTTCAGATGGAAGGCCAGCCTTTTTTTATTAAGAAATTGTTACCGCATTGTGATCCGCCGGTTACCGGTTTCTACCGGGATGGCGAATATAAAGGCCTTTATTTCTTCCGCTGGTATAATTTGTTTTCATATTTATCCAGCGCCAATGCACCAGCCTGTCCACAGAAAACAGCCCTTATGCACAAAATTGCCGGGGCTATCCACAATTTAAAAAAGTTTTTCCCTTTTCCTCCGGAGAAATGCACACCGTTTGTGCACAAAGATATCCCGTCGAAAATTTTGTGATACAATAAAAATAAATTCTGTCTTTCCCGTCACGCAGGATTGGCCTGTCTTGGTTTTGGTTTGTCGTCCTTAGGCTTTTCCGGAACAACGGCCGGCCTGTTTCCGGGTGCCGGAACACTGGTTCTGGCAGGCGGGGGCGACATCCGTGGCTGAGGATTATTGGGAATGGCGGGACGGGTGGTCACAGGTGGCCGGTTCACCGGAGCGGGTGAGGGCAACTGCATATTGTTATTTGTCTGCTGTGGCTGATTGTTGGCCGGTTGCTGAAAACGCGGACTGGTGGGCCGGTTTCCGTTGTTCGGCTGGGGCTGGTTTGCCGGTGAAATCACCGGCACCGTCTGGTTTGGTTGCGTGGCGGGTCTTTCCGGCACGCGCCCGTTGACGAGCTGAACATTGCCATTGTTGCCAAAATTCGGCGTCGTTCTGTTATTGTTCGGTTGATTGTTGTTGTTTACCGGATTCTGATTGTTGTTCCCGGCAGGTGGAGGCGCAGGATTGTTTCCTCCGTTATTCACAGGACGCGGATTGTTCGGTACCGGGTTTGTGCTGACCGGCGGATTGACGGGACGCGGATTCGTATTCGGCGCGGGATTATTGGGCTGGTAACCGTTGTTGTTTCCGTTGTTATTCCTGTTGTCGTTATTAC
>CAZZYD010000387.1:0-2919 GCA_964658175.1 uncultured Puia sp. | reverse complement strand
CTCAGGTCAAGATTCAGACATTGCAGGTGGGGACGCAAACCCCGGATACTGGTTTTCAACGCATCGTTGATTACTTGGGAGACTTCATATCGGGAAATCATATTTTCAGGTTTTAGTAGAATATCCGACAGAATGCAAATGATTTACCAGAACAGGTCCCCGCACATCACCGCTGCGCAGTCGTTTGATTGATAGCATATTAGAGTTTACTGCCGAAGAAAGAATTAAAGTGCCATAAGGCCGGCATCTTGCCAATCTGAATATTAGTACTTCATTTTGACAGCTTAGCGGGGAGTTTTTTTATGATTAATATATCCGACTTTAGCAAAAAAACAACCTATGCGCCGTCGCTCATTTCTAAAATTATCCGGAACCGCCCTGCCGGTGGCCGCGATGCCCTTTTCAATCAAGCAGGAAACAAACCGGTTAAACGAGGGATTTGAAGTCGGGAACGGGAAGGACCGTCACGATGCCCCGATTACACTGCTGGAGGGCGATATATTTTACACTAAAATCGGTACCAGCGATACCGATGGAGATGTGTTCACTTTTGAATCGACCAGAAAAGTAAACGGTGGACCGCCCCTGCATTTTCACCCCGAGCAGGACGAATGGTTCTATATTCTTTCAGGCGAATTCCTGGTAAAAATCGGCGAGAAGACATTCACGGCAAAAGCCGGTGACTCGGCCTTTGTACCGAGAAAAGTACATCATGCTTTCAGCAAAACCAGTGACGGTGAAGCCAAAATGCTGATTATGTTTCAGCCTGCACTGAAAATGGAAATGCACTTTAAAGCCGTCAGCGAAGGGCTGTACAAAAATATGACGCCAGAACAAAAAAAGAAAATAATGGAAGAACACGGCACCATCGTGGTCGGCCCTGCGATTGGTCATGAAAAATGATGATTAATACATAAGTGGATTCGGAGCGCCACTAGATCAGGCGTTCCTTGTAAGCCTTTGCGATGGCTTCGGTTTGCGTATGCACCTGGAGTTTCTCGTAGATCTTCTTGATGTGGGACCGCACGGTATCCAGGCTGATACCTAATTCCACCGCGACCAGCTTGTAACTGTTTCCCCTGGAAAGATGCAGCAGGATCTCATTCTCCCTGGGTGTAAGATTGTATAGATTTACCGTCTGCCGGGGCATTTGCTGCATCCTGTTGACGATCATCCGCGCGATGCCGGGCGACATCGGAGATTCGCCTTCCAATACTTTTTTTACTGCATCCGCGAGACTGTCCGAAATGTATTTCTTTAGAAGATAGCCCGATGCGCCGGCACAGATGGCGTCCAGCACATGGTCATTGTCGTCGAATACGGTGAGCATCAGCACCTGCACCCGCTGATGTTTTGTTCTCAATAAACGAAGGGCTTCGATGCCATTTAATCCGGGCATGTCGATATCCATCAGGATCACGTCAGGATCCAGCGACGGCATCTGCTCCAGGATCTGATCAGCCTTCGGAAAACTTCCGAGCAGAATCAGGTCTTTGGAATGCGTGATCAGGTTGCCGAGGCTCTCGCGGAGACTGGCATTGTCCTCATATATGACGATCCCGATATGCATTGGTTTTAGCTGGATGTTGTTTTACAAAAATGAACCGAATAAACTGCGCCCATATCCCCTGATCATGTGATGGACATATCCAGGGATATCCGGGTGCTTCTGCCCTTCACCGAATCCAGTTTCAGTTGTGCATTCATCGCCTGCGCCCGCGCCCGCATGTTTTCCAGCCCATTGCCCGGCCGGATGTCATTTTCATCAAATCCTTTTCCGTCGTCTTCGATGGTCAGGCGCAGGGTATTTGCTGCATAGCTCAGCCGGATCTTCAGTGTTTGACAGGCACTGTGTTTGGCTGCATTATTCACGGCTTCTTTGAATAACAGGTAAAAATCCTTTCTTTTCTGAATATCCAACCGAACCGAAGAAATCTCTCCTTCTTCTTCAAAGCGATAGTTGATCTGCGCCGGTTCCAGGATTTCGGCCGCAAACTCCTTCATCCGGTAGAGCATCTGTTCCATGGTATCGTGTTGGGGATTGATGGTCCACACGATGTCATTCATACTTTCCATGATCGCGCCGGTACGGTCATTGATTTTCTTCATATTTTCCGCCATGTCCGGATTTCCAGCCAGTTCATCCTGCAGTGAAACCTTGCTGATGATATGGATGCTGGTGAGGGTGGAACCGATATCGTCGTGCAGATCGCGCGCGATGTGGTTGCGCATCTTTTCCATTTCGATGAGGCGCCTTGCTTTGCTGATGATGCGGTAGCGGTTAAAGATCAGGAAACCCGTGAGTGCCAGGAAAAAAATGAACAGCATAGCCGCCAGCTGAAAGGTTTTGTTCTTCTGCAGATGCAGCAGCGATAGTTGCTGATCTTTTTTCAACAGTTCGATTTCCTTTTCTTTTTTGTCCAAATTATATTGCTCCTCGAGGTTTTTAACCTGCACCTGGAGTTCGTTGTTCTGCAGGCTGTCGTGGAGGGCGAAAGATTTTTTCAGGTAGACCAGCGCTTTATCGAACTGTTTGTTTTCGGCATAATGATCCGACAGGTACCGGTAATTCTGTAATTCGGAATTCCGGTCTCCCATTCTTTCAGAAGTATTCAGGCTGTGCAAGAGTTGTTTTTCCTCGATGGTGGTGCGGCGTACCGCCGATCCCAGGGCTACCAGTTCAGCATCTGCTGACGCCGAGCGGGCCGTGTCTCCCAGCTGTTCGGCCAGCTGCCTGCTTTTCCTGAGATACAGCTCGGCACCGACCACATCCTGTTTCATGCGGTATGTTTTGCCCATATCAAAATAGACCCTGGCTTCCTCTGCCGTCAGTTTCATTTCCTGGATGATCTTCAGCGCTTCCTGATAAAAACGGAGGGCGGAATCATACTGCTCCATGCCCTGGTAGACCGACCCCAG
>CAZZYD010000386.1:0-2935 GCA_964658175.1 uncultured Puia sp. | reverse complement strand
GTGATCCCGCTGGGACTCGGACCCAGGACCCATACATTAAAAGTGTATTGCTCTACCAACTGAGCTACGGAATCATCAAATGAACTGCTTTGGTAAACAGTTATTTCAACCTAAAATGCGCTTTTCAGCGTACATTATTTTGAGGGTGCAAAAATAACGGAAAAAGGGTTCCCCCCAAACTTTTATATGTGTTTTCCACAGGGCATGTGCATAAGCCCGATTTGCTGGCCTTCATGCAATATCCTGTTGTAATTTAGTGCGTTAGCTTTTGTGCATGAATCCTCGTCTGACGCTGCTCTCCCTGCTTTTTTCCTGCTCGCTTGGCACCCTCGCCCAATCCCGCGCTACCCTCTATTCGCCCGACAAAAACCTCGTTTTCCAGTTCGAAATCAAAAACGGCCAACCCGGATACTCGATCCGCTATAAACAGAAATCCCTGGTCTCGTACTCATCCCTCGGACTTCATTTTGACGATGGCGCGTTCGACAAAGCCGTCATCGCCGGAAAAATATCCTCCACCAAAGAAAGATGCACTTATCAGCTCGTCGTCGGAAAAACAACCCGGGTCGATGAACCCGTCAACCGCCTCAGCATCCCGCTAAAACAAAGCAACGCGCCATTTCATGAAATTCAACTGGACGTGGCTGCTTTCAACGATGGCATCGCCTTCCGCTATCATTTTCCGGATCGCCGTCAGCGCCAACAAATCATCCTCCGCAGTGAAGACGACCAGTTCAACCTCAGCGGCAACCCGAGCGTCCACACGCTCTTCCTGCCCGACTATACCACATCCCACGAAGGGTTGTATACGACGGTCGCCTACCAATCCCTGCGAAAGAACGAGCTGATGGACATGCCCACGCTCTTCGAATTCCCGGATCATATTTTTATGTCGATCACTGAAGCGGCACTGCTCGACTACGCCGGCATGTACCTCGTAAAAACAGACCAGGGACTGATCAGCCGTCTCTCGCCATCTCCTTATGATTCATCCATTGCCGTAAAAGCTGACCTGCCGCACAATAGTCCCTGGCGCGTGTTCCTGATCAGCGACCGCATCGGCGCACTTGTGGAGACCAATATCCTCACCAGTCTCGCACCACCACTCCGCATCAAAGATGTTTCCTGGATAAAGCCCGGAAAAACAACCTTCCCCTGGTGGAATGGCAATGTCACCCCGGACACCCTCAACGCGCCCGGTAATAATTTTGTCACCCAGCAATACTATATCGATTTCTGCGCACGCAACCACATCGAATACCACTCCGTCGTGGAATACGGTCTTCATCAATGGTATATGGACGATGGCATTTCATTCATGCCCGGTCCGCATGCGGATGTCACCACACCCGTACCCGGACTCGATATGAAAGAAGTCTGCGACTACGCGCATTCAAAAGGCGTCGGCATCCGTGTGTGGGTGCACTGGAAGGCGCTCTATCCAAAACTCGATTCCGCCTTTACCTTATTTGAACAATGGGGCATCAGCGGCATGATGGTCGACTTCCTCGACCGCGACGACCAGCAGATGGTCAACATGCAAACCGAGATCCTTGAAAAAGCGGCGCTGCATCATCTCCATATCCAGTTTCACGGGGCTTACAAGCCCACGGGACTCAACCGCACCTATCCCAATGAATTTACGCGCGAAGGCGCCATGAACTACGAACACGATAAATGGAATCCGGAAGGCGTTACGTCTGTCCACGACCTCGACATCGCGTTTACCCGCGCACTCGCGGGCGCCACGGATTATCACCTCGGTGGTTTCCGCGCCGTGCCGAGATCTGCCTTCCGGGCACAATACACGCGACCGCTCGTGCTCGGCACCCGCTGCCATATGCTCGGCATGTATGTGATCCTGGAGAATGCGAATTCAATGGTCTGCGATTATCCCGCGGCCTATGAAGGTCAACCCGGTTTTGACTTTATCCGCGAAGTACCCGCGCACTGGGATTCGACAAAAGTAATTGCCGCCGATCCGTTTCATTTTCTCGTTACCGCTAGACGGGATGGGAGTGACTGGTATGCCGGCGGCATCTGCGATTCCGCGGTGAACCAGCTTACCTTACCACTCGATTTTTTGGGAGATGGATCTTATAGGGCGGATATTTACCTCGACGCTGCCGGCGACTCCGATCCGAATCACCTGCAGCTCATGCACCAGACCGTCACCCGGCGCGACCAGCTGCCGGTTCATATGTCATCGGACGGCGGCATCGCCATCCGGTTTAAAAAACAATAATATCATGCAGGAAATCCGACTCATCCCAAAGCCAGCCACGCCCACGAAACATTTTTTTCAACGCTATCTCGACCAGGTGCCGCCCGACGGACAATTGCTGGCACATCTCCAGGATATCCTCGATGACACCGTGGAACTGATGACCAGTCTGCCGCCGGAGAAACTCGCTTACCGATATGCGCCCGAAAAATGGACGCTGAAAGATATGCTCGTCCACCTGCTGGATTGCGAACGCATATTTACTTACCGTGCCCTGCGTTTTGCGCGCAACGACCAGACCGAACTGCCGGGCTTTGAAGAAAGTCTTTTTGCCGAATATGCACACGGCAACGACCGCGAACTGGATGATATCCTCAGTGAATTTAAATTGCTGCGCGCCTCTACCATTGCCTTCATCTCATCCCTCGACGATGAAGCGCTGGCTCGTCCCGGTACGGCGAATGGGATGGACATGACCGCGTTGACACTCGTGAATCTGGTGTATGGGCATCATAAGCATCATTGGGGAGTGATACATGATAAATATCTGTAGGTTTATTTCAGGTGTTTTGTTTCACGCGACGGCGCAACGGATGCGCAACGCCGCGACGGGTGTTTCAAAATGTCATTATCCCATATTTAATCCCTTACTCGTCGCGGCGTTGCGTATCCGTTGCGCCGTCGCGTGAAACTACAGTATAAGCACGATCG
>CAZZYD010000385.1:0-2953 GCA_964658175.1 uncultured Puia sp. | reverse complement strand
CATGAATGGAATCGCTCCGCTGCTTTGCCGTAAGTTTCACCGGTGTCGCCATCGCGCGCTCCCGGGCGATCCGTACGGAATCCGCCCGCAGCGAATCAGACAGGTGCTGCTGGTAAACCAGTTGCTGCAGACTGTCGATCAGCAATTGCTTGTTCACAATTTCCCTGGCCACCAGCGAATCTGCCTGCATGGCTTTTACCAGGCGGTCGCGCTTCAGTTTCTCCGCGCGCTGCTGCGCCGGTGTCAGCTTCACCGTTTTCACCGTGGCCGGTTTTTTCGTGGCTGCCAGCGCCGTCTCCGCGTTACGTTTTTGCTGCGCGATGCGCAGGCTGTCTTCCTCGAGTGTTTTTCTTGAATAGGTGTTGTACATCACCGATGTATCATTGACCACGGCCGCCATCAGTCTGGCGAACGGATCCGTACGACGGGTACCCAGCTCGATGATCCGGCTGCTGTCAGTGCCGGCGAGCGCATATTTCATTTCCTGCGACTGCCAATTATAGAGCGCCCACCTGCCGGCGGCCTGGTGACGCAACTGGTAACCCTGGTCTTTTTTATTGATGTTTACCTGGAATGCCTGTTCGGGAACGGCATGGTCGCTGAAACGGATATAAATACGGTAACTGCTGTCCTTCAGATGGGCGATGCTGGCATGCCCGAGGGAAGAGGATTGCAGGCTGCTGTCACCCACCATCACCTGAAAGGGCTGGTGGTTCTCTGCATCGATCAGCAGCAGGTAGCCTGGCTGCTGACCAAAAACGCCCTGCGCAAATAAACCAAAAATTATGGCCAATAACGGTTTCAACATGCGTGGGGTTCTACGATCGTTCAACAAACGTACAGGAAATAAGAAATAAGTCAAAACGGGCGACCGTCACGGTGTCGCCGCTCATCCCAAATGACCGGTAGTTTTGCATTTTTTTATGTTTGTTACGTGGATCAGCCCGTAGCTTTGCCCACTTTTAAAATTGATCCAATGGTTAAGTTGTTTGCCCTGTTGTCGGTCACGATCCTTTCTCTCCGGGGCTCAGCCCAGTCTCCGCTGCCCCAACCTCCGCAAACCGACCCGTTCCGCGCTTCGGCGCCGCGTATCAACGACCTCGTGCATACCAAACTCGATGTACGTTTCGACTATGCCAAATCTTACCTCTATGGCAAGGCCTGGATCACCCTGCAACCTCATTTTTACCCCACCGATTCACTGACACTGGATGCCAAGGGCCTGGACATCCATAGCCTGTCCATCCAGAAAAACGGCCAGCTCACGGCACTGAAATTTACCAGTGACGGCATGCAACTGTTCATCCGGCTGGGTAAAACCTATCACCATAACGAACAATACACCCTTTATATTGACTACACGGCCAGGCCAAATGAATTAAAAGTGTCGGGAAGCGCCGCCATTACCGACGCGAAAGGCCTGTATTTCATCAATCCGCTGGGGGAAGAGGCCGATAAACCCACCCAGATCTGGACCCAGGGCGAAACAGAATCCAATTCTGCCTGGTTCCCCACCATCGACAGACCAAACCAGAAATCGACCGAAGAGATCCTGATGACCGTGCCGGCCAAATACGTAACCCTTTCCAACGGAAAACTCGTTTCGCAGAAAAAAAATGCCGACGGCACCCGTACGGACGACTGGAAGATGGACCTGCCCCACGCCCCGTACCTGTTCTTCATGGGCGTAGGCGACTATGCCGTGGTCAAAGACAGCTATAAAGGCAAAGAAGTGAACTATTATGTGGAGAAAGCCTATGCGCCCGTGGCCCGCCGGATATTCGGACTTACACCCGAAATGATGGGTTTTTATTCCCGCATCCTCGGATTTGAATATCCGTGGGTCAAATACGACCAGATGACCGCCCGCGACTATGTAAGCGGTGCGATGGAAAATACCACGGCCACCCTGCAGACCGACGCCCTCCAGCAGGATGCCCGCCAGCTCACGGATGGCAACCATTACGAAGACTATATCGCGCATGAACTCTTTCATCAATGGTTTGGCGACCTGGTGACCACAGAAAGCTGGAGCAACCTGACCGTAAATGAATCCTTCGCCAATTTCAGTGAAACCATCTGGGCCGAATACAAACACGGCCAGGATGCCGGCGATGCCACCAATTTCAAGGACATCGAACAATACCTCGCCGATTCCACCAACCCTTCCAAAGACCTCGTTCGGTATCACTACGGCGACCGCGAAGCGATGTTCGACATGGTCACCTATTCAAAGGGCGGCCGTATCCTGAATATGCTGCGCAACTACATCGGCGACAGTGCTTTTTACCAGTCACTCAACCTCTACCTCAACAGCAACAAATTCAAATCCGCCGAAGCCGACAACCTGCGGCTGGCGGTGGAAGCTGTGACGGGCCAGGATATGCACTGGTACTGGAACCAGTGGTATTACGGCAGCGGTCACCCGATCCTGGACATCAGCTATCAATATGATGAGACGGCAAAAAAAGTTACCGTGCGCGTAGAGCAGACCCAGAAAACAGCCAAGGTCTTCCGCGTGCCATTATACATCGACCTCTATGAAGGCGGACAAAAAACCCGCCACCGCGAATGGCTTGAAAACAACACGGACAGTTTCATTTACGGTTACCGGCAGAAACCTGATCTGGTGAATGTGGATGGCGACAAAATCGTGCTTTGTGAAAAAAAGGATCATAAATCCCTGGACAATTTTATTTATCAGTACAGTCATGCGGGCAAATACCTGGATCGCCGGGAAGCCATCGACTTCTGCGCCAGCCAGCAGGATCAGCCGTCCGCCGTATCGCTGCTCTCGAAGGCCCTGCAGGACCGATATTTTGAGTTGAGGATTTATACCATGGAACAGCTTGACCTGTCTAAACCGGCGGTTTTGGCCGCAGCAGAACCCCTCCTGGCGAACCTCGCCCGCAACGACCCATACCGGAAGGTGCAGGCCAAGGCGATTTCACTG
>CAZZYD010000384.1:0-2984 GCA_964658175.1 uncultured Puia sp. | reverse complement strand
GTTTAATAAAGTGCTCGGCCTGAACCTGAACACAAATTTTACGCTTACACCGGCCCTGACGCTGACCCTGAATGGTCAATTAAACCGGATCTGGGTAAGCGGGTCTTACAACGGCGTCTATTATAAAAATGACGGATATACCGGCAATGCCGAAGCCAATGCCGCCTATAAATTCAAGAAAGGTTTCCGGTTTTCGATCGACGCGGGCTTTTTCAGCGGTGATGTAACGCTGCAGGGCAAGACGAATAACTTCTTATACTCTTCCTATGTTCTGTCGAAATCATTCTGGGGTAAGAAAGCGACGGTTTCAATGGTGGTTAATAATCCGTATAGCCGGGTGTTTACCGGCAGAAGTAATTTTCACACCGTAGACTTTTACCAGACCAGTTATAACCAGATGCCTTACCGGACCTATGCCATCCGGATCAACTACAAAATTGGTAAGCTGAACAGCGATATCAAGCGCAGCGAGAAGAATATCAGCAACGATGATACGAAGAGCGGCGGGAAGAGTGGCGGGGGGAATCAGTAGCAGTCGTTATTTCTCGCAAAGACGCAAAGAATCGCAAAGACGCAAAGGTGTAGTGTTCCCTTTGCGTCTTTGCGAGAAAATGCGAAATCAAATATTTACGAGCCGCTCGTCTCCAGCAACTTAAACAACTCATCCAATTTTGGAGACAGGATGATTTCTGTTCTTCTGTTGAGCGCCCGGCCTTCCGGCGTGCTGTTGGACTGGATAGGTTCGAAAGAACTGTGACCGGAAGCGATCACACGGACCGGATCTACTTTATAATCGATCGTAAGTACCCGCACGATGGAGGTCGCGCGCGCCGTACTGAGATCCCAGTTGTCCTTGTAACGTCCACGAATCGGAATGGAATCCGTATGACCCTCGATATCCACAGTGATATCCGGATTAGCGTTCAGCACTTCAGCCAGTTTGCCAAGCGCATCTTTTCCTTTTGGATTGACCACGGCGCTGCCGGAAGGGAACAATAAATTTTCCTGCAGACTCACGTAAACCTTACCATTTTTGATGGCTACCGTAAGTTCGTTGGAGTTGAAACCGACAAGTGCATCAGCCATCTTCTTGCGGATATCGCTGGTAGCTTTTTTCTGCTGGTCCATCAGCGCCTGCAACTGTTGTAGCCTGATGCGCTGCGCGGCCAGTTCTTCCTTGCTCTTGCTGAGCTGAGATTGTTTGTCTGCCGCATCGGTGGTGAGTTCGCCGGCTTTGTTGTTAAGATCTGCTACCTGCTGTTTGAGCTGGGCGACATCGGACTGCAGCGACGCTACATTGCCGGCCAGTTTTGCGCTGTCGTTTCTTGCCGATGCCAGGGAAGCTTCGGATGCCTTCCATTTTCTGGTCGGAACGCAACCACTGATTAAAAAAGTGGCTGCGACGGCAACCACCAGAACGGAGATACTTCTTTTCATAATGTTTATTTGTAATTTTCTGTTGAGGCTGTTTTTCCCTTCTGCACGAACGGCAAAGGTAGACGATCTGTTTTTACCATTTGTTAATGCACGGCAAACGGGCTATACCTAACTTGCTGCATACAAAATCAATGATCATGCCCAGAATACTCATTACCGGCGCGGCAGACGGATTAGGAATGATGGCGGCGAAACTGCTGGTGGCAGCAGATCATGAAGTGGTCCTGCACGCGAGGAACATCGATCGTGGCAAAACCGCCATGGAGGCTGTTCCCGGCGCCAGCACTGTAATTACCGGCGACCTGTCAAGTCTTCGCGAAATCGCATCCGTCGCCTCGCAGGCCAATGATATTGGCTATTTTGATGCGGTGATCCACAATGCGGGTGTTGGTTACCGGGAGGCCACACGCTCCAATACTGCTGAAGGACTTCCCCAACTATTTGTGGTGAATAGTCTGGCACCCTACCTGCTCACGGCCCTGATCAAACGCCCGGGGCGGCTGGTATACCTGAGTTCGGGCCTGCACCGCCAGGGTGATCCAAGCCTGCAGGATCTCACCTGGAAGGATAAACGCTGGAATGGATTTAATGCTTACGCAGATTCCAAGTTGCATGACCTGATCCTGGCATTTGCTGTGGCGCGGCGCTGGAAAGATGTGCTCTCCAATGCGCTCGAACCGGGTTGGGTAGCCACCCGGATGGGCGGAGCGGGCGCCACCGATTCCCTTGAAGAAGGTCCCCGGACCCAGGCATGGCTGGCGGTGAGTGAAGAGCCGGCCGCGAAAGTGTCAGGGAAATATTTTTTTCATCAGCGGCAGCACAGCTTCCTGCCCGCAGCAGCGGATACCGATTTGCAGGACCGTTTTCTGACGATCTGCGCCGAACTTACCGGCGTCATCCTGCCATCCTGATGAATAAGATGGGTGGTTTTATTTTTTTCCGACGATGAGGGCATAGATCACATAAAGCCAGCCCAGCAATCCGGCCACGATGGCCCAGAGAATAGACTTGTTCCGCGACCAGGAGATCACGATAGCGAGTACGCTGCCGATCCCGATGCCCGGACCGATATATACCGGTTGCATGTAGCCGTAATCGCCGTCATTGGCGCAGGAACCGAGCAGGCAGAGCGCAGCGCAGGTCAGCATCGCTAATAGAAAAGATCGCATGGTGAATGGTTTATGTTGGGTTGAATGATACGGGGTATATGCAAGGGTAATGCCACATCCTGCATTCGGGGTTTTTATTTCACGCGACGACGCGACGGATGCGCAACCGCGCAGGGAGTGGCTGATGCACCCATGGACCAGCAATGATTACGGAACCACAGCAGGAATATTCGTCGCGCCGTTGCGCATCCGTCGCGTCGTCGCGTGGAACAGTCTTTAATCGCCCATCCCTGCCAAATGAGCACTCCCCACCCGCAACAATAGCAGTTTTTCATACAGGAATGCTATTTGTTCCTGCCACGGAAAGACTATCATGGATTCATATTCAGCCACCATCATCGGGGCGGTGGAAAAAGTGCGCACGGCCGTCGTGAAGAT
>CAZZYD010000383.1:0-2995 GCA_964658175.1 uncultured Puia sp. | reverse complement strand
CTCGCAGCTCAGACGCGGACCTTTGGCGGCGATCGGTTCCTTCAGGATCTGAACAAGGATATTGGGCTTGCCGCTGAGCACCTCGGTAATCTTGCCGGTTTTGACAATTTCGGGTTCAACGCTGAAAGCCCCGAAATCGGCCGGGGTTTCATTGGTATCCGTTATGCCCGATTGGGTGAATTTGAGCAACGACCTTGCATAGGGGCTGAGATCGGTATAATGAAGGAAAGCATCCTTCTCAAATCCGACATCCACGAATGCAGCATTTAACCCTGGAATAAGTTTTTTTACTTTTCCGAGATAAAGGTCGCCGACCGCAAAACTTGCGTCGGTCTTTTCGTGATGCAACTCCACCAACCGTTTGTCCTCCAGCAGCGCGATTTCCACGCCCTGGGGGGTTGTATTTATGATCAGTTCCTTATTCAATGTAAAAGGTGTAACATTTACAGCGCTACGGGTACATCCGGGAAAGGAATTCAAATGCTGAAAGACGATTCATATAACTACCGTTACATCCTGCCTTGCAGGCAGGGAGTAAAACCAGGAATTATTTTGATTCAGCAGGAGATATAGGCCTGAAGGGAATGCCGCAGGCCCGGAGTGCGTTTATTTATTCTTCTTCTTATGACGATTTTTACGCAATCTTTTCTTTCGTTTGTGGGTTGCGATTTTATGCCGCTTCCTTTTTTTACCACAAGGCATCAGTAATGTTTTTTTATAATTAGTTATTTGCCATCAGGGTTCACCCGGTGACTTTTTTCTCATCCTAAGACCCCCGCCCATGGATGGTTTTCTTCCTTCGCGTTTGACCGCGATATTATTTCAGGGCAGCCAGCCTTTCGTTAATGGCACCCACCAGATCCTGATTGCTGGTGAGTTTTTTGGCTTTTTCATACCATTCCTTCGCTGAAGGCACATTGCCCGTTCGTTCATAGGCTTCCGCCAGATTCAGAACAGCCTCGAGATTCTGCGGATCGAAAGACACCACTTTCGTAAGCCGGGGAATCGCTTTATCGAACTGTCCGGAGGCAATACCGCCCAATCCAAGCATGAACTGCGCATACATATTCAGTGAGTCGCGCCGCGCTACGGCGAGGATCTGCTGAATTCCCTGCATTATGTCGGCAGGATTTTCACCCGTACTTCCAAAAATGTAGGTAGCACCCATTCCGATCTTGATGGAATCACTGTTCGGATCCAGTTTTGCCGCCTGTTGAAACAAGTCACGGCTTTCCGTGGCCATCCAACCTCTTAAAACGGCGTTATCCTGTCCGCGCAGATTTCCCAAAAATAATTGGGCTGCAAAAGTGAGCTTTTTTTCAGAATTTTCCAATTTTGCTGCTTCCCCGGTATAATAAGCATAGGGAAGAAAGGCATCCTGCACCGAATCGCGCCAGTAGCCAGCCAGCTGTTCGTTTTTTGTGATCTCCTGATTATGAACGTCCCCACGTACTACGGAATGCTCAAGGCGATTGATATGAGAGAGTTGATCCGGGGTCAGTTTTGACTTCGTCGCCGCCAGAATCTGGTCGATATTTATTGATTTAAGCGAACCCGAATCCGCTGCTGTCCTGGCAGGCGAAGCTGTGGGATTATTTTTGGAAGGAGGAACTGTTTTGCCGAAAAAAAAGAAGAGAACCAGTATCAGGATGCCGGAACCGGCTACAATCAATTGCTGTTTTTTCACTCATCGATCATTGAACCGCGAAATTACATCTCTTCTTCAGGGTTTGGCTGATTATCCTTGACAGCCTGCAACTTTTTTACTTCCGCTACAAATTCCTTGGCCGGTTTGAAAGAGGGGATATAATGTTCCGGAATATGTACGGCAATATTTTTTTTTATGTTGCGGCCGATCTTTGCTGCTCTCTTTTTTGTTATGAAACTGCCAAAGCCCCTGATATAAATATTTTCTCCTTTGGAAAGTGTTTCTTTGACTTCCTTGAACATGGTTTCCAGTGTAACCAGAACGTCCACTTTGGGTATCCCGGTTTTATCTGAAATTTGATTTACCAGATCGGCCTTTCTCATGACACAAATTGTTTTGTAAGTTTCTGATTTTAAATATATAACAAAAAAATTAATCTGCAACCAAATTCTGTCCGGCAGCATTTCAAAATCTCGGCCTGGGGATAACATGCTGCTGCTCAGCAAATTACAAAATATTGAAAATCAATCTTTTAGCTATTCCGCAACATTCCAAAGCACAATGAATTCCGTCCCTTTTACAGAAAAATTACTTGGCTGGAACCGGGTGTCAAATACCCGGAAAATGCCCTGGAAAGGCGAGCCGGATCCCTACCGGATCTGGCTCAGCGAAATCATCCTTCAGCAAACCCGCGTGGAACAAGGCTGGAAATATTATGAACGGTTTATTCTTCAATATCCCGCCATCGGCGATCTGGCCGCCGCACCGGAAAAAGATGTGTTCAAGCTTTGGGAAGGGCTTGGTTACTACAGCCGCTGCAAAAATCTCATCGCCACCGCAAAAACCATTACCGGCAATCATTCGGGAAAATTTCCAGACCGCTATGAAGATATTCTTGCGCTGCCCGGGATAGGTCCTTACACCGCAGCGGCGATAGCTTCCTTCGCTTTCGGGTTGCCCTATGCGGTCGTGGATGGAAATGTTCAGCGCGTGTTGTCGCGGTATTTTGGGATCTCCATGCCGGGTCATTCCAGGGGGGTTCAGCAGTGCTACCAGGACCTTGCTGCCGCCGTACTCGACGCGGACAATCCTTCGGAATATAATCAGGCTATTATGGATTTCGGGGCCGTAATCTGCACTCCCCGGACTCCGCAGTGTACCGTTTGCCCGCAGCAATCCGATTGCGAGGCGTTCCGTCATGGCTGGGTGGACCAGCTGCCCGCCCGGGCACCGGCCGTCTTCCGGAAAACAAGATGGTTTTACTATTTCATAATCAAACAGAAAGATGGCCGGGTGTGGATTCGTCAGCGCACTTCCAGCGATATCTGGAGCCGTTTGTATGAGTTC
>CAZZYD010000382.1:0-3002 GCA_964658175.1 uncultured Puia sp. | reverse complement strand
CGAGAAACCAGCCGAAGCCATAGGATAGTCCCCTGCTGCTGTCTACCACGGTGCGCGGTATCCAGGTCTGGCTGACAATATTCCTATTCATACAACCCTGTTCCAGGCAGATGCACCAGCGCAGATAATCGCTCATGCTGGTATATATGCCACCGTCTGCCTCCGTTGAAAAGAAAATGGACTGATCCGCATCCAGTTCACTAAATACCCCTGCCTTGTTCCGGGTATAGCTTTTGGCAGCCGATGGCAGCGGGTGATGCAGATCAATCACTGAACTTTCGGTCATATGCAGCGGTTGAAAAATAGTTTGCTGCAGCACCGACGCATAAGAAAGTCCGTTTATTTTCTCCAGCAGCAGACCGAGCAGGCAATAGGCGGTATTGCTGTACCGATAATGCGTGCCGGGGGTGAACAGCAGTGTGTCGGCCCGTTTCAGCGCCGCCAGCACGTCCCTGTCGCTGGCATGCCGCACGATATTGGTATCTGTAAATGCGTAGTGATCCGGCAGGCCGGAGCAGTGGCTGAGCATCTGCTCTATGGTAATATGACGACCGATCGCCGGTGGCAGGTCAGGAAAGAATTTTTCGAGGCTGTCATTCAGCGACAGTTTCTTTTCATTTACCAGGGTCATGATGGCATATGCGGTAAACTGTTTTGTAAGAGACCCGATATTGAAAAGGGTGTTTACCTGAACCGGTTTTTTCGATGCGAGATCACGCAGACCGTAATGCTGCAGAAAAAATATTTTTCCTTCCGAGACGATACCCACCACGGCACCCGGTTGCCGGGGGTCGTAAATACTGCGCAGCAACGAGTCGATGCGTTCGGATCCGGACTGTCCGAAGCAGGTAAAACTCCCAAGACATATAAATAAACTGAAAACTGTTTGAAGAATCCGCTGCATGGTGAAGGGCGATTTTAATAAAGGAGCTAAATAAAATTCGCTAATTTTATCCTTTTTTCGCTAATGAAGGCAATTATTCCCGTAGCCGGTGCCGGAACCAAGTTGAGGCCGCATACTTACACGCAACCAAAGGCACTGATACCGCTGGCGGGCAAGACAATCCTGAGCATTATCGTCGACCAGCTGCAGGAAGCCGGCATCTCCGAGTTCATTTTTATCGTCGGATACCTTGGTACCAAGATCCAGGATTATGTGCGCGAAAAATATCCGCAGCTGACCACCCATTTTGTTTTTCAGACTGAAAGAAAGGGCATCGGGCACGCCGTGCTGCTCACCAAGGATATGGTTGGTGAAGATGAGATCTTTATCGTGCTCGGAGATACGATTTGTGAATACGATATACGCCAGGTGCTGGAAATGCCTCAGTCGATGCTGGGTGTAAAGCGGGTGGACGATCCGCGCAATTTCGGTGTGGCGGAAATGGATGAGGAGAGCATCATACACCGCGTGGTGGAGAAACCGCAGATACCGAAATCGAATATGGCGCTGGTGGGGATCTACCGCATCCGTGAAACGGACTACCTGTTTAAATGTCTTGAAAACAATATTGAAAACCAGATCACCAGTTATGGTGAATACAATCTTACCGATGCGATAGAGTGCATGATCCGCAACGGGGTGAAGTTCGAAGCCTTCAAAGTGCAGAACTGGTTCGATTGCGGGAAGAAAGAAACCCTGCTGGAATCGAATTCGAAACTGCTGAAGAAATTCGGCAGCAATATTGCGCCGGATCATCAGCTGGAGAATACGATCATCATCCATCCCGTGAATATAGCGTCCGGCTGCACGATCAAAAACTCGATCATTGGCCCCAACGTTGCCATTGGAGAAAAAACGACCATCACCTATTCAATCCTCAAGGATTCCATCATCGGATCCTTTGCCGACCTCTATGATATCGTGTTGACCCATTCACTGATCGGCAGTGATACCGAAGTAAAAGGCGAAAGCCGCAGCCTGAATATCGGGGACAATACAGAAATTGATCTGGGGGAAAGTTAAGGAACCAATTATTTTACATCGAGCATCCGCAGCAAGGGAAATTCTGAATCATCGGGGAAAGAGTCAGCCACCGGGGAAACCTGTACGTCGATTTTGATGGTGGTTTTTTCGCTGACGGAAACGGATTTTGATTTGTATCCGACATATCCTTTTTTCTCAAAACGGAGATTGACCTGTCTGCCCGGCAATTCCCGGAAATAAAAAAATCCTTCCCGATCGGTGACGGCTTCTTTCGGATTATTACTGCCATCCACGATCACGGAAACCACCACACCGGATACCGGTTTTTTTGTCACCGCATCGGTCACCTGGCCTTTTAACAGACAGGGATCTGTCTTTCCGCAGAATGCCAGCAGGGGCAGGCCGCAGACGGCGAGTAAAATGGTTAGTAAAAGGGATTTATAGCGGGTCATAAAGGTGAGTATTCGAAAGGTAATGGATGCTCGCAAGTTTTCCTAAATTCATCCCATATATTTTTCACAATTTCCGCTGCGGGTACTATGTCGTTGAGCAGTGCGCTTACCTGGCCGATCTCCAGTTCCCCCTCTTCCAGCGAGCCTTCAAACATGCCTTTCCTGGCCCGCCCGCGGCCCAGCAGGGCTTTCAGTTCATCCACCGATGCGCCTGATTGTTCCAGCGCCATAACGGTGTCGGCAAACCGGTTTCGGATCAGCCTGACGGGCGTCAGCGACTTCAGGCTCAGCCTGGTATCGCCTTCGCCTGTCTCCTGTACCCGGCGCTTGAAGGCCGGGTGGCCGGATCCTTCCGTGCTGAGGACAAATCTTGAACCAAGCTGCACCGCTTCTGCTCCCAGCGCCATCGCCGCATATGCCTGACGGCCATTGCCGATGCCGCCGGCGGCGATCACGGGAATTTTTACCGCGGCACAAACTGCCGGCACGAGCACCAGGGTCGTCGTTTCTTCGCGTCCGTTGTGTCCGCCGGCTTCAAAGCCTTCGGCGACAACGGCATCGCAACCGGCCGCTTCGGCTTTGAGTGCAAAGCGGCTGCTGCTTACCACATGCACGACCGTGAT
>CAZZYD010000381.1:0-3009 GCA_964658175.1 uncultured Puia sp. | reverse complement strand
GATATCTTTATTTTCGAACTCGTTACACATTGTTGAAAGTGAATATGAAGAGGATGAGGACAGCAAAGGCGA
The DNA here is from genome assembly GCA_964658175.1 of uncultured Puia sp. GTDB lineage: Bacteria > Bacteroidota > Bacteroidia > Chitinophagales > Chitinophagaceae > Puia. Next base: position 2,937 of record CAZZYD010000381.1, on the reverse strand, counting down.
TGCTGGCGAGGATGGAGCTCAGGGATACGAAGCGGGTCAAATATAGCACCAGGAGAAACACCCCCACACAGTAGACCGCTACCAGCGGCTGGATGGCGAGGATCATTCCAAAAAGCGTGGCAACTCCCTTGCCGCCCCGGAAATCGGCCCAGAGGGGAAAGATATGACCGGCTACGGCGGCAAGTCCCAGACCCACCATGAAATTGGTGCGGTCCCATTCGTTGTGCAGGTAATAAGGCGCCAGAATGTACAGGCTGGTGGCGATCACGCCTTTCAGCACATCGGCAGACATTACGATGGTACCCCATTTGGAGCCCAGCACGCGAAAGGTATTGGTGGCACCGGCATTTCCACTGCCGTATTCACGGATATCTATGCCAAAAAAGTAGCGGCTGATCCACACGGCTGTTGGAATCGATCCGATACAATATGCCAGTAATATGAATAAAAATTCCTTCATGTACAGCCTGGATAGTGGATTTCAAAAATAGCTAAAAAAATGGTTCGAATTTCGTCATTTTTAAGCGTTTCCCTGCTTTCTCAGCGCAAAACTCATCCAATTGTCCCGGATGTCCAGTTTTGTCATATTAAAACCAGCTGTTGTTGCAGCAAGTTTCAGTTTTTCTTCGTCGCCAGGTAATACGCCGCTTCCTAATACAACGCCATCTTCCGTCAAATGTTGCCACAGGTCGCCCATGCTGGCCAGGATTACATTGCGGTTGATATTGGCCAGTATGATGTCAAAAACCTCCGATCCCGCGGGCCGGTCCGATTGGGTGATCGTAATATTACTACAATGATTGAGAATGATATTTTCAGCCGCATTTTTTATACTCCATTCGTCGTTGTCGATCGCGAGTATTTTTTTTGCGCCGAGTTTTTCGGCAAGCACGGCGAGAATGCCGGTGCCTGTTCCGTAATCAAGCAATTTCTTTTCTTTGATGTCCAGGTTTTTCATCCCCTCGATCATCATATAGGTGGTAGCGTGATGGCCCGTGCCGAAACTCATCTTGGGCGTTATGATAATATCATACGGAATATCCGGTACGGGTGGGTGGAAAGCGGCGCGCACCACGCAGAAATCGGCGACCACCACCGGCTGGAAATTGCTTTCCCATTCTTCATTCCAGTTTTTTTGTTCGATGGTTTGCACTTTGGCCGGCAGCTGCATGGGTCCGAGCAATGTTTTTACGGCATCCCCGTCATAAAATCCTTTGGGAATAAATGCATGCAGCGTGCGTCCTTCTTCTTCGAAGCCTTCGTAGCCGATATGACTGAGTTGCGCCACCAGCATGTCTGACTGATCCGCATCCGCTGTCGTAATCGTTAAAGAAATATAATCGTTCATCTGAAGACACAGCTTTTACTTTTTCAATGTACTATAAAAAAAGGGAAGCCACCGGCTTCCCTTGTATATTTTGCTATTCGTTGCGTTAATCGTTCGACGGCGCCTGTTCGGCCTGACGTCCTTCCGGTTTCGCCATCAGCGCTTTGCGGCTGAGTTTGAATTTTCCGGTTTTGCTGTCGACGCCGATCAGTTTCACTTTCACGATATCATTTTCGTTGAGCACGCCTTCCATCGTTTCAAGACGCTTCCAGCTGACTTCGCTGATATGCAAAAGTCCCTGTTTGCCGGGAATGAATTCCACGAAAGCTCCGTAAGGCATCACGGATTTTACTTTCGCTTCGTATACGGTTCCGATTTCCGGCACTGCCGTAATCCCCTTGATCCAGGCAACCGCTTTTTCAAGTCCTTCTTTCGCCGGACTAAATATACTGACTTCGCCCTGATTGCCCACTTCTTCGAGGTTGATCGTCGTACCTGTTTCGCGCTGAATTTCCTGTATGATCTTACCACCGGGCCCGATAACGGCGCCGATGAATTCTTTGTCAATAAAGAGTTTTGCCATCCGGGGTGCGTGCGGTTTCACTTCTTCCCTGGCGGCAGGCATGCAATTGTACATGGCATCGAGGATATGCAGGCGGCCTTTGCGTGCCTGCTCCAGTGCTTCGCGCATGGTTTCCATACTGAGGCCATCCACTTTGATATCCATCTGAACGCCACAGATACCATCGCGGGTGCCGGTAACTTTGAAATCCATATCACCCAGGTGATCTTCATCTCCCAGGATATCCGTGAGTACGGCATTTTTCCCGTCCGATGCGCGGCTGATCAAACCCATCGCCACACCACTCACGTGTTTAGCGAAAGGCACGCCCGCATCCATCAGTGCCAGTGAACCGGCGCAAACGGTTGCCATGGAAGAAGAGCCATTTGATTCGAGCACATCGCTTACCACGCGAACGGTATAAGGATAATCCTGACCCGGCATAATTTTTTTGAGTGAACGCATGGCCAGATTGCCATGACCCACTTCGCGTCGGGCCGGCGCACGCATCATCTTCACCTCACCGGTAGAGAAAGGCGGAAAATTATAATGAAGAATGAATTTCGTGTATTCGGATTTCGCGGCGCTTTCCACCAGGAGTTCGTCCAGCGGCGTACCCAGTGTTACGGTAGTCAGTGACTGTGTTTCGCCGCGCGTAAAGAGGGCTGAGCCGTGCGGTGTGGGCAGCGGATCGATTTCCATGGCCAGCGGGCGCACCTGGTCGAGGCTTCTGCCGTCGAGGCGTACGCGCTCATCGAGGATCATGTTGCGTACCACTTCCCATTTAAGGTCTTCGTAATATTTTTTCACCAGCTTCTTGTCGCCATCGGTGAGGTCTTCTCCGAAACTTGCGATCAGCTCCTGTTTTACCGCGTCGTAGCCTGCGCTGCGTTCATGCTTGCTGCTGCCGGCACGAGAAATCTGGTAAACCTTGTCTTTGGCGAATGCATTGACTTTGACAGCGATTTCTTCTTTGAGTTCAGGTTTTTTATAATCGCGCTTAGGCTTGTTGCCCTCAGGAGTTATTAACTAATGAATCATGAAGTGG
>CAZZYD010000380.1:0-3052 GCA_964658175.1 uncultured Puia sp. | reverse complement strand
GTTGCGTCGTTGCGCATCCGTTCCGCCGTCGCGTGAAACTCAAAAACCCTCCGAACTTTTCAATTTAAACGGCACGCCCGTATAATTATGCGGCGTTACATTTTTCAGTTCCTTCCGAACGCCCTCGGGTACTGACAGCGTATCGATAAAACCATGCAAAGATTCCTGGTTGATCCCGTTTTTACCGCGGGTGAGGTCTTTCAGGGCTTCATAGGGAGCCGTATACTCTTCGCGGCGGAGAATGGTCTGGATGGCTTCTGCCACCACGGCCCAGTTGCCTTCGAGGTCCTGGTTGATCTTTGATTCGTTCAATACCACGCGGGACAGACCGCGTTCCATGGATTTCAGGGCCAGGATTGTATGGGCGAAAGGCACACCGATATTGCGCAGGGTGGTTGAATCGGTCAGGTCGCGCTGCAACCTCGACACGGGCAGCTTGGCCGACAAATATTCAAAGAGCGCATTGGCGATGCCGAAATTTCCTTCGGCATTTTCAAAATCGATCGGATTAACTTTATGAGGCATGGCGGAGGATCCCACTTCGCCTTCCTTCGTCTTCTGTTTAAAATAATCCATCGAGATATAAGACCACATATCCCGGCAGAAATCGATCAGGATGGTATTTATGCGTTTCATCGCGTCGAAATGGGCGGCGAGCTGATCGTAGTGCTCGATCTGCGTAGTGTATTGCTGCCTTTTCAATCCGAGTTTTTGTTCCACAAATTCATCGGCCAGTTTTCGCCAGTCCTTCTTTGGAAAAGCAACATAATGCGCATTGAAATTGCCCGTGGCGCCCCCAAATTTGGCGCTGAAGGGAATATGGATCAGCAGTTCGACCTGGTTCTGAATTCTTTCAACAAATACCATCATTTCCTTACCGAGCAGCGTAGGAGAGGCCGCCTGGCCATGCGTTCTTGCCAGCATACTGGTATGGCTGTATTCTTCAGCCAGTATGGCCAGTTGTTTTTTCAGGCTGAGGATAAAAGGCAGGTATTCTATCTCGACCGCGTGTTTCCACAGGAGCGGGAAAGCGGTGTTGTTGATATCCTGCGACGTAAGTCCGAAGTGAATCCATTCCCTGCTGGATTCCGCATCGGTGCCTTCGAGTTTTGATTTGAGAAAATATTCAACCGCTTTGACGTCGTGGTTTGTGATGCGTTCAGTTTTTTTTATTTCCTGCGCATCGGCTATCGTGAAATTGTCGGCGACGGTTTGAATCTGTTTCCTGCTTGCCGCCGACAGAGGAAAAAAATTCTTTTCCGCCAGGAAAAGAAAATAAGCCACTTCCACCTGCACCCTGTATTTGATCAGCGCAAATTCGGAGAAATAGTCATCGAGGTGCTGCAGTTGGTGGCGGTACCGGCCGTCGAGCGGTGAAATGGCAGAAAGTGCGGAAAGTTCCATGAGCTGTTTTTACCGGCGGCAAACAAACCGACGCCGGAAACAAAATTAAACAAATTTACAGTAACCGGTTCTTGGCTTACATTTGCGCGCACAATAAAAAAGACGCGTTGAAAAGAAAAATCCGGGTGGGTGCGGTGAGTTATCTGAACACAAGACCGCTGTTATATGGTGTGGAAAGATCGGCGCTGATGGATGAAATGGAGCTCATTACGGACTACCCATCCCGGATTGCGGACGGCTTACTGGCCGATGAGATCGATATCGGGCTGGTGCCGGTTGCAACGATCCCGCGGATGGAAAATTATTATATTAACACGGATTTTTGTATTGGCAGCAATGGCCCCGTGGCGTCCGTTTGCCTTTTCAGTGAAGTGCCGATGGAACAAATTGAAACCGTGCTCTTGGATTATCAGAGCCGGACCTCGGTGGCGCTGGCAAAACTTCTGCTGAAGGAATACTGGGATATCAGTCCGCAGTATCAGGCCGCGGGTCTGGATTTCAGGAATGATATCAGGGGAACGACGGCGGCCGTGGTGATCGGCGACCGGGCGCTCGAGCAAAGGAACATTTCACCGTATGTATTTGATCTGGGCGAGGCCTGGAAAAAAATGACCGGCCTGCCCTTTGTTTTCGCCGCCTGGGTCAGTAACAAAGAAATCGATGCCGATTTTATCCGCCGCTTCGGAGAAGTGAATGGATACGGCATTACTCATATTGATGAAGTGCTGGCGGGCATACAATACGCCCCGTTCGACCTGCATGATTACTACACGAAATTCCTGAGTTATCACCTGAATGCGGAAAAGCAGCAGGGGCTGGATTTGTTTCTTTCCAAAATCCGCTGACTTACCGGATGAGCATCACCACGCCGCGTCTTTCAATCATCCCGCAGAAAGACTGCACCCGAATGATGTATGGATAACCGCCGACGGGCTGCAATTCACCCTTGAAAGTTCCATCCCAGCAGGCTCCCTGCATTTTTGAATCGAATATGCGCTGTCCCCAGCGGTTGAAGATCGTGAAGCTTTCCACGTGCACATCGCCCCATGCCTGGATACCAAAACAATCGTTGTGACCATCGTTGTTCGGACTGAATGCATTGGGTACCACAAAAAGATTCTTTCCGGCATTCGTCACTTTGACGGTCACGGAGTCGAGGCTGTAACATCCATTGGGATCGGTGCCCTTTACGATGTAGGTGGTGGTGCTGTCGATGCTGGCCACCGGACTTGGACTGGCAGGATTGCTCAAGCCCGTTTCTGGTAACCAGGCATAAGATTCCGCGCCGGATACGCGGATGGTGGCTGTAGTGACTGAGCAATCGATGTCGTTTGATTTTGTGACGGTCAAGACCGGGCTTGGTATAACGGTTACCAGCAGGTTAAAACTGCTGTCATATCCGGCGCAGGCCGCATCGCGCACGGAAACGGCATACTCGGTCGTGGTGGTCGGGAATGCAAATGGATTGGGCACCGTCGGGTCGCTCAGGCTTTGGGTGGGCGTCCAGCTGTACAGATATGGATTATTGTCGGAATAACCGATCGGCACTTCAAAGCCGGTGCAAAGCGTCTGATCCTTTGGTGACTGAAAAACCGGTTTTGCACGGAAACTCACCGTTACGGAATCTGATTCATTGCAGCCGTTATTA
>CAZZYD010000379.1:0-3053 GCA_964658175.1 uncultured Puia sp. | reverse complement strand
CGAGATCTCCGAAATGCACAAAGAATTTTTATATTTCCTGATACTCCACGAAATGGGTCACACGATGGGACTCAACCACAATATGAAAGCGAGTATCATGCTCAATGCGACGGAAGTAAACGACAAATCCATTACGCGGGTGAAAGGCCTTCAGGGCTCCGTGATGGACTATCCCGCCATCAACGTAAGTCTCGACCATAGCAAACAAGGCGATTACTACACCACGAAGACGGGTCCTTACGACTGGTGGGCGATCGAATATGGGTATAAGGAATCCGCGCCGGCCGACGAGCAGTCAACGCTGGATAAAATACTCGCCCGCAGCACGGAACCGCAGCTGGCCTTCGGCAACGATGCAGACGATATGCGTACCCCGGGTGGCGGCGGCATTGATCCACGGGTAATGGTCAACGATATGAGCAGCGATATGGTCGCTTATGCCGATGACCGGTTCAAACTCGTCAACATCCTGATGGGTAAATTGAAAGATAAATACAGCAAGCCCGATAAATCCTATATGGAACTCCGTAACCGGTATGGCACGCTCAATGGCCAGCGTTATTCAATGGCCCAGGCCGTGTCCCGCTATATCGGCGGCGTATATGTCGACAGAAGTTTTCCGGGACAACATGCGACGGTGAAGCCATTTACCCCCGTGCCCGCAACATATCAGAAAAAAGCCCTTGCCCTGCTGGGTAAATATGTATTTGCGCCGGACGCTTTTGATGCGGACAGCAAGCTCATCCCCTATCTGCAGGCACAGCGCCGGGGATATAATTTCTTCGGTACGCCGGAAGATCCCAAACCGCAGAACACCGTGCTTTTTGTGCAGACCGGCGTGCTCCAGCATCTGCTCAGCGCCAATACGATGCAGCGCATCAGCAGCTCCGGCCTTTATGGGAATACCTATTCCCTGGCCGATGTGATGAATGATTTGACCAAATCCATTTTTACCGGTGACAAACCCGGCACCGTCAATCTGTATCGCCAGAATCTGCAGACATATTATGTAAAGAGCCTGGCAAAGATTGTCGATGCCGCCGTGTCTCCCTACGACGATGCATCCAGGGCCGCGTCTTTCTATACACTGAAAAAAATAAAAACACAGTTGGCCGCGGCCGTGTCTGCAGACGAACAGACCAAGGCCCACCGGGCTAATTTGATTTTCCTGATCGATAAGGCGCTTGTCGTTAAATAAATCAGGAACTTCGCGGCATGCAGATTGACCAGATCCGGTTGCCGGATTTTCCATTGCTCCTGGCTCCTATGGAGGACGTCAGTGACCCGCCCTTCCGCGCTTTGTGCAAACAGCAAGGTGCAGACCTGGTATTCACCGAATTTATTTCCAGCCAGGGCCTCATCAACGACGCCATTAAAGCGCGAAAAAAGCTCGACATCTTTGACGAAGAACGCCCGGTGGGTGTTCAGATCTTCGGTGGCGACGAAGAAAGTCTTTCCCTGGCTTCGAAAATTGTCGAAGCCACCCGGCCCGACCTGCTTGATATTAATTTTGGCTGTCCGGTGAAAAAAGTGGCCGCGCGGGGTGCCGGTGCCGGCGTGCTGAAAGACATCGACCTCATGATCCGGCTGACGACGGCCTGCGTAAAAGCGACCAATCTACCTGTTACGGTAAAAACGCGGCTTGGCTGGGATGATCACAGCCTGAATATCGTGGAAGTCGCCGAGCGGCTACAGGATGCCGGCATCAAAGCCCTGTCGATCCATGGCCGCACGCGCTGTCAGCTATACAAGGGCCAGGCAGACTGGACGCTCATTGGAAAAGTGAAAAATAACCCGCGCATGCATATTCCGATCTTTGGGAACGGGGATATTGACAGCGCGGAAAAAGCTCTTGAATACCGCAACCGCTATGGTGTCGACGGATTGATGATGGGTCGCGCGGCGATTCATTTTCCATGGATCTTCCGGGAGGTCCGTCAATTCCTGAACACCGGAATACATGCCGATCCTCCCACGCTGGCAGAACGCATCGATGCCTGCCGTTTTCATCTCGCAAAATCAGTTGCCTGGAAAGGTCCCGTCAAAGGCATTTTAGACATGCGCAAACAGTATGCGGGCTATCTGAAGGGATTACCCAATCTGCGGGACTTTACGCGTCGTATGGTGATCATGAATAACCCGGATGAGCTGAATGCTACGCTGGATGAGATCGCTTCTTATTATCAGGGCATTGAAATTCCACACATGCCCATCGAGCTGGTGAACTATCATGAAAAATGTGCGTTATAGAACAAAAAAGGATTATGAATAAAGATAAAGTCTGGCTGATTACAGGATGCTCCACCGGTTTTGGCCGCGAGCTGGCGATCGAAGTGTTAAAGCAGGGATATTCGGCGGTGGTGACGGCAAGAAACCCGGCGCAGGTGGCGGATATCGTTCAAGGGTATGAAGCGAAGACACTCGTGCTGGCACTGGATGTTACAAAACCTGAAGACATCCGGCTGGCAGTCCGGCAGTCGCAGGAAAGATTTGGAAAAATTGATATACTCGTGAACAATGCGGGCATCGGTTATTTCGGGGCGGTGGAGGAAAGTGAAGAGGAGGAAGTCCGGCGTATGTTTGAAATCAATTTCTGGGGACTCGTGCACATGACGCAGGCGGTACTGCCGCTGATGCGGGCGCAGCATAGCGGCCATATTGTGAACATCGCATCGATCGGCGGACTGGTTGGTTTTCCGGCCGTTGGTTTTTACAATGCGACGAAATTTGCGGTGGATGGTTTATCGGAATCGCTGGCAAAAGAAACTGCTCCGCTCGGCATCAAGGTGACCGTTGTCGCTCCCAGTGGTTTTCGTACGGACTGGGCAGGCCGCTCTGCCAACAATAGTAAAATTGTCATTGACGATTATAAAGCAACGGCCCACGCCAACCAATCCACGATCCGCGGATACAGCGGTGCCCAGCCCGGAGATCCGTTGAAGGCAGCGAAAGCTATTGTGGCTGCAGTGGAAGCCGAACAGCCGCCACTTCATTTGTTGCTTGGAGAAGCGGCCCTGCGTGGCGCGCGGCATAAGCTGGACGTGTTGAAGAAA
>CAZZYD010000378.1:0-3072 GCA_964658175.1 uncultured Puia sp. | reverse complement strand
GGGATCAGCGGCAAGTCGCCGACCGGCACCCCCGTCAAGATCGGCGTGATCGGAGACGTGATGCTGGATACGTACTGGTGGGGACATGTAGACAGGATATCTCCGGAAGCACCGGTTCCCGTGGTTACACTGGAAAGAAAGGAGCAACGCATCGGCGGTGCCGCCAATGTAGCCCTCAACCTCGCCTCCCTCGGCGCCAGGGTCACGGCCTTCTCCGTGATCGGCAACGATGACGACGGCGTCATCCTCAAGGCCCTCTTGTCAGGAAATAAAATTCATACCGATCACCTGGTGCCCAGCAGTTCCCGAATTACCACCAACAAGGTGCGCGTGATCAGCCGCAACCAGCAGATGATGCGGATCGATGGAGAGAGCCTTCACCCGCTGTCTGCTGAAGATGAAGCACGGCTGATCGGTGAATTCAAAAAATACATCGACGAGGAACAGCCACAGGCCATCGTTCTCGAGGATTATAACAAAGGTGTGCTCACCGAAAGCCTGATTGGCTCCGTGATGGCCTATTGCAAAGAAAAAAAAGTGATCACGGCCGTGGATCCCAAAAGGAAAAATTTTTTCGCTTACCGCGGGGTGGACATTTTTAAGCCCAACCTGAAGGAAGTGCGGGAAGCGTTGAATCTGCTCACGGATGACGTGTCCATCGCCAACCTGGAAAGCATCCATGAGGAACTGAAGAAAAAACTGGCCCACGAAATTTCATTTATTACGCTCTCTGAAAAAGGTGTCTTCTTTCAACAGGATAAAAATGCCCGGGTGATCGGATCGCACATGCGTAAAATTGCGGATGTGTCGGGTGCGGGCGACACGGTGATCGCTGTCGCCACGCTGGTGTATGCGATTACCCGGGATCCGCTGCTGATGGCACAGGTAGCCAATGTTGCCGGTGGCCTCGTGTGTGAGTCCGTAGGTACAGTCGCCATCGACAAAGCCATCCTGCTGGAAGAATGCAAACAACTGCTCACCCTGTAAACAAACTACGCCGCCTGCGTAAATATAATTCGGGATGGAAATGAAAAAATATGCAGTGATCGTTGCCGGCGGCTCCGGTACCCGGATGGGACACCAATTGCCGAAGCAATTCTTGCAGATACACGGACGTCCCCTGATCTGGTACACCCTTACGGCATTCCTCGACGCGTATGCAGACCTGGAAATCGTCCTGGTATTGCCTGCGGCCCATGTGCGTACAGGCGCCGTCATTTTAAAGGATTTTGATCTCGAAGCACGCGTGCGCATTTTAGTCGGCGGTGAAACCAGGTTTCATTCCGTGCGCGCAGGACTCGCGCTCGTCACGAGTCCTTCCATTGTTTTTGTGCATGATGGCGTACGTTGCCTGCTGACAAAAGCGCTTATTCAACGATGTTATGAAACGGCGGTTGAATTCGGGTCTGCGATTCCCTGTATCGGTAGCCGCGACAGCCTTCGGCTGATCACGGAAAATGAAAGTCACGCGCTTGACCGGGATACCATAAAACTGGTTCAGACACCCCAGACTTTCCACAGCGACTGGCTGCTGCCGGCCTATGCTTCTGCCCGCGGATCATCCTTTACCGATGACGCCGCCGTGGTCGAAGCCACGGATCATCAGCTGCACCTCGTGGAAGGGGAAACGGACAATATAAAGATTACGACACCGATGGATTTGGTGGTGGCTGAGCATTTGCTGAATCGCCCGTAGACTGTTTCACGCAAAGGCGCCAAGATCCGCAAAGGCGCCAGGGAATTCTTTAACAGCACACGAATTGTGTCGTAAAAAAAACAGTTTCTTGGCGCCTTTGCGTGAAACCGTCGCGTGAAAAAACATCCCGCTATCGCTTAAACAAATTCAACGGAAACGGCAGCTTGTTATATCGCAGGAAAAAGTAAGGCTGATTCACACTGCCGAATTTCTGATAGAAACCGGCGATACCGGGTATTTCTGATCCTTCGAAATCGAGGATCAGCGGCTGACCGGCATGTTCCCGGATGAGCTGATCCAGCAGGTAATGATTCGCGCTCCGTTCGCGCCCGTCGGGCAGCGTAACAGGCATCAGGTTATAGATACTCCGGCCACTGCGCATAAAAACGGCGATCGCAAGCAATTCTCCGGATGGCAGGGACACTTTTCGTAGGAGCAATCTGCCACGTGTGCCAGCTTCCGCCGCGCAGCGCCGGAAATGCATATAATCCGACGGCCGGATTTTCGCAAACCGGTCTCCGTACTGTTGCTCGTAGCGGGATACAGCCATTTCATAATCTTCCGTCGCAGCATACTGCAACCCAAACCGTTCCGCTTTTTTCAGGTTTTGCACCAGCTCTTTTTTATACCCGGCGCGGATGTTTTCGTATGAAGGATGCAGGGACAGTACGAAATTATGTTTGGCATCCAGCCCAGGCAGGGCATTGCCATGGTTCAGGTGAATTTCTGCGAAACGGTAATGCGACTGACACATGCTGATAAAACGCGTGATCAGCAGATTGGAAAGAGGTCCCGCACCGAAAATGCCACCCTGCTGTGTAAACGCCGGCTGGTACAGGTAGCTGATTCCCCATTTTTTGCGGTGTGTCAGCGGCATCACGGCTTCATAGTCCTTGTACACCAGAGCATGCCACTGGCCGGCCATGGCATTCAGAAAAAAACTTTCAGCGTACAGAGAGCCGTTGGCCGCCTGTGCAATGCAATCGTCCCAGCGTTTCAGGTCAATCGCATCGTGCGGCACGAACCGGATATCGTCGGGATGACTATTCACGGGAACAGCATTTTCCGGGTTTGCCTTTCACTGATATTTTGCAGATCGATGCTGAAAGTGATTTTCTTTCCGAAAGAAGTGGATCGCAGCAGGTCGCGGAAATCACTGCTGTAGACCAGGGGAGCATAGATATTCAGCACATTTCTGAACAGGGTCAGCTGCAGGCCGCCCGTATACAAAAAACGGCTGGTGCTGGCATTGGATTGCCAGGCTTCGGCATATGTGCCGACGTCGAAGAAGATTTTCAGGGGAATCGGTACAGGAAATAATTTTTGGGGAATGCTGCTGCTCATGTTGAGGGCCATCACCCAGTTTGCAGAGCGGC
>CAZZYD010000377.1:0-3073 GCA_964658175.1 uncultured Puia sp. | reverse complement strand
CCAACAATCCCGCGCTCTGGTTCGGCGGGTCTGGCAACGATTTCGATCCGCGGGCACAAACCGAAGACCTCGGCGATAACAGCATGAAGGCAAGCGCCTATGGTATTAAAAACCTTAAACGGGTGCTCGCCGGCCTCCCGGAATGGACAAAGCAGGAAGCGGATACCTACGACAACCTCCAGGATATGTATGGCGAACTCACGTTGCAGTTCAGCCGCTATATGGCCCATGTGACCAAGAACGTCGGGGGCATTTACGAAAACGTCAAAAGCATAGAACAAAAAGGAGACGTGTACCAGCTCACGCCAAAACCCGTTCAGCAGGAAGCCGTGGCCTTTCTGCATAAACAGTTATTCGAAACGCCGTACTGGTTGCTGGACCCGCAGATCCTGAATAAGATCAGCAATCCCTCGACAGCCGAAAATATCTCCGGTACGCAGACCAATATCCTGAATTCGTTGTTGTCCAGTACGCGGCTGTACCGCATGTCGCTGGCGAACGCCCGGTTTGGTGCGGGTGTGTATACAGTTGACGAACTGATGACGGATATTGAAAAAGGTTTGTGGAGCGAGCTCAGTTCAAAAAAAGCCATTGATCCATTCCGCAGGAACCTGCAAAAAACCTATGTGGATGCATTGTATTCGCTGATCAACAACCAATCCGGCAATACGGTCATCATCCCCCGCACCATCACCATATTTTTCGGGGGCGATATAAAAAATACAGACGTGCCGTCTGTGGCCAAGGCGCACCTGAATCTGCTGAAGAATCAGATAAATGCCGCCATTCCGGCAATGACGGATAAAATCAGCCGTTACCATTTACAGGACCTGGCCGAAAGAATCCGCGTCGCCGTGAATCCGCGGTTACCGTAACTTATTTTATCACATCCAAGATCGGTGTCCCGATACATCCGCTGGGCATTTGAATATGCAGGAGCGCCGCCAGCGTAGGTGAAATATCCGTCATATGCACAGTAGCGTTGCTGCTGCCGGGATGAATTTTCCAGCCCATAAAGATTAACGGGATATGTGTATCGTATGGATTCCAGGCGCCGTGGGTAGTGCCTGTTTTGGCATAGGTTTCCAGCCAGCCCGCATCGAATACGACCTGTATTTGTCCGCTATGCCGGAAATTGTATCCGTTGATGATCATGGTCTTGATAGGTTCCGGAACAGCCGCTTCCCCGATGCGGTCCATATCCACGGCATAGGATACGCCTGGAACTGTTCTCAGGTAATCTACCACAACTTTTTTAACGGCCGTAAAATCTGCGTGCGCTGTTATTTTTTGCAGGTCAAATCCGATCTGGTAGTTTTCTGCCGAACGCACCGCCTGGTCAATTCCGAATTTCTCTTTTACCAGGGCATTCACCGTTTGAACGATCTGACTGGAGGAATAAAAATCAGCCCGCAGTTTGTACTCCTGCAGAAAGCCGACCGAATGGGCAGCGCCATGATCGGCGGTAAGAAATACCAGGTAATTGCCCTTCCCCATTTTCAGATCGAGCATACTGAAAAATTTTGCCAGGTCCCGGTCAAGCCGGAGATAGGTATCTTCCACTTCCACTGAGTTCGGACCAAACATATGGCCTACATAATCCGTCGATGCGCAATTGATCGTCAGAAAATCCGTCGCGGGCCCCTGCCCCATCTTGTATCCCGCAATTGCGGCGGTAGCAAAATCAAGCGTGAGCGTATTGCCGAACGGCGTCTGCCGCAAATAAGTATGCATTTTGGCGTAGGCCTCCTTTACTGCGTGTGGAAATACGGGATATTCCTCCCCAGGATATTTCCCTTCCCACGGCGAATTGTCGCGATCGCTTTGCACATAACTGTTGAGCGGATACAACGTGTTCCATTCATCTTTTAGCAGGCGCGCGATATGATCTTCGTTGTTAAACGTATCTGTCCAGTCCGGCAGTTGGGAAACATAATAGGAGCTCGTGATGAATTTGCCGGTCGAATCGTCGAGCCAGAATGCAGCATTGGCCGCATGCCCTGCCGGGAGAATCGACGCGCGGTCTTTGAGCGAAATGCCGACCACCTTCGACTGAAAATTACTGGCGATGCGGAGCTCGTCGGTAATCGTGGAGACGAGCAGGTTACGGGGAGACATTTTTCCATCGGCTCCGTTTCCGCCAACCCCGTGCACGGTGCTGTCATCCGTGCAATACATGTGTGCACCCGTCACCTGGTCTGTCCAGTCGTTGCCGGCAATGCCCGTCAGCGAAGGCACGGAGCCCGTGAAAATGCAGGTGTGCCCCACGGCTGTGTACGAAGGCAGGTAGTTGACGAGGGTATTTTCGCAGGAAAATCCATCTTTCAGCAGCCGTTTAAAACCACCCTCGCCATACCGGTCGTAATAGCGATATAGATAATCCCACCGCATTTGGTCAACCACAATGCCAACCACGAGTTTTGGCCTGTTTATCCGGGCGGGCGATTGCCCGGTTACGACAAGAACGATACTGCAAAACAGAATGGCACTGAACACCTTGCGAATCATGCGCGGGATTTTAGGCAAATGTATTCGAAATGAGATATTTCAGCCGTTCAAATCGGTGAAAGGGGCCGGAAAAGCATTATTTTTGCGTCAATTTTTAACCGTCAAACTTTTTTGAATGGCAGATATTTTTGCGAGGCTGATGAAAGATTCAGGGCCGATCGGACAACACAGGAAGCGCGCGCATGGCTATTTTGCATTTCCCAAGCTGGAAGGCGATATCGGAAGCCGGATGAAATTCCGCGGCAAGACGATGATCGTATGGAGTTTAAATAATTACCTGGGATTGGCCAACCACCCGGAAGTGCGGAAAGCAGATGCCGAAGGCGCCGCCCAGTATGGCCTCGCAGCCCCCATGGGGGCGAGGATGATGAGCGGCAACAGCGACGCGCACGAAAAACTGGAACGCGAACTGGCTGAATTTGTGATGAAAGACGACGCCACCCTGCTCAATTACGGTTACCAGGGTATGGTGAGCATCATCGATACGCTCTGCAGCCGGCACGACGTGGTCGTGTACGACGCGGAATGCCACGCCTGCATCATCGACGGACTCCGCCTGCATCCG
>CAZZYD010000376.1:0-3079 GCA_964658175.1 uncultured Puia sp. | reverse complement strand
TGTCGATGGTATCGTCTTCGAGAATTTTATCGTAGTCAGCTTTATTGGCAAACGTCAATGCCAGCATGCCCTGCTTTTTCAGATTTGTCTCGTGGATTCGGGCAAAGGACCGCACGAGGATCGCCCGTACGCCGAGGTGCCTTGGTTCCATGGCCGCATGTTCGCGGGAAGAACCTTCGCCGTAGTTTTCATCACCGACAACCACCGATCCGATACCGGCTTTTTTATAAGCCCTGGCGGTGGCCGGTACGGGACCATATTCGCCGGTGAGCTGGTTTTTTACCAAGTCAGTTTTTTCATTGTAATAATTTACCGCACCGATCAGCATGTTGTTGGAGATATTATCCAGGTGCCCGCGGAATTTCAGCCAGGGACCTGCCATGGAAATATGATCGGTGGTGCACTTGCCCTTTGCCTTGATCAGCAGCAGGAGTCCATCGAGGTTGGTGCCTTCCCAGGGTGTGAAGGGTTCCAGCAGCTGGAGACGCTGGGAATCCGATTTGACCACAACGGTAACAGAGGTGCCTTCTTTTGCCGGTGCCTGATAACCCGGATCGTCGACGGAAAAACCTTTGGGTGGCAATTCCATCCCGGTGGGTTCATCGAGTTTTACCGATTGCCCGTTTTCATTGATGAGCGAATCTTTCAACGGGTTGAAGGTAAGGTCTCCGGCGATGGCGAAGGCTGTTACAATTTCGGGAGAGGCTACAAAGGCATGCGTGGAAGCCAATCCATCATTTCTTTTGGCAAAATTCCGGTTGAACGAGGTGATGATGGAATTTTTTCTGGAGGGGTCGTCGATATGACGTGCCCACTGGCCGATGCAGGGTCCGCAGGCATTGGCAAGCACTACGCCGCCGATTTTATCGAAGGTCTTCAGAAATCCGTCTTTCTCTATTGTATACCGCACGAGCTCGCTGCCGGGCGTGATCGTGAATTCTGCGCGTGTTTTCAGGTTTTTTGTGATGGCCTGGTTGGCGATGGACGCCGAGCGGCTGATATCTTCATAGGAAGAATTGGTACAGGAGCCGATCAGGGCCACTTCCAGTTTTTCAGGCCAGTTGTTGGCGCGTACTGCTTCCGCGAATTTGGAGATCGGCCAGGCCAGGTCGGGTGTGAAGGGCCCGTTGACATGCGGCTCAAGCTCGTCGAGGTTTATTTCGATCAGTTCATCATAAAATGATTTCGGATCGGCATACACTTCGGGATCGGGGCGGAGATGTTCAGCCACGCTGTCGGCCAGCGCTGCCACCGATTCGCGGCCCGTCGCCTTGAGATAGTCGGCCATTTTTTTGTCGTAGGTAAACACGGAACAGGTGGCGCCGATTTCAGCGCCCATATTGCAGATCGTCCCCTTTCCGGTGCAGCTGAGGCTGTCTGCCCCGTCACCGAAATATTCCACGATGGCGCCGGTGCCGCCTTTTACGGTCAGGATGCCGGCTACTTTCAGAATGACATCTTTGGCTGATGCCCAGCCGCTGAGTCTGCCGGTAAGTTTTACGCCGATCAGCTTGGGCATTTTCAATTCCCAGGGCAGACCCGCCATCACGTCCACGGCGTCTGCGCCGCCGACACCAATGGCCAGCATGCCAAGACCGCCTGCGTTCGGGGTATGGGAATCCGTACCGATCATCATACCGCCTGGGAAAGCATAATTCTCAAGGACTACCTGGTGGATGATGCCTGCGCCGGGTTTCCAGAATCCGATGCCGTATTTATTGGAAATAGAAGCGAGGAAATCATATACTTCTTTGTTTACGTCCAGCGCGGTGGACAGATCCGACACAGCGCCTGTTTTTGCCTGGATCAGGTGATCGCAATGCACGGTGGAGGGCACGGCCACCTGGTCGCGGCCGCAGGTCATGAACTGAAGGAGCGCCATCTGTGCCGTCGCATCCTGCATCGCCACGC
This sequence comes from uncultured Puia sp., assembly GCA_964658175.1. GTDB lineage: Bacteria > Bacteroidota > Bacteroidia > Chitinophagales > Chitinophagaceae > Puia. The sequence goes on along the minus strand of CAZZYD010000376.1, from coordinate 1,168 downwards.
GGTCCGGGGCAAAGTCGACATAATCTTTTCCGCGGGTATAGGGTTTGATCCTGTTTCCGTATAGATGGGCGTATAGAATTTTTTCTGATAAGGTGAGGGGTTTTCCCGTTTGCTGCCGGGCCATGCTGACTTTCGAAGGTAATTCCGCGTAAATGCTTTTGATTAAGTCCAAATCGAAAACCATAATCAGTGAATTTTTAATTTAGTACAAATTTACCGAAAATATGTCTTATCTCCTCGGCTACTCCTTGCTGTTTTGCGCTATTTTTTTTACATTGTGACAATGCGGAATCTTAAAGAGTTTGTGGAATACAAAGCATTTGGTGTGTGTGCGGCCATCGGTGAGCGGCTGGGGATTGCCTCTTCAAGAATCAGGACCTGGTTTATTTACATTTCTCTTCTCACCGTCGGCTCCCCGCTGATTGTTTATTTCGTGCTCGCTTTCTGGATGAATATCAAACGCTATATGCTCTCTGCGCGCCGCAATCCCCTCAAATATCTCTGACCTTAAAAACTGTTCACGGCTTTTTTTAATTTTACCAGCTGATGCAGGAGTGATTCCAGCTGATCCAGTTTCAGCATATTGGCCCCATCGCTTTTTGCCATCGCCGGATGCGGGTGCGTTTCAATAAATAAACCCTGGGCGCCGGTAGCGATGGCCGCTTTGGCAATGGTGCCGATCATCTGCGGATTGCCGCCCGTAACACCAGCCGTCTGGTTTGGCTGCTGAAGAGAATGTGTGCAGTCCATCACGACCGGAACGCCGTGAGCCTGCATCCAGGGAATGTTGCGGTAATCGACCACTAGGTCCTGGTAGCCGAACGTGGTGCCCCGTTCTGTAAATATAATTTTGTCGTTGCCGGCATTCCGTACTTTTTCGGCTGCGAATTTCATGGAGGGACCACTCACGAACTGACCCTTTTTTACATTCACCACCTTACCGGTTTCCGCGGCGGCCACCAGCAGGTCGGTCTGCCGGCAAAGAAATGCGGGAATCTGCAGGATGTCGACAAACTTTGCCGCGATCGCTGCTTCTTCATGCGCATGGATATCCGATGTAGTGGGGACTTTATATTTTTCCCCCATTTTTTTTACGAGTTCGAGCCCGTTGTTGTCGCCGATACCGGTAAACGAACCCGCGCTGGTGCGGTTTGCTTTGCGGTAAGAG
>CAZZYD010000375.1:0-3096 GCA_964658175.1 uncultured Puia sp. | reverse complement strand
GTCCACCTGGTATCGGCCCCGGCTTTTTCTGCACGAATCACGGTAGTCGTCAGCGCTGCTTCGGGCATTTTGGGCAGACCGGTGAAATCATTTCCGGGTGAAAACCAGTATACATTGCGCGAAACCGTGCTCTCTCCTATGGTCAACTGGAGTGAAACAAAAGAAATGCCCGTGTGGGAAGCCAGCCATTGCCTGAGGGAGGCGATGGATTGAACATGCCCTCCCTGCGCAGATGCCTTGCCTGATTTCTGGAAAAGCGTCTTGCCATCGATGTCATAGACAGAAATGCTGTAGGAGATATCTTTCACCGGCTGAAAGGTCCGGTTGACGAGCATCACCGTGGAATCATCTGCGTTCAGCTGAATATGCACCGGTTCGCAGGCATTCTGCAGAAAATAGTAGCCGGCATTTGGCTCCAGATACCAGTCATAGATCTGCCAGATCACGCTGGGAAAAGCTGCGTTGAGTTTCCACAGCATCACACCGCCGGTCTCATCCAGCTTATGCCCCGCCGCTTCAAAAATGGCGCGATACCCGCTCGCATTCAACAACTGCATCTTGGAAGAGATATCTTTCAGACCGGTGGGCGCGCCGAACCGGCTGACCATGGCTTTATAATATACTTCGTAGTGTCCGTTTCCACTGCAGGCATCATGATAGCCCCAGGTATTGTTGAGGGGATACGGAAGATTTTTGTCGGGCACCAGGTTCGGGATGATCTTTGCCAGGGAATTAAACGGCGGCTGTGAGGGAATGCCGGTTTCATCTTTAAAAAGCCAGTCACGGCCGCTGTCCACCAAATTGAAATACCGGTTTTCATTTACCCAGGAATAGGGTCCGCTGCTATAAACGCCGGATGGTTTATCATCGGGCCAGGATTCTTTCCAGCCCTTCGGCGTTTTTGAAAATCCCGAGGAACAGGGAATAAACGGACGCGTGCCGTCGAGTCCCGCCACATTGTTCCGCATGGCTTCATACAATGACTGGCGCGCATGCCCTTCATTGCCGCCTGTCCAAACCAGCAGGCTCGCATGGTTTCTGATCCGGTAAATGGTGCTGATCACATTGTCCACAAACACATGACCCTCCAGCGGCCAGTCCGCAGAGCCTTTGAATCCTCCATGGGTATCTCCGGTGATCCAGAAATCCTGCCAGACCATCATGCCATATCTGTCTGCGAGTTCGTAAAAGTCATCGGTTTCCCCCAGGCCACCACCCCAGATACGCACGAGGTTGACATTGGCGTTACGGCAAAGATGCAGCTCATAGTCCAGCCGCAGGGAATCACGGTTCAGCATCATGTCGGGTACCCAGGCACCCCCCACCAGGTGCACTTTTTTCCCATTCACAAAAAAATCCCGCCGCTCCCATCCCTTCACTTCCTGGGCAACAGAAGACACGGTGCGGATACCCACCAGAAAAGACGTGTCATCGGAAATATCATTTCCCCGGAGATACTGAATGCGGACCCGGTACAAATTCGGTTTACCATAACCGTTGGGCCACCAGAGTGCGGGCTGTTTGATATTCAGCTCAGGAATTTTATCCGCCGTCAGCGACACCTGGTTGCTGTCAGATATTTTTATATTGACCGGATACGTGAATCCGGTGGACGCGCCTTCAAAATTTTCGGGGATGATGCTCACCTTCAGCAGTCCCTTCCCGGCGGCCTGCGCATCGGCGGACAGCGTGAGGTGCATACTGATCTTGGCCAGGGATGTATCCGGCAGGTTCGGCAGTTCGGTAATTACCTGCGGATGCGTGATAATGGCATGTCCGGTGGTGCGTAAATAGACTGGCTGCCAGATGCCCATATTGCGGTCCCGGACTTCGGGTATCCAATCCCAGCCCACAGAACTGAGCATGGTTACATTTTTACCGATATCGCCGGTAGGTCCGCCGTTGTCATAAAAATCGCCCAGTGCATCCAGCTGCGGATGCGCCGGCAGACCCGGATAGTCTAGCGGATATATTTTTACGGCCAGGGCATTGTCTGCTCCGGCCAGAATTTCCTTGCTCACATTAAAACTGTATTCGGCGAACATGCCCACCATCTGCGAAGAATCCGCGATCCGCTGTCCGTTGATCCATACTTCCGCCCGGTAATTGATTCCCTTGAACACCAGCTGAAAACGACGACCGGCATCTGCCGAAGGCACGGCAAAATGCGTGCGGTACCAATACGGTTTTTTCCAGGGATTGGGTTCGTTGGGCAGATGACTGTATTGCTCAAGATGATATTGATGGTTGAAAGAATCGGAAGCATCCGGAATCAGCATATTGTTCATGCCATTGTATGGATCCGGATAAATATTATTTTTCACCAAACCGGTAAGCACCGTACAGGGAACCGTTACCGGAAACCAATAATCGTCGCTTTGCATGCCGGGCGTGGAGAGTGTTCGGCCGTCTGCGGTCACCACGGCGGCCGATTGCAGTAAAAAATGGCTAAGCCGAACCTGCCGCACCGGCAGTTCCTGTGCATACAGGCTGGTGGTTAACCCGGCTATCAGGAGCAGGCAGATGGCAGATCTTTTCATATAGCTTTTATTATCGTTGATAAGTAGTAATTCCTTCCACGCCGGCGATCAGCGCATGGGTCGCGATTCCGTAAAAAAGGGAATGCTCCACCACACCGGTCAATGCTTTGGTTTGTTGCAATTCGTCCAGCGGCGGCCAGCTCACAAAACGGCAATCGATCAAAAGGTTTCCATTCTTCGTGAATATCGGTCCGTCATACCGTTCCGCTTTCCGGATACTGATGACCATACCAGGATACATTTTTTTCAGCTGACCGGAAATATATCCAAGCGCATCCGGCAATATTTCGAACACCAATGGCAGGGATAAATCAAAACGCTCCACCCATTTTGGTTCATCACCCAAAATGATACAGCTCCCGGCCATCGATGCCAGGAGTCATGGCGGTGATGATAATTGTTTGCGGTTTCTTCTTGTGTTTTTCCTGTATAAGCCGACCCATCGATTCATTGAAAAGCTGGTCCGAGCCGTGAATGGCGATATCAGATGCCGCCATATAGGAATCATAGCCCTGCAGGATCGGATAGATCATTTCGTTGATATGGATCTCTTTGC
>CAZZYD010000374.1:0-3121 GCA_964658175.1 uncultured Puia sp. | reverse complement strand
ATTTTCCTGATCCACAACAACGATTTTCATTTTTAGCAATACTGAGATTCCAAATCCCGGGAAAGAAATCATGCTGTTCCAATAACTATGGGCTTTCAGACAATCCCAACCTTATAAATAGTTATGATAACACTGTTTTCGAACCCTGGGTCATCCCGGATGACTGCGCCTAAAAGGGTTTCACTCGTTCTTTTTTTCACGGTTTTGACTGCGACCATCCATTCCCAGTCGCTCGTTCCTGAGCTGGTGTTTATGAATCCGGTGTTACAGACGGGTTCAGGCGCGAAGGCGGCGGGACAGGATGGTGCAGTTTATCTTTTTTCCAATGTCGGTTTCGGCATCGACGCAAAAGTGACCATCACGGGCAGAAGCAGTTCGCTGGTTACCCTGTCCACACCCGACCTGGCCGGTCCCGATCAGGACGCGGTCAACGGAACGGGCTACGACAATGCCTGGCAGCCGCGCGTGAACTATAACAACGGCAATGCACCGGCCAACAGCCGCTGGTGGATGGAGTTCCGGGTGTCTTTTGTAAAACATTCGAACAATAGCCAGCCGGTGTCCGTCAATCAGTTCTTTGTTTCCGGTTTGGACATCGATGGCGATGGGCAGAAGCTCGCAGAGTTTCAGTCGTATTATAAAATGGATTATTTCACGCTCGAACAACTCACTTCGCTCACGGCTGCGGGCATCACGGGATGTGTGGCCGACAATACGATGGCAGGAAAGGAGTTCGACGGTAAGGATAAAAATTATCCGGGTATCACGCCCACGGCGACGGATGCAATGGTCACCAGTTTTTATACCAACACCAGCAGTTTCATTGTGCGGGTGGGGGCCTCCACGGCAGACGGAAACAGCCTGGCGGCCGACAGAATGTATGCCCTGTGGTTCAAATCGTTTACCTACGATGTGCCGGTGAGTACGCCGCTCCCGCTGACGCTGGTCGCCTTCAATGCGCAGCTCAACCACCAGGATGTAAAACTGAACTGGGTAACGACGCTGGAAGAAAATACGAGTCATTTTACGGTGCAGCGGAGTACGGACGGATTGAATTATGATGATGCCGCGATCATTTTTACAGACGGGAATAGCGATATAAGGAAAGAATATAAGTATACCGATCACCTGCCTTCCGTCAACGCGCCGATATACTACTACCGGCTGAAGGAAGTGGACCTGGATGAGAAATTTCAATATTCCGAAACAGTGTTCGTGAAGACTTCGGGAGATAAGAGCAAAGTGACCGTGTATCCGAACCCGGTGGCCGGTGATCTGCGGGTGACCGTTCCCGATAGCTGGCAGACGAAAACGATTGCCTACAGCGTATTCAATGAACGGGGCAGCCTGGTAAGACAGGTCGTTTCGGAAGATGCCGGACAAACACAAACCCTGCATGTGCAGGACCTGCCCGCAGGAATCTATATAATCAAAACGGCCAGTGGCAAAGATGTAGCCGTGCAGCCATTTATAAAAACGCATTAAGTTTTAGTTTTAAAGGGTACGATCAACAACAGCCGGGCTTTTCTAAGCCTGGCTTTTTTTTGACTGGGATTTTGTGGGATGGATATGGGATTAATGGGATATGGATCTTTATCGGTTCGATGTTAATGCCAGTTTTAAACGCAATATCAATCATCCCACACCGTCATCCTGAGCCATGCCCACACGAACATTTACTATACAGCAGCTACGGTACCGGCGAAGGTTCTCTACGATAACCCAATCACAGCGACTGCGATGCTGTTCAGGCACCGTGGAGATCCTTCGCGGGCGCCGCAACCACGTGCTATAGCATTGTCACAAGGGCGCCGCTCTGGATGACGGTGATAGATGTAAAAACATCAATATCCCACTAATCCCATAGCCATCCCACGCATCCCAGTCCCATCCCAGTCCCTTTTTATTTGGTTTATATTATAAACTACTTTAGATTTGAGTCCTGAACCAACCTGTCATGCCTCTTTTTAACCGAATCTGCTTATACCTCATCCTCCTGCTGTCATCTACGGCAGGCCTTGCCCAAACGAAAATTTCCGGGAAGATAAAAGACGGCAAGGGCCATCCCGTGCCCGGTGCCAGCATCACCATCAAGAACAGTTATGATGGTGCCACCTCAGATTCTTCCGGAAACTATGCATTCATCTCATCGGATACGGGAGCCCAGGTCCTGGTGATCAGCTCGGTGGGTTACCGCCCGGAAGAAAAATCAGTCCTGCTCAAAGGCCAGGCGATCCAGCTGGACTTGTCAGTAAAAGAAATGCAAAACGAACTCAAGGCGGTCACCATTACCGCCGGCTCGTTTTCTGCCGGCGACGCCAAGCGCGGTGCCGTGCTGAGTTCCATTGACATCGCCACCACCGCCGGTTCGAATGCGGATATCACGGCCGCGCTGAAAACATTGCCCGGCGCACAGCAGGTGGGAGAGCAGGAAGGATTGTTCGTACGTGGTGGTACCGGACAGGAAACAAAACAATTCATCGACGGGGCCCTCGTCAACAATCCTTATTATACCAGCGTGCCCGATATTTCCCAGCGGGGTCGCTTTTCACCCTTTCTTTTTAAAGGCACGGTATTCAGTACCGGCGGATATTCCGCGCTGTATGGGCAGGCGCTCTCCTCGGTGGTATTGCTCGAGTCCCTCGATGTACCGGAAAAATCGGAAATCGACGCCAGCGTGTCGCCGCTGGTGGTAGGACTGGGTACCCAGCAGGTGGCCAAGGACAAGAACTTTTCTTACGGGTTTTCTTATAATTATGTGAACGTCGGATTGTATTTCGGACTGGTCAAGCAAACACCCGATTATTTCAAGCTGCCGCAGTTCCATTCCGGCGACGCCAATTTCAGGATCAAAACAAAACATGGCGGCATCATCAAATACTATACGACGTTCAACTATAACAAGCTGGGGCTCCGCCGTCCGGATATCGACAGCACCTATCTCAAAAATGCCTTTGACATCACCAACCACAACTGGTATAATAACCTCAGCTGGCGTGAATTTCTAAACAACGGCTGGCGCATGAACCTCGTGGTGAGCTATAGCACCAACCGCGATGAAATCTATCAGCAATTGCAGGGACCTGATAATAAACCAAGACCCGTGAGCGATTCCGCTTAC
>CAZZYD010000373.1:340-3147 GCA_964658175.1 uncultured Puia sp. | reverse complement strand
ATCAGATGCATGCCGGCACCGTAAAAGCAAAGGTTTACAGAGAGAAGTATAACGAAGTCGAAGGCTTTCAGCGGACTGCCGCGCAGAACATGGTGCACGATGTTCATTACAAGAAACATCAGGTAAAAGACCAAACCGAAAATAAATATTGCCTCATAGTTGAAGCCTGGAGTTTTTGTGCAGGTCACGAGCCATCCGATGTAAATAGCCTGCGTAAAGAAAAAAGCGATGAAGTTGATCACCCGCCAGCGCTTGTAATAGGCAAGCACGATCAGGCCGGCATTCAGAATAAGGAGATAGGTAAAAAGGACCAGCCAGTTTCCGTCACCCTGGCTAACCAGGAATGGAGTGACAAAACCTCCGGCGGTGGCGAGTATCCCGAGTTCAATCCGGTCGTAAAGTATCGAAAGCAGCACACCGAAAACCGTTATCAGCACCATACAGCTGAAGGCCGCCGTTTGTCCCAGCAGGCGGTATTGGTGAAACGCAAAGGCAATCGTGAAATAAAAAATGGCGATGCCGCCGCCACAAAGTACGGAACTGAATGCATGATAGTTTTTCCGCAGCCTGTTGGCGAACCAGAGGAGCAGTACACCACACAGCAGCCCGATGCAAACCCGGCCTGTCTTATTGATCCATTCCTGATCGATGGCATATTTAACAAAGAAAGCCACACCGAGAACCAGCACGGCAATCCCGATTTTATTTATGAGATTTTCACCGATGAATTTTTCGATGTCCGGGTTGTCCTTCAGCCATCGGGAAAACCAGCTCTCTCCTGCTGCGGATGGTTGTACTTCAGGCGATGTTTTAAAACCGCTGAAAACGGGTGGCGGCACGATCGGCGCTGTTTTGGGTGCGGGCAGTTTCTCCGGTAGGGAAAGAGGCACGATAGGTGGGAGCCCCTGGCTGGCGGATCAGATGCTGCGACCCGTTTTTCCGACGGGGCTGATTCTTTCTTCCATCGTTCTACGTCAGATCGTAATTTTTGGATCTCAGACCTTGCGGCGAGAACGTGGTGAAACATCATCCCCAGCAGGAGAAGTACAAAAAGCAGCAAGACAATTTCCATCAGGCAGTAAGGGTTGGTAAGGCAATTTAACAAATGGAATGAACCGCCTGATGATAACGCGTTGCCCGGGGAATTATTTAACGTTTTGAGCCGCCAGCTCCCGACGGATGAGGGAAGGAAATTTGACTGACAATAAAAAATGATATAAATTGGTTGAACCACCCGCAGTCTGTCTCAACGAAGAAGAATTTCACCCGAGGCAATGGCATTTTCCAGCTGTATCAGATAATGTCCTTCAGCAATGATAACGTATCTGTAACCGTATTTTTGATTTCCCTTTTTCTTCAATTCCCTTACTTCAATCTCTTTCAATTTGGTATCCCGTTTGAGTTTTGCTTCCATTGAATTCGACGGAGTCGCTATGTAATTGAAGCCGCCATTGGGCAAAGTGCCTTTACCCAATTTGAGATTCAGGCCGGGGTATATGTACATTCCATTTGACAGGTTGAAAACTTTTGATTGCCCAGCATTCTTCTCACTGCTTTTTCCGGGATAATCGAAGGACTCTATCGTTTAGTTCACGGGTGTAGGCAATCGTCGACTCGTCCGGTTCGTAGGAAGCCTTACGTACGTTGCTGTTTTTCAGCACTCCCCTGGCTACCAGCAATTCTTTTTCAATGTAATGGAACAGCTCCATGCTCTGCAGGGCGAAAAAGATCTGTGGCATCACTTTTTCAAAAAGGTCGAATGCTTCGTCGCTCCTGCCTTCTTTTCTTAAACTGAATACCCTTTGCAGAACATCTGCCACTCCCAGACCCGGCATAACACCGACGATGCCGATCGGGATCAGTTCGAGCATATACAGCCCGCCCCACCCCTCCAGCAGCCCGACTTTTCCCTTTGTTTCCCGGATAATGTCCGCAAACTTAGGAGCACAGAGAGGCTCCTCCAGCTTCAGGTATTTAAAATTGGTATGCTTTTCCACTAATGCTTTGATCAGCGCTACACTGATCGATGCGCCGCCGGGATTAAAATCCTGGATAAGCACCGGTGTTTCGGGTAAAGCCTGGAGAAACGAGGAGAGATATTCCTTTATTGAGCTTTCGGGCAAATTGAAAATCCGGGGTACGGCCAGCGAAATAAGATCAGCGCCTGCCTCCACGTTTTTCCGGGCCAGCTCAATGGCGATCTTCAACGACGGATGATTCGATTGTCCGATAACCTGCACCCTTCCGGCTGAATGTTCAACGGCGATCTGCACCACCCTTAAACGTTCCCTGTCGGTTAGTTTGTAAAATTCACTGGCATATGCCGGTAGACAGACACTACCGACACCGGTTGAGACGGCAAAATCGATCAGCGACCTCAAGCTATCTTCATCCACTTCTTCTTTTATGGTAAAGGGCGTGGGGATGATTGGAACGATTCCGGACAATTCCTTAAAATCTTTCATTCAGATTATATTTGACCGACTGTTTTTAATTCAGTCTTATTGTTCATTTTGTATTCTACGATCGTAATGATCAGGGTAGAAATAAGTACCAGCACGCCGCCCGCAATCGATGCGGCATTCAGTGATTCACCCAACCAGATGGCCGCAACCGGCAAACCGATAAAAGTGATTAGATAATTGGAGAGGGCTACCTGCATGGCATCCAGGATTTTCAGGGCCCTGAAGAAAAGAATCATCGAGAGAAAATTGTGAAAACAGGTAAGCAGGAAAAGACCCGTCCATGTTTTCGTCGTAAACAAAGGTATCCGGGCAAAAACATCACGCTCATAATAAAAAACGAGT
>CAZZYD010000373.1:0-330 GCA_964658175.1 uncultured Puia sp. | reverse complement strand
GTGGGGTTAGCAGCAACACCATCCATACATAGGTGTAAAAGACCATCTCCATCTCGGTAAATCCAGCGGCGATTTTCTTGATGCCTACATTGTAATACGCATTTCCCAGGATGGCAAGGAAGATCATTCCGTTTCCGGTCGCATATTCGGGACTGAAACTTAAATGCCCAATATCCCCGGAAGAGCAAAGAGCTACCCCGGTAATAGCGACGACGAAGCTGATCCATCGGAGCGGGGTCATTTTTTCTTTGAGCAGGAAAAAGGCGAAGAGCGCGGAGATCACCGGAAGACTTAAGGAAATGATGGCGGCGTTACTGGCCAGGGATTGTT
>CAZZYD010000372.1:0-3167 GCA_964658175.1 uncultured Puia sp. | reverse complement strand
GGTGGAGTCAATCATGGGCTGTTCGGCAGGGTTGGATGAGGAAGCCCTTTGCAAAATTTGCCGGCTGTTTACAATCGTTTGGGACATTTTGCTGGCTGGCATATCGTGATCCAGGGCAAATTTCGCAGGAAGAAAGGCAATCAGAATCAGCATCAATAAACCCACGCCCTTCTGCCCGTCGTTGCTTCCGTGGAAAAAACTGACCAGCGTGCAGGTCAATATCAGTAGACAACGAATGAGAAATGGAGGCCGGTCCTCTCCCTGCGGAATGTGAAAAAGCGACTCCGCTTTGAGCACATTTTTTAAAAAGTACATGAGCAATGCCGCAGCGCCAAAACCAAAAAGCGGGGAAAGCAACAAGGACAGTCCGATTTCCTTTGCTTTGTCCCAGTTGACACCGCTGCCACCATAATAATAGGTAAAGGCAAGTCCGGCGCCGATCATGGCTCCAATCAGCGTGTGCGAGCTGGAACAGGGGATGCCCAGATACCATGTACCCAGATTCCAGATAATGGATGCAACCAAAACCGACAAGACCATGCAGGCACCTACCTGAACCGGGAGCGCCATCAGTTCATTCAGGGGAACCAGCTTGAGGATGCCCATCGCTACGGCTACACCACCGGTAAACACCCCAAGGAAGTTGAAAAACCCGGACCATGGAACGGCGACCATCGGCTTCAGGGCTTTTGTGTAAATGACTGTTGCTACCGCATTGGCCGTATCGTGAAACCCATTCACGAATTCGAAAGCGACCACAAACAACAGGCAGACAAAGAATATAAACAGGACCGAGCCGGGTAGATTAACCTCTCCAATGAATGGAAGGTTAATAACATTTAATAAAGAAAGCATAAATAAAAAGGTTTGGTATTAGCAACGAAGCACATATCGTTGGGATCAAATTGAAGGATGGTTGATAATTTCGGGTAGGCGCGAGAAAGGTATATTTTCGATGGAAAGCAAAGCTCTTTTATATATTAATTACATATTAATTCTCGGCGTCCGAAGAAAATTGAATCGAATAAATTAATATGCCCGTCACTCATTTTTAACTTTCCGGTAATACAGATCGTGGTTCTTTGCGCCAAAGCAATCCACATGAAAAAATTCGTTCTCACCTTTACAGCCGGTGCATTCCTTTTCATCGGCTGTCGCAAAAATGATTTTCCTTCTCCCCTGCCAGGTAAAGTGGACAAAATCAAACACGTTGTCGTCATCTACCTGGAAAATCACAGTTTCGATAATTTGTATGGAGAATTTGCGGGCGCCAACGGCCTGTCAAATGCAAATAGTTCCGCGATTACGCAGGTAGACGCTACCGGAACTCCCTATTCCGTGTTGCCGGCGATCGCGGGTACGACCGCATTCCCCACCAATCTGCCCAATAACCTTTTTAATATCGACCAGTATATTCCCAACGATCAGGAAACGCCGGACGTACTACACCGCTACTACCAGGAACAGCTCCAGATTGACGGAGGTAAAATGGATAAATATGCGTTGTACAATACTTCTGCCGGACTTTCCCAGGGCTACTACAAAACAAGTCTGCTGCCGCTTCTTGGCATGGCCCAGAAATATACGCTCTGTGATAATTTCTTCCATAGCGCTTTCGGTGGGTCTTTCCTGAATCACATGTGGCTGATCGCGGCTGCCAGCCCCGTATTTCCCAACGCGCCGGTATCTTCGGTTGCCACCCTGGATGCGAACGGCAACCTCCTGACGGATGGAGCTGTAACGCCGGATGGCTACGTAGTGAATACAAGTTATTCAGTGAACGCACCTCATCCCGCAACGGCGAATCCGGCCACGCTGGTTCCTAACCAGACCATCCCGACGATTGGAGATCGCCTGAGTGATAAGAAAATTTCCTGGGCCTGGTATTCAGGCGGTTGGGACAATGCCCTCGCCGGGAGCCCCGATCCTACCTTCCAGTTCCATCACCAGCCTTTCATCTATTTTTCAAAATATAAAGACGGCACGCAGGCAAAAAAAGATCACCTGAAAGATGAAACCGCGTTTATCGCGGCGGCAAAAAATGGAACGCTGCCAACGGTGTCCTTTGTAAAACCTCTTGGAATCAATAATGAGCATCCGGGCTATTCAGATGTCGCCAATGGAGAAAACCACACGGTTGAATTGATAAACGATGTCCTGAACGGACCTGATGGAGAGGATGCGGTCATCTTTATCACCTACGATGAAAACGGTGGTTTTTGGGATCATGTGGCGCCACCGGTGATCGACAAGAAATGGGGACCAGGTACCCGCGTGCCGGGAATCATTATCTCGAAATATGCCAAGCGCGGATTTGTAGATCATACCCAGTATGAAACAGTCGGCATCCTTTCCTTCATAGAAAAACGATTCGGCCTCGATCCGTTGAACAACCGCGACCAGCAGGCAAACCCTTTTGAAAACGCATTTGATTTTTCAGATCAGGGCGTACATAAATAGACAAACCGGTTCATAAGATAAAAAACAACCACAGGAAGAGGCGGCGCTTGCGCTGCTTCTTCCTTTATATTTGGAGCCGATGAAGCGTTATTCGATTTTAATTTTTGTTGCCGCTGTCCTCCTGCTGTATTGTTTTTCCTGCCGGCCGGCGATGCCGCCGGAAAAAAAACTGGCGGTTGGCATCATCCGTCAGACGGATTCTTTGCAAAAGCAGATTAAAGAACTGGCTGCCTCTTTTGATCACCCCGGAACTGACAGTCTTTTGCAAAGCCGCTTTCTTGCTACCCGGTTAGCTTATAAATCCATCGAATGGGCCGCAGAATATTTCGTGCCGACCAGCGCCCGAACACTGAACGGACCACCAGTGAAGGAAGTGGAATTATCCGGTGCGGTGATTGAACCGGCCGGATTGCAGGTGATCGAAGGGGATTTGTTTCCCAAAGTCCTGTACGATAAAAAAGATGAAATCATCCGACAGTGCCAATTGATGGACAATGCCTGCACGGTACTGAAAAATCATCTGACCGGTATTCCGATCCTTGACTGGCAGGTTTTCGATGCGGCAAAACTGGAAGTCTTCCGGGTGATAACCGTAGGTTTGAATGGTTTCGACGATCCGTTGAGTTTGCGTTGCTTTGATGAATCCGCCGCATCACTACAATCAGTTCGCGAAGGAATGTCTCACATGAACCAGACCAAAAACAGCC
>CAZZYD010000371.1:0-3176 GCA_964658175.1 uncultured Puia sp. | reverse complement strand
CGGCATGGGCCGATGCTGAAATTGTTCCGAGTGCGAAAAAAGAGAGAAGGGGAATAAATTGTTTGATCCACCTGCATTTTCGGTTGGAACCAGGTAAACCAGCATAGCGCTGTGATGCAGCAACAGTGGTAGCGTCCATAAATTAGTAGTTATTTTGGTGCTTGAAAAAAAGAGTATTTTCAAATATATCAAGCTCTGAAGTCTTAAAGATTCAATATTCTATTCAAGATGTATACTTTTTTAACATACTCATTTAATGGCCCGATTTCAAATAAATAATCCGGATCATGCAGCGAATGGTATGAATATAATTAATAATAATACCGGTCTGTTTGCTGGGCGAGGATAACTAGCCGAACTTTCAGGTATGCTGATTTTCTGGAAATACCTCCGCCCGCACCGCCCGCTGATCCTGGGTTCTTTATTCCTTGCAGGTACAGCCCAGTTACTGGCCTTGATCGATCCGGTGATTTTTGGAAAAATCATAGATCAGTACGCCGGCAACAAAGGCAACCTGAGCGAGCATCAACGGATACAGGGCGTTTTATACTGGCTTGTGATTGCCCTGGCGATCGCGCTCGTCTCCAAACTGGCCAAGTCGTTGCAGGACTATACCACCCGCAAGGCAGTCGCCCGCTTTGGCATGCAGATCTTTAATGACGGTCTTCGGCAAACCCTGCGACTTGCCTTCCAGGAATTCGAAGAAAGCCGAAGCGGCACCACCCTGTCCGTGCTGCAGAAAGTAAAAACCGATGCCGAGCGTTTCATCAATTCATTTATTACCGTGCTTTTCTCCTCGCTGGTCGGCGTCGGCTTCCTGCTCTGGTACAGCATCAGCAAAAACTGGCTGCTCATTCCGGTATTTTTCGTCGGCGTTGTTTTACTGGGCTCCCTGACGGGGCTGCTTTCCCAAAAAATCAAAACCGTCCAGCGCTCCATCAACCGGCAAACGGATGCGCAGGCCGGCATTATCACGGAGAGCCTGCGGAATATTGAATTGGTGAAAAGCCTCGGACTCACTTTCCCGGAAATCAGGCGACTGCACAATCAAACCGGAAAAATCTTTCAGCTGGAAATGTTTAAAGCAAAGAAAGTGAGCATGCTGGGTTTCCTCCAGGGGAATATCCTCAACCTGCTGAAACAGTCCATCCTGTTCATCCTGCTCTGGCTGATCTTCCGAAAAATCCTCAGCACGGGCGAACTCATCGCCATGCAATTCATTTCAACCGCGATTTTCGTTCCGCTCCAGGACCTGGGCAACCTGATCCTGCTGTACCGGGAAGCAGATGCGTCGATCCGTACGTTTGACCGGCTGATGCATAAACCGGTAGAACGGCGCCCGGAAAGTCCGGTCGAGATCGGCGCCCTGTCAAATCTCCGGTTCGAGGATGTGGTGTTCCGTCATAAGACCGCCGGTTTCAATGCCATTGACCATATCTCCTTTGACATTCATTCCGGACAAACGATCGCCTTTGTCGGCCCCTCCGGTTCCGGCAAATCAACCCTGGTTAAATTACTGGTCGGGCTATACATACCGGTGAGCGGCAAAATATATTTTAACGGCGTGGACTCTACCAGCGTCCGTTACAATCCGCTGCGGAGGCAAATCGGTTTCGTCACACAGGACACCCAGCTGTATGCGGGCACCATCCGTGACAATATGTTATTTGTAAATCCGGCGGCGACGGATGCGGAAATCATGGAAGCGCTTTCCAGGGCTTCCGCTACGGCACTGGTCACCAAGGCCTCAAACGGCATTTATACGGTGCTTGGTGAAAACGGGATGAAGTTGTCAGGGGGCGAAAAGCAGCGGCTCTCCATCGCGCGGGCACTGTTGCGTAAACCGCGCTTGCTGATCTTTGATGAGGCGACGTCTGCGCTCGACTCGCTCACCGAAAAGGACATCACCCGCACCATCCGCGAGGTGTCGAATAACCAGGAGCAGATGACGATCCTGATCGCCCACCGCCTGTCCACCATCCGGCACGCCGACAGCATCTATGTGCTCGAAAAGGGTATGGTGTCAGAAACCGGTTCTCATGATGAGCTGCTGGAAAAGAAAGGATTGTATTATGCGATGTGGCGGCAGCAGATCGGGGAACGGAGGGGTTCATAAGTTTTGGTTTCACGCGGCCGTGCATAGGGTATTTGGTTCACGCAAAGACGCTAAGGACAAGAGTTGTGTATTGAACTTCATGATCAAGGCGCAAAGGTTTACTGCGATACGTTTCACGCGACGGCGCAACGGATGCGCGACGGCGCGACGGGTCTCTGGTTCACGCAAAGACGCTAAGGAAAAGGGTTGTGTATTGAACTTCATGATTCAGACGCAAAGGTTTACTACGGTACGTTTCACGCGACGACGCGACGGATGCGCGACGGCGCGACGGGTCACTGGTTCACGCAAAGACGCTAAGGAAAAGCGTTGTGTATTGAACTCCATGATTAAGACGCAAAGGTTTACTGCGATACGTTTCAAGCGACGACGCGACGGATGCGCGACGGCGCTACAGGGCTCTGGTTCACGCAAAGGAGCAAAGGAAAAAACCTATGTATTGAACTTTGTGGCCGAGCCGCACAGAATTAACCCTGTACACCTTTGCGAAATTGGCAGAAACCCGTCGCGCCGCCGCGCATCCGTTGCGTCGTCGCGTGAAACAAACCCTTGCGCCTTCGGCTCTTTGCGCCTTTGGGTGAAACAAACTGACCAATATAGTTTTGGAAATCCCCCGCCAAAACGGGATCTTGGTATCCCGGAGGATACCGGTATCTTTTTATCGCATAGTATCTTTTGTATACCAGATTTGTGTAGCTTTGGCCCCTGATCGATGATTAAACATTAATTAGTACAAACAACAAAAAAACAGTTACATGAAAAAAATCGCACTCATTGCCAGCCTGCTTACCGCCACGGTGGCCACTTCATTTGCACAGACCTGGACCTCCGACAAAGCGCATTCACGGCTCGGATGGGCAATCACCCATATGACCATCAATGAAATTGACGGCAGCTTTACCGATTTCAAAGCTGTGATCACCTCCACGGCCGCCGATTTCAGCGACGCCTCCGTAGAAGTGACCGCCAATACCGCCTCCATGAATTCCGGCGTGGACATGCGCGACAAGCACCTAAAAAGTGCTGACTTCTTCGACGCTGAAAAATTCCCGACCCTGAC
>CAZZYD010000370.1:0-3283 GCA_964658175.1 uncultured Puia sp. | reverse complement strand
GCGCAGGTGATCATCACGACGGCCTATCCGGTATATGCAGTGGAAGCGTTCGGACTGGATGTGGTGGATTATCTTTTAAAACCAATTGCTTTCGAACGATTTCTGAAATCGTGCATGAAAGTGAAAGATGCCATTGAAAAAAATGCGGGTGGTTCATCCCGTGTGCCCGCGAACGACCATTTCTTTATTAAAATCGACCATCAGATTGAAAAGATCCTCTACGAAGATCTTTTATTCGCAGAAGGCATGATGAATTATGTGATGCTCCACACGCGTACCGGCAAAATGGTCGCTTATATCACCCTGAAAGCATTGGAAGAGCAATTACCCGCTGCGCTATTTATAAAAGTTCACAAGTCATTCCTTGTAAATAAAAGCAAGATCCTGCGGATAGAGGGGAACCTGCTCGACCTGGGAACGCAGAAGATAGCCATCAGCCAGAATCTGAAAGACGAAGTACTTAAAGAAATTATCAGCGACAAACTGATTCGCCGATAACGTCTTCAATCGTTCTTTGCAAGCACAAAATCCACTTCATAAAAATCGTCTTTGGGGATGTCGACCCGCTGCCGGCGCGTCAGCATGCCGGCACGAAACACCTGAAGCTCGTATTTGCCCGGAGCAAGATAGATCCGGTAAACGCCTTGCAGATCAGAGCTGTCCTGCTTTTCGCAACCTACTACATGAACACGGCAGCCCGAAAGATTCGCACCGGCGCTATCGACGATTTTCCCGGTCACCATGGTCTCAGACTGGCTATAGGCAAAACAGGTCGCAAAAATGCAGATAACGGTAAAAAATATGGGGCGTTTATTCATGTCAGATCAGTTATTCCAATATAGCGCTCATCGAAACAATGCGATCCCTGTCTTTCCGCGAATCGTTAAACAAGGGATGACTAGCCCTGCTTGTTCCACGCCCGGATTGGCTCATATCCGGCTTTCTGAACGGGACAAATCTCCAGACAATCATCACCAAAACAAAACTGAGAAAGCTAATCGTATGTATATCGTTCATGACGATCCATTTTGTGATTCAGGAATAAAAATAAAATAAAATTATTAGTCTACCAAATTAGTAGGGTTTATAATTTTTTCTCTTATATTTGCTCCATCATAAACCGACGATATTCATCAAAAACCTCTTTTATGCGAAACTTTATCACCCGTATCACCCTTCCGCATGGAAATCCCGAAGACCAGTCCTCCCTGCACACCGCACTTTCCTCCGATCGCAGCCTGTTGGTGGAACTTACGTCGCTCAGGCATAAAGGTGCTGGCTTGGAAATCGAATTCAGAACCTCGGGAGCGCATTCCATTTCCGATCTTGGCCGCACCATCGCGGGTGCCGTCGACATCATTAAAAAACCTTCCAGTTTTTTTATTATCAGGGAAAAAAAGTCATAGGGTCGGAACCTTTTCAGAAACTCCGTGGCACGGGGAATCCTGTAAGTGAAAAACTTACGGGATTTTATTTGTCCGGCTGCCATCCCGCAAGTTTTTCAATTAATAACACTTACATTGGCTGGAATATGACAGCGATGAAAGACTGTGGAATTATTGTGAAAGCCAGTCCTTATGGCGTCAGGGAAACGATGGACAAACTGCAGTACGCCATCGAATCAAACGGAGCAACCATCTATGCGCGCATCGATCAGCAGGCCGAATTGAAAAAAACGGGGTTGAATATCCCTCCGCTCACATTTATCCTTTTCGGGAATCCGGCTGCCGGCGGCAGGCTGATGCAGGATAACCCAATGGTAGCCCTCGATCTGCCGCTAAAAATAATAGCCTGGGAGGATGCACAGCAGAAAGTCTGGCTGGCCTACAATGACGCGTCCTATCTCCGGACAAGACACGACATAGACCCCGCAGCGAGCGTCTTCCTGGATCTGAATAAACCTGTTCACAAAGTTTTGGATACTGTTCAATAAGATGCCATACGGTCACAAAGCATTCAACCTATCCCCAAGATGAGAGACAACCCGGTTCATTACAAAACCCTGCAGGCTGATGGTTTATCCATTTTCTACCGCGAGGCGGGTCCGAAAGACGCCCCTGTCCTGCTGTTGATGCATGGTTATCCAAGCTCTTCTTTTATGTTCAGGAACCTGATCCCAATCCTGAGCAAAGAATATCATGTGATTGCAGCCGACCTTCCCGGTTTCGGGTTCTCCGCAGCGCCGGATCGCCATACATATCAGTACAGCTTTGACAAACTTGCCCACACCTTGCAGGCATTTATCGATGGTATTGGTCTGGCGCGTTTTGCCTTGTATATTTTTGACTACGGTGCACCCGTCGGGCTGCGACTTGCCATGGCCAATCCCGAAAAGATCACGGGCATTATTTCCCAGAACGGAAACGCCTATGTTGACGGCTTGCTGGATTGGAGTGGCGGTCTTGTAAAAGCATACTGGGAGAACGAAAGCGTGGAAAACAGGGATGCACTCCGAAAATATTTTACCCTGGATGGCCTCCAATTTCAATACCAGGAGGGCGCCAGCGATGCGTCGCTGATTGCCCCCGAAGCGATCTTTCTTGACAATCAGCTTATGGAGAGACCAGGCAATGTTGAAATCCAAATTGACCTCTTGCTCGATTACCGGACTAATGTCGCGCTCTACCCTGCCTTCCAGGCCTACTTCCGCAAATATCAACCGCCGATACTGGCAGTATGGGGAACGAAGGATCCGTATTTTTCACCAGCAGGTGCTGAAGCCTTTAAAAAAGATGTTCCCAAGGCAACGGTGAAATTTTATGATACCGGTCATTTTGCGCTGGAAACCCATTGCGTGGATATTGGCGATGATATTTTATCGTTCATGAAAATGCTGCCGAGATAATCGGGGAAGTACAAGTTTATTTTTTTTCAGGACTGCAGCAATCCGGGCCACAACAGGATTTTTCCTTTTCCGCATACACCGTAAGACTAAATATTCCGCTGCCTGAAGCTTTAAAATCAGCGATTTCTTTTTCCGATAGATACCGGCTTAAAATATCGTCCGGAATGACAATCAATTTTTCCTTTTGTATTTCGATATGCTGAAAGGCATTTCGAGTGATGATGTCTAGATAAACATCCTTTTGAATCGCACCCGCCACGCAACCCGCATACATTTCGGCGGCCTGCTGAATCTTTTCCGGCAATTCCCCTACCAGTACGATATCCGAAATGCTGAAATGTCCGCCTGGCTTTAACAGCCTGAATATTTCCTTAAACACCCGCTCTTTGCCGGGTAACAAATTCAACACGCAATTACTCACGATCACATCGGCCGTAC
>CAZZYD010000369.1:0-3311 GCA_964658175.1 uncultured Puia sp. | reverse complement strand
CGTGCTCCTGGCCCAGGCTATCTTCGGCAACCCCGACGTACTCCTCCTGGATGAACCGACGAATGACCTCGACGTCGAAACGATCAACTGGCTCGAAAACTTTCTGGCAGACTACGAAAACATCGTGATCGTCGTATCGCATGACCGTCACTTCCTCGATGCTGTCTGCACACATGTGGCCGACGTGGACCGCATGAAGATCAAGATCTTCTCGGGCAACTATACGTTCTGGTACGAATCATCCCAACTGATGAGCCGCCAGATGGGCGACAAGAACAAAAAAACAGAGGAAAAGCGCCAGGCGCTCATCGACTTCATCGCACGCTTCTCCGCGAACGCATCCAAATCCAAACAGGCCACGTCCAGGAAAAAAGCGCTGGAAAAACTTACCATCGAAGAAATCCAGCCATCCAACCGCCGCTATCCGGGCATCATCTTCAAACAACAGCGCGAGGTCGGCAACCAGATCCTCAACGTGGTCAAACTGTCGAAGACCGCCGACGACGGTACGCTGCTTTTTTCGAATATCAATTTCAGCCTCAACAAAGGGGATAAAGTCGCCCTTGTCAGCAAGAACCCCCTGGCGCTCACGAGTTTCTATGAAGTGGTCACCGGTAATCTTCAGGCGGACAGCGGCAGCTTCGAATGGGGTACCACCGTCACTACCGCGTACCTGCCCAACGACAATAACAAATTCTTCACCGATAAGAATATCGGCCTGATGGACTGGCTCCGTCAATACGTACCACCGCATGTGACCGACGTGGATGAACCCTTTCTGCGTGGGTTTCTCGGCAAAATGCTGTTCAGCGGCGATGAAGTGACCAAGAAAACCGGCGTCCTCAGCGGCGGAGAGAAAGTGCGGAGCATGACGAGCCGCATGATGCTCCAAGATCCGAACGTGGTGCTGCTCGATGAACCGACCAATCACCTTGACCTTGAATCCATCCAGGCTTTCAACGAAAGCATGAGCAATTTCAAGGGGGTGGTGATCCTTTCCTCGCATGATCATACCTTTTTGCAGACCGTGGCCAACCGCGTGATCGAGCTGACGCCGTCGGGATCGATCGACCGTCTGTGCAGCTTTGATGAATACCTGGCCGACGAACGCGTAAAACAACTGCAGCGGGAGATGTACGGCAATGCGAACCTGGTAGGCGCTTAACACAATAAATGCCTACTTTCAGCATTTTAAGAAAAACCATTTCCCTTTGCTGAGGCGGCTGCTTATTTTCCTGATCATCAGTGGGTTTGTGCTGTCTGCGTCAGCACAGGTTCCCGCAGGAAAACCGCCATCTCCGCTCAACAGTCCGATCGCCTCCAATCTCCACCGCAAATTCATCCCGGTCAGCCGCTTTCCGCTGAAAATCGACTCCCTCAGCCTCGTGCCCCGCACCATCCGGATCACCGGTATCCCCGAGACCAGTTATGTGATCGATTACGCCCAGTCCACCATCACCTGGATTAAAGCGCCCAACCTCGACAGCGTCGTGATCCAGTACCGCTGTTTCCCCTTCCAGCTGAACAGCGTAGTCAAACGGCTCGATTACGAAAAGATCATGGACAAATTCACCCTGCAGCCATCCGTATACAACGGCTATAAAAACGGCAGCGACGCCTTTTTTAATTT
The DNA here is from genome assembly GCA_964658175.1 of uncultured Puia sp. GTDB lineage: Bacteria > Bacteroidota > Bacteroidia > Chitinophagales > Chitinophagaceae > Puia. The sequence continues at coordinate 1,681 of CAZZYD010000369.1, read as the reverse complement.
CGGCAACATCGTATACAATGGGAGTTTCGGCCGCGCCATCTCTTTTGGCAATGCCCAGGATGCAGTCGTCACCTCCAACCTCAACCTGCAGATCAGCGGTTTTCTCGCCGACAGCATCGAGATCGCCGCGGCCATCACCGACAACAATATTCCGATCCAGCCGGATGGCACCACCGCCGAACTCAACGACTTCGATAAAATATTTCTCCAGTTCAAAAAAAAGAACTGGGCGCTCAGCATGGGCGACATCGATCTCCGCCAGAATCAGAATTATTTTCTCAATTTTTACAAACGGTTGCGCGGCGGATCTTTTGAAACCAGCACCAAGATCAACGACCAGATGACGAATAAAGTCCTGGTGAGCGGCGCCGTGGCCAAAGGAAAATTCACGCGCAATGTATTTCAGGGGCAGGAAGGCAACCAGGGTCCGTACCGCCTCACCGGCGCCAACAACGAACTGTATTTTATCGTTCTCGCCGGAACAGAAAAAGTATATATCGACGGCGCCCTGCTGCAGCGCGGGGAGGATCAGGATTATGTGATCAACTACAATACCGCCGAGATCACCTTCACCCAGAAAAGGATGATCACCAAAGACAGCCGCATTCAGATTGAATTCGAATATTCGAACCAGTATTTTCTGAATGTGAATCTTTACCTGTATGATGAACTCCAGGCCAGCCAGAAACTGAAACTGCGTTTCGCCGTATTCAACAACAGCGATTCCCGCAATTCACCGATCAGCCAGAGCCTGGACGCCGACCAGAAAAAATTCCTGTTCTCCCTCGGCGACAGCATCAACCACGCGTTCTATCCGTCCACACCCATCGATACCGGTTCCACCAATATCCTTTACCGAAAAACCGACACGACCTATCTCGCCGGCAACGGCCTCGTCACCCATGACTCCGTATATGTTTTTTCCGCCGACAAGACCCATACGCTGTATAACCTCGCTTTTATCGATGTCGGTCTCGGCAACGGAAACTATATTCCGGACCTGAACGGCGCCAACGGAAACACCTATAAATGGCTGGCGCCCGTCAATGGGGTCAAGCAGGGCCAGTACGAAGCGGCGCAATTCCTGGTGACGCCCAAAACACAGCAGGTGGTGACGCTGGGCGCGGACTATGCCGTGAGCAAGCAGACGCTGATGACAGCGGAGATCGCGCGCAGCCGCTATGATGTGAACACCCTGTCCACCCTCGACAAAAACAATGACGCCGGATCAGCCACGAAATGGACACTGAAAAACATCCATCCCTTTTTGCAAACGGCCAAAGGACTCGAACTGTCCACGAGTCTTTCCTACGAATATGTCGACAAGAAATTTCAACCGCTGGAACGCCTGCGGCCCGTGGAATTTTTGCGCGACTGGGGGCTGCCCCTGCAATTGCCGCAGGCCAATGAAACATTTTACAATGCGGCCTTTAGTCTGAAAGACAAAAAAAGCAATGAGATCCATTATGAACTCGCGGGGTATAACCGGGGCACGAGCTTTACAGGCGTCCGCAATACCATCGGTCATACCACCGATATTCACGGCTGGAAACTCAATGACCAGATCAGCTACACCAGCGGCAATGGCGACACCAGCAAAGGATATTTTTTCCGGCCCAGCTTCGATCTTTCGAAAGTGCTTCCGAATTTTGGTCACTACACCTTGGGATTGAATTATTCC
>CAZZYD010000368.1:0-3317 GCA_964658175.1 uncultured Puia sp. | reverse complement strand
TAAAAAGACATTTCGCCAATATCTCCCGCCTTTATAATATGAATAAACACATTATCTTTCCTCAGTACCGCATATTCCTCATTATCCATGAAAATGGTAAACCCAAAAATATCCTCAAAAAAGTGAATCGTTTGTGGTACATCGTACGATGGTATCATCGGGCTTACCTGAATTGCTGTACACATTGGCTTGTTTTAGTTTGAATAGCAAGATAGGATATAACGCATAAAAAAGCATACCGTTCGGACCCAGTAAGTATTTTCAATTCGAGCTGATTTATAGCAGAAATCCCAGTGTCGCCGAGTATACTCTGAAATAATGTATATCTTTTGTTTGATACTGAGGATAAATGCGTGCATCAGACGAATGATAATTTATCCAATGACAATTTCCCTGCAAATAAATATGGTGGTATGAAATTCCTATACCACTACCTGCGTAAAATCCACTCTTAAAGTAAAAAGTGTACAACGTGCTGGAATCTCCCTGCACTGAAGCAACGGTCGTTGGACCGTGATAACCAGCGTAGCCGGGTTGCATAAAAAAATACGGATGAAGCTTGCCGTTCCCGGTAACGCGTAATTCAACATAAACCGGAATGATCGCCTTGCATAACCGTGTAAAATTGAGGAGCGAGGCGCCCACACCCGCAGACAGATATTTTCCGAACTTCAATCCAGCCCCCAATTCGGCTGTAAAAGTTCTGCCATACAGGTCAGAAATGGGCGATTTTCGATCATACGTCGTTAACGTAGACGAAAGTCCGATGCCGGCATTTGCGTACCATCCCTGGGAATAACTAAAAAACGGGAAAAGGAGTAAGAGTAAAGACAGTCGCATACTTACAGAATTAGTGATCTTAAATTGAATGATTGCTGTTCTGAAAAGCCTCCTATCCCGGGTGTATATACGTCAAATAAAGACTATCTCCGGAAAAAGGGCTCTTACCATATCGTGGCACGATAAGTTCGTTATTCTGAAGAAATGAATTAATCGGATTTGCGCAAGCAGGGCATAAATCGCCACCCAGTGTGCATTTTTTAAAGAGTGTAGGACTGTCAAAGCCGGATAATGAGATCACCAGATTTTGAGCAGGGACAATAATCTGCCAGTCATGATCAGGAAATAGATAACGTTCCTCACCGCTTATGTAGTTGAACAAGACAACCGTTGTATCATTGGATGACGCCTCCATTAAAACGTTCTGGTCTGTGACAATAACCGCCGTATCCAACAAGGTACTAAAGTTGTCACCCTTTGTAAATTCACGAACCACCAAGGTGTCCAGATCGGATAAGGGAAAACCTACAAAGACGGGAGTAACATATTGATTTCCACAAGCAACGGTTCTACGACAGCCGGCGAGGGACAGGACGCCTACAAAAATAATTAGACTTGTTTTTTTCATTCATTTGAAAGATAACCATTACCATTGTTCAGTTCAATCGTGTTTTTTCTTCATGGTTTGCCTAACCGCATCAAACGCTTCAATTTCCGACTTCATAGCTTTCTGCCAAAGTAGAAATTGGAGGTTGAAAGACATTTGAATCTGTTGCATTTGCGTAGTTCCGGGCAGGCGGTGCTGCTCTTCGCGGGATGCTTCTTCCTTGCTGTCAGCTGTTAATGGCGCACGGGGCTCCTCATCCGTGGCTGAAAGTTCCAGGACCTGCACATGGCGGGCCACTTTGCTTAAGAGATCGTGATAGTCTTTTAGTTCTTTATCCAGTTTGGCGCGCTGTTTTTCAAGATCTTTCAGATCTTCCTTGAATTTTTGATAAGCTTCCTCCCAATGTTTATTTTTCCCCGCCATAGAGTGTATTTGGTGTTGAATAAAGTTGTCGATGAATATACGATAAACAAACCACCTAATCGTATTTGCTATCCAGCGCTTTGATGAACGAAATGATATCCTGTTGTTCCCGGATCGACAGGTGCAGGCTGTCTGCCGGTAAGGTCTGGTTATCCAGTTTCAACCCTTTTCCCTGACCGCCGCCTTCGTTGTAAAACCTTATCACCTGTTCGAGTGAACCGTAAATTCCGTTGTGCATGTAAGGTGCTGTGCGTGCTGCGTTTCTGAGCGTGGGCGTTTTGAAAGCATGATAAAAGGCAGCGACCTTGTTGATCCCGAACTGCCCGGGATCCGGATCAATCGCATGCGCGGCCGTATCGCCTGGCACGCCAATCACTTCCGCATCCGATTTGATAAATCTCGGCGGGAAATTTCCGTTGAATAAGGGCATGTAGTGGCAGGTGCCGCAACGGGCTTTGCCCATAAACAGGTTGGCCCCCCTTATTTCGTCGGCAGTTAATGCGGTTGCCTTCCCCCGCATGTATTCATCAAATCGGCTGTTTAGCAACGTGAGACTTCGAACATAAGATCCAATCGCGTTCATGATTTCAAATGTATCGATGCCGGATTTTCCAGCCGAAGGAAAGGCAGCACTGAACATTTGTTTATACATCGTATCCTGCCAGAGTCTTTTTCCGGACAGTTTCATGGAGCCGTGCATTTCCTCCGCGCTTTGCACGACAGAAACGGATTGTGCTTCCAGGGTGGGCACCCGCAGATCATAGAATAAAGCGGGCTGCAGTGCCGCGTTGATGAGTGTGGGTGTGTTTCGCGCAAGCAGTCCCTGTTTGCCAATGATCGTATTCTTTGTAATTCCGTCGGTAAATGCCTTCTCCGGCTGATGGCAGGATTGGCAGCTGCGTACGCCATTTTGAGAAAGCATCGGATCAGCAAAGAGTTTTTTACCGAGAATGATTTTTTCCGGACTGGCAAACGACCGGTAGTCCGGCACATACGCATTTACATTAAATGCGTTGGTATCAAACAGGGTCTGTGCGTCCTGATTCAGGAGACGGTTGTAACGGGTTACCTGTACATGCAAACTAAGTTCCAGGTCGCTTATTTCGCTGCTTAGCGGATTTGCGAAGGACTTAATGAAATACAACCGGTTGAAACGTGCAAAGTTGCTGGCTGATTTCAGGTTGCCAATGGCTGAACCAAACAGGTCGTCCAGCAAAGGGCTGTTTTTGGTCTGGTTCATGTGAGACATTCCTTCGCGAACTGATTGTAGTGACGCGGCAGATTCATTGAAGCAACGCAAACTCAACGGATCGTCGAAACCATTCAAACCTACGGTAATCACCCGGAAGACTTCCAGTTTGGCCGCATCGAAAACCTGCCAGTCAAGTATTGGAATACTGGTCAAATGATTCTTCAGTACCGTGCAGGCATTGTCCATCAATTGGCACTGTCGGATTATTTCATCTTTTTTATCGTACAGGACTTTGGGAAACAAATCCGCTTCGGT
>CAZZYD010000367.1:0-3334 GCA_964658175.1 uncultured Puia sp. | reverse complement strand
GCTTTTTTTCAGGAAGGCAATGTCCGGACAAATATAATCGCCCTTCGTATCCGCAGTATTGGCGAGCACGAAAACAGCCTGTTCCCGGTCGATGCAATAGTTGTCCGCATAACCGAAAACCTTCTGCCAGGTATCTGCATCTGCATAATCGTGGTTGCCCGGGATGGTATAGTATGGCATCGTCAGGCGGTCCAGATATTTTGTCTTGATTTCCGGTAGGAGGTAAGGGCGGTTGTGTACCAGATCGCCGTTGATGATCACGAGGTCGAGGTGATTTTTTGCATGGTCTGCATTCAGCCAGCGGATGAGGTTTTCGGTGTGTTCGGCGAAGCCGGTATTCGCCTGACCGTAATGTATGTCAGAGGCAAAAGCCATCCTGAAAGATCTGGGAAGATGCTGCGGTGATTTGTATTGTCGGTCCTTGTCAGCAAAGGCATGGATATCCGGGAGCACCCAGAGACCCGCAGCTGCCAGCATACCCTGGCGAATCATCTCTCTCCGGTCAGTCATGGTTCTTTTTGTAAAAGTCGGCAGATGGCAGGAATCCAAAACATTCCGCCCTACGTTTAATAATATAGTAATCTCTGTAAATCCTGATCAGGTAAGGGTTTATGCGTATATAAATCTAAGTGCTTACCCCGTATTATCGTTATCTTTACCTGGTACTCGTATGTAGATAAACGTAATATGTATTTCACATTATATGTATTGGTTTAATTTTTGAACGTTTGGCCTATGCTTTCTGAAACCCGGCTGATGATTAATGCGGATGATTTTGGGTATAAAGAGGAGACCAATGATGCGATTGTATCGAGTATCGGCCCTTCCGGCGTTCGCAGCGTTTCGATGATGGTGAATCAACCCGGCTATGCACATGCGTTGCGACTGCTCCGCGACAACCAGCTTACCGCCGCATTGGTAGGCATCCATATCAACCTGACCGAAGGCCTGCCGCTGACGCAGGGAATCAGGTCATCCACCTTATTTTGTGACGCACAGGGCGCTTTTGTTTATGGGCGCGACAAGCCGATTTTCCGGCTGGGCAAAAAAGACAAAAAAGCCGTGGCGGAGGAAGTGGAGGCGCAGATCCGAAAATTTATGGAGCTTGGTATTCAGCCGGCGCACCTGGACTCTCATCATCATGTGCATACGGAGTGGGGCATATTGAGGATATTCGTCAAGCTTGCCAGAAAATACCAGATTTCCAGGATACGGATCGCGCGCAACACGGGCAGTGCGCAAAACAAACTGAAAAACACTTACCGGAATATGATCAATGCCTATCTCCGGCGGGTGAGCGGTTTGGAAACCACCGACTATTTTGGCAGCATTGACGATATCTGCCAACTGGTGCCGCTGGAGGATCTGAAGGGAAAAAACATTGAAGTGATGGTGCATCCCATGCTGAATACAGTTGGCCTGGTGGTGGATTCCGATCAGCAGCAACTGTCAGTCAAAATTAACCAAATGACCAAACTACATCCGTTTACATAGTGGCGGAGCATAGTTTTCCATGAAGAAACTCGCTATTGTTATTACACATCCGATCCAGTATTATATTCCGTGGATCGTCGAGCTTGGGAAGCGGCATACCCGCGTGAAAGTGTTTTTCACCTGGGAGCAGTCCCAGGCCGGCAAGGTCTATGATCCCGGATTCGGCCGCGAGATCGAATGGGATCTTCCGCTACTGGAAGGGTACGATTTTCAGTTCGTAAAAAATATCTCTCCGAAACCCGGAACGCATCATTTCTGGGGTCTTGTCAATCCTTCCCTCAACAGCGATATCGAAAAGTGGTCGCCGGATGCCCTGCTGGTGCTTGGATGGAGTTTTTACAGCCACCTTCGCTGCCTCACTTATTTCTCTAAAAAAATCCCTGTTTTATTTCGCGGCGATTCCGTACTGATCCATCAGCCACCCGGCCTACGTAAATTTTTCCGTAAGCGGTTTCTTACCTGGTTGTACCGGCATGTGGATCACGTATTGTATGTGGGAACGAACAACAAATCCTATTTTCTTGAACATGGGATACGCGAAGAACAATTGCATTTCTCGCCGCACGCCATTGATGTCGCCCGATTTGCACAACCTGACATGGTATACCGCAACCAGGCGCAGGCCTGGAAACGCCGCTTGCCCATTCCGGAGCATTTTCTTACGGTGCTGTCTGCAGGCAAAATGACCGAAGTCAAAAATCCCGCATTCACCATTGAACTGGCGAGAGCCTGTGAAAGCCTGCCGGTCGCCTTCGTATTGGTGGGCAACGGACCGCTGCGCGCATCTTTGGAAAGAAGCGCTGCGCAACTTACGAATGTCCATTTTATCGATTTTCAAAATCAGCTGATGATGCCCGTGGTATACCGAATGGGCGATGTATATATTCTGCCATCGCTGAGTGAGACCTGGGGCCTGGGTGTAAATGAAGCCATGGCCTCCGGCATTCCGGTGATGGTCTCCGATCATGTGGGCTGTGCGCCGGATCTTATTTTTGAAAACCGGTCTGGTATGAGCTTCGCCCTTACGGATATTCAGAAATGTGTGGTTTTTTTGAAGAAGATGATCGAAGAAGAAAACGCATTGCCAGAATTAAGTCAGGCTGCCAATGCGGTGATTCAGTTTTTCACGTTTACCGATATTGTGCACAGCGTGGAAAATGTGATGCAGGAGATTTGACCGGCGGATCATTTTTCAGCAGCCGTAGGCAGGCAGGGAACGCTGAATGTGAAAACCGATCCCTGCTTATAGTCCGACTCCACCGTGATATTTCCACCACTCGATTCCACCAGACCTTTGACGGTTGCCAGTCCGATACCGGTGCCCTTGTTGCCGTACCGGTCTGTTCTGTCGAGGGTTTGCCTGTCCCTGAAAATCCGCACGAGATTTTTTTTCTGAATGCCCATGCCGTTGTCGGCGATTTTAAAATAAACATAGTCGTCGATGCTTTCGGCGGACACGAAGATCTGCGTCTTTGGTTTATCACTGTACTTAATCGCGTTGGAAAGCAGGTTTTGAAATATCTGTTGGAGCGCGGTCTTGTTGATCTGCACTGAAGGAAAGCATCCGTCGGTTTTTATTTCCACATCGGGCGGGAGTGCCAGCATTTGGATGACATGCTCCAGGACGACCGCCGCATCGGCGCCGCTTCCATTGGGCGACAACTCGCTGATGCTGTTGGACTGGATCAGAATCTGGTCTATAAAAACCAGCAGTTCGGTTACACTGCGGTTGATCAGCTCGAAGAATCCATTGGCTTCGGTATTGAGGTGGCGCGCATAGGTGATCTGAAATGAACGGCTGACCAGCGAGATGTTGGCCAGTGGCGTTTTCATATCGTGG
>CAZZYD010000366.1:0-3373 GCA_964658175.1 uncultured Puia sp. | reverse complement strand
TTTGCACAAAAGAAAACGTCCGCACCTGTCATTGCCATCGTGGGCGGCGGCATGGCAGGACTTAATGCCGCTTATCAATTTAAAAAACAGGGAATATCTTCAACGGTGTACGAAGCGTCGAAAAGAAGCGGCGGCAGGATGTTTACGATCCGTGACCATTTTGGCGCGGGTCTCACCACAGATATCGGCGGTGAGTTTGTGGACACGACACACGCCGATATATTACAACTGGCGAAAGAATTCAATCTGGAGATGTATGACCTGCGGAAAGACGGCCTCTCCCCAAAATCCTTTTTCTTTCAGGGCAAAGCGCTCGACCAGTCCGATCTTCGAAAGGCCATCGCGCCCTTTGTAAAGCCTTTGATGAAGGATCTTCTTTCCCTGCCACCACTCATCGACCACCGCACAGCCGAACATTTCAGTCACCTGGATAAACAATCCATTACCGAATACCTGGGCGGCCTGGGCGTGACTGGATGGCTTTTCGACTTTCTGAACATTGTCCTCACCAATGAATATGGCATGGAGGCCTCTGAACAATCGGCGATCAATTTTCTGATCATGTTCATACCGCCGCTCGAAACCGCACCCGATTATGAACTTTTTGGAGAAACCCATGAAGTATATAAAATAAAAGGCGGTAGTCAGCACCTCACCAATGCGATGCAGGAACAACTGCAGGACCGGTTGGTCATGCAACACCGGTTGACCGGTTTACACGCCCGACCCAACGGATACGAATTGATTTTCGAAGCCGCAGGAAAGGAAAAAAAGATCTATGCCGACTTCGTATTGCTTGCCATTCCATTTACCATGCTCCGCTCAGTGGATTTTTCCGTACCCATGCCCGCCTTGAAACGAAGATGCATCGATGAAATCGGCTATGGCAACAGTTGCAAATTTGTATTGGGGGTAGACAGGAAACCCTGGCGTGCCGCGGGTAAACAGGGTTATACCTTCACCGATGAAAGTTTTCGGACGGGCTGGGACAGCAGCCAGTCGCAGTCGGAAACTAGGGGCAGCTTCACCGTTTTCGGCGGTGGAAATTTTAGCGGGTATATCAGCGCCCAGCCCGAGTCCGTTTTATCGGCACGTTTTACCGCCGATATCAATAAAATTTACCCCGGCATGGACAACGACTATAATCACCGCAATCTTAAATACTGCTGGGCGGATTATCCTTTTACAAAAGCAGCTTACAGTGCTTTCCGCAAGGGACAATGGGCCGAATTATCGGGCTGGGAGGGTGAGCCCGTGGGAAATATTTTCTTTGCCGGAGAGCATGTAAGTAAAGAATACCAGGGTTACATGAATGGCGCGGCAGAAACCGCGCGGGTGGCCACAGAATTGATTGTAAAAAGGATCAGTCTCACCAAAGTTTCTTAAACCGATTGTATGCAAACCTCCATTTTTACCTCTGTCAATCCCTTCACCCAGGAAGTGCTGGCGGAATATCCCGTCATGAATGATGAAGCCGTTGAACAACACATCGCGAAAGCCGCAACTGCTTTTCACGAATGGAAAAACTGGTCTTTTGAACGACGCGCGGAAATCCTTCGCGGGGTGGCGACGCTGATGCGGCGTGATCAGCTCGCCCTCGCTACGCTGATCACCCGTGAAATGGGAAAAATCTTATCCGAATCCATGGCCGAGATTGAGAAGTGTGCCGGCACCTGTGTTTATTATGCTGACCATGCAGGTGCTTTCCTTGCCGATGAACTGATGGACGGGGGATATACCCGGAGCTTTGTGAGCTACGAGCCCTTGGGCATTGTGCTGGCCATCATGCCATGGAATTTTCCGTTCTGGCAGGTATTCCGTTATGCGGCACCGACCCTGATGGCCGGTAATGCCGGACTGCTCAAACACGCGCCGAATGTAACCGGCTGTGCGCTGGCGATAGAAAAATTATTCCGGGAAGCGGGCGCGCCGGAAGGATTGTTCAAGAGTCTTGTCATCGACACGCCAGCCGTGGAAACAATATTGTCGCATGATCATGTGCATGCCGTTACGCTTACGGGCAGCGAGCGGGCCGGCGGTGCCGTAGCTGCGCTTGCGGGAAAAAATATTAAGAAGTCTGTGATGGAACTGGGCGGATCAGATGCTTTCATCGTCTTACCGGATGCAGACTTGTCAAAAGCAGTGCAGGTAGCTTTGCAGTCGAGGATGCAGAATGCCGGACAGTCCTGCATTGCAGCCAAAAGATTTATTGTACTGGATGCCGTCATGAATGATTTCCGTTCGGAACTGCTGGCGGGCATAAAAAAAATAAAACAGGGCGACCCGTTCGATCCCGCAACGAATATGGGTCCGATGGCGAGGACGGATCTGGCGCAAGCGTTGGAAAAACAATTGGCTTCCTCTGTTTCCAAAGGTGCGATCCTGGGTACGGGAGGTATACGCAACGGATGTAATTTCCAGCCTTCGCTGCTGCTCGATGTGGTAGAAGGCATGCCAGCCTTCGACGAGGAGACATTCGGTCCGCTGGCCGCCGTGATCCATGCGAAAGATGAATCTGATGCAATCCGCCTGGCCAATGATTCCCGTTACGGACTCGGTGGCAGCATATGGACAAAAGACACCGGGAAAGGCATTCACCTGGCGCGTCAAATGAACACGGGCGCCGTATTCATCAATACACTCGTGAAATCCGATCCCCGGCTGCCGTTCGGCGGGGTTAAAAAATCAGGTTATGGCCGGGACTTGGGAAGACATGGCATCCTTGAATTCGTAAATGCAAAAACCATAGCCGTGCAGGCCTGACAAATTTATAACATGGAAACAGCTACGCATTCGGCCAGACTTTTGGCCCTCAGAAAAAAATATGTTCCCAACGCCATCGGAATTTTCAACCCTTCGACGGCTGTGCGTGCGTCGGGAAGCATAATTACGGATGTAGATGGCCGTGAGATGATCGATTTTGCGGGTGGCATCGGCGTGGTTAATGCGGGTCATTGTCCTCCACCCGTGGTGGAAGCCATCGCCCGGCAGGCCGCTGAAATGATCCATTGCAGTTTTAACGTGGCCACCTACGAATTGTATATGACGCTGGCTGAAAAACTGGCGACCCTCTTTCCGCATGGAGACCACACCAAAGTGATGCTCACCAATTCCGGAGCGGAGAGTATTGAAAATGCCATTAAAATTGCGCGGCAGGCGACGGGACGATCCGCGATCATTTGCTATGGCGGCGCCTTTCATGGCCGAACGATGATGGCAATGACCCTCACGTCCAAAGTGGGATACAAAACCGGATGTGGGCCCTTCGCACCCGAAGTCTACCGGATTCCGTTTCCGGACCGTTATCGTGAAAGTCAGGCCATGCCGGAAGATGTCTTTGCGGACAAACATCTCCGTGATCTTGAACATTTTT
>CAZZYD010000365.1:0-3376 GCA_964658175.1 uncultured Puia sp. | reverse complement strand
TCTCTACGACCGCGATTTCGAACAGCGTCTTCAGCCGCTCTGCGTAAAAGAAGAGATCGGCGTCATCTGTTATTATTCACTCGCCAGCGGTTTTCTCAGTGGCAAATACCGTTCGGAGGCCGATCTGCAAAAAAGCGTACGGGGTCAGGGCGTAAAAAAATACCTCGACGACCGGGGCAGGAAAATTCTCGCCATCCTGGATGAGGTATCGGAAAAATATCACACGGATCCCGCGACGGTTGCCCTGGCATGGCTGATCCAACAGCCATCAGTAGCCGCGCCGATTGCCAGCGCCACCACACCCGAACAATTGAAAAGTCTGCTGAATGCCGTCCAACTCGAACTCGACCCTGAATCCCTGGAAGCGCTGACGAGTCTCAGCATTCCGGTAAGCTGAGCGGGATATTGACGGCGAGACCGCCATCGGAGGTTTCCTTGTATTTGCTGTTCATGTCAAGCGCCGTTTCCCACATGGTTTTGATCACGGCATCGAGGGATACCTTGGCATAGTCCGGTGTGCTTTGCAGCGCGAGCCGGGAAGCCGTAATGGCTTTGATGGCGCCCATTGTATTGCGTTCGATACAGGGAATCTGCACGAGACCGCCGATCGGGTCGCAGGTCATGCCCAGGTGATGTTCCATCGCGATCTCGGATGCCATCATCACCTGCTTTTGCGTGCCCCCCATACATTCGGTGAGCGCCGCTGCCGCCATGGCCGACGAAACGCCGATCTCAGCCTGGCAGCCACCCATCGCGGCGGATATCGTTGCTCCCTTTTTAAAGATGCTGCCGATTTCAGCAGCCGTCAGCAGAAAGCGGAAGATCCTGTCTTCGGTCACTCCCGCACAAAAACAGACATAATATTGCAATACGGCCGGGATCACACCCGCCGCACCATTGGTCGGCGCCGTAACCACCCGGCCAAATGAAGCGTTTTCTTCGTTTACGGCCAGCGCGAAACAGCTCACCCAGTCGAGGGTATTCCCGAAATCATTGCCACCCGCCCGGATGGAATCCATCCATCCTTCATAATCGGTATAGGGATGGTTTTTTGTCAGTTTTTTATTCAGGTGTGCCGCGCGCCGGCTCACCCCGAGTCCCCCGGGCAGTACGCCATCTGTATGGCAACCTTTGTACATACAGGCTTGCATGGTGTCCCATATTTGCCGCACCCCCGCGCGCACGACAGGTTCCGTCCGCCAGGCCAGCTCATTTTCGAGCACGACATCACTGATGGAAAGTCCGGTTTTGATGCACCAGTGAAGCAGGTCGCTGGCCGTATCGATGGGAAAGGGAAGTTGCGTGGTGGCGGCGGGTTGTTGGGCGCCGAAAGGGGCGAGGGGCATCCGTTTTTGTTCCTGTTCCACAAAACCGCCGCCGACCGAATAATAAGTTTCGGCGATGGCGCTGCCATCGGCAAAACTGGCGGCAAAAGTCAGGGCATTGGGATGATACGGGAGCGATTCGGTCACCAGGAATTCTATATCGGTCGCAGGGTCGAAAGCAATGGCGTGCGTTCCGGCGATGGATAAGCGGTGAAGCCGGGAGATGGCAGCGATCTGGTCGGGCATGGCTGCCGTATCGCAGGTAACAGGATCTTCACCCGACAGACCGAGTTGAACGGCGATGTCGGTTCCATGACCACGACCCGTTTTCGCCAGCGAGCCATACAGCAATACGCGGATGCTTTGCAATCCAAACAACCTGTTTTGTGCCTGCAGGGAGGCGATAAAGCGGCCGGCGGCCCGCCAGGGGCCAAGGGTATGAGAACTGGAAGGGCCGACCCCGATCTTAAAAATATCGAAAAGGGAAATCGATTCGTACGACAAATGTTACCGCGTTTGGCCTAAATGTAAGCAAAAAAATAGCCCCGGAGGTTTGGCCGGGGCTGTAGCAGGTAGTCTGTGGTTACGACGTATTGAATAGGGGTAACTTGTTTCGGTAATGGTAAGACAACGGGTTTTGTTAAATTGCTGCAAAGGCTCAAATTTTATTTTCTTCCCCTTTGGAGCGCGCTTCGCGGGCCAGAATTTCAATATAGCGTTGCTCCTGCTGATCCCAGCGAAACCTGCGGGAAAAGATCGCAATAAACCCAACGATGATCAGCAGCGCCACCAGCAATACCCCCGGATTGAAATCGGTGGTATTGGCCATCATAGCCGCCCTTTTATACCAGCCGGAGAAAAAATTGATGACGATCGGGATCACAAACAGCAGCGCCACGGGAATACCCAGTAAAAATTGCCGGAAGACTTTCTTCTGCTTCAGGCGGTTGGTCTTCCAGTATTCGATGAAACGGGACTCTTCGTCACTTAGCATTTTTGATGAGTTATTTGAGGTATTAGGCTTATATTCAATTAATTATTTTAGATTCATATAATTATTTGTTCATATTTGCGTTCGTTTATTTACATTTAAATAGCACAATCCTTGGCTTTGAAGATACCGACACTGCTTGTTAAGTATTTGTACAAATATAAAACCCTGTCCCTTTCGGGCCTGGGGGTTTTTACGCTGGACAAATCTGTGGTGATACCCGAAGAGCCAAGCCGGGACGCACCCGCCACCGCCAACGGCATCGAGTTCAAAAGTACACCCGTTCGGCAACCGGATCCGGCACTGATCGATTTTATCTGCCAGGAGACGGGTAAGATCAAGCCGCTCGCACTGGCAGACCTGGACTCCTACCTGACCCTCGGTTCTGAAATGCTGAATATCGGCAAGCCATTTTATATCGAAGGCATCGGAACGCTGACCCGTCGCAAAGACGGACGTTGTGATTTTATTCCTGGCGAATTCGCGCTGATCCGGGAAAATGCCGACGGCAGCCGCAGGAACCCGGAGAAACAGACCAGACGGAAACCAACCGAAACTGCCGAAGCGGAACAGGATCACGCCCGCGGCCGGGGGCTGCTGATTGCCGTTGCCGCCATCGCGGCCCTGCTGATCATCGGCTGGGGTGGATATACATTGTACAGGAAGAATATGCCGAAATCAGAACCCGTCGTGGCGGAAATTCCGGTGACCGATACCGTTCGGAAAATGCCCGACACGCTAACCACAGTTGCTGTAAAAGATTCATTGAAAATAAAGGCTGCAGATACACCCTCGAAGAAAAATAACAGCACGGATTCCCTGCCGTATAAATTTGTCATCCTCGCCACCCACGACAAGGAACATGCGTTAAAGCGATACAATCAGTTGCTGGGTTTTGCGCTAAAGGTTCACATGACCACGGCCGATTCGCTTTATTTCAAACTGTTTTTCACCATTCCGTCGAGCGCCCGGGACACCACCCATATCAAAGATTCGATCGAACGCGAATATGCGCACCACGTCACGATCGAGCAGTAAGCAACAGGTTCCTATTCGTCTT
>CAZZYD010000364.1:0-3398 GCA_964658175.1 uncultured Puia sp. | reverse complement strand
CCTTTTTACGGGAACACTCAATATTTTTTACGAACCGACGTCCGCCCAACTTGCCCGGTATTCTAAGATGGTGTATGAAAACACGCCTTATCAAAAAAGCAAGGAACTTTCAGCGCATGGAGAACGGGGCAATCCAGTACCCATGCATCTGGGAGATTCTTCTCCGGTAAAATATGTTTTTTATATCATCAAGGAAAACAGAACCTATGATCAGGTGTTGGGTGATATGCCGGAAGGGAATGGCGATAGTAGTCTGTGTTTATTTGGAGAAAAGATCACCCCGAATTTGCATGCGCTTGCCAGGGAGTTTGTCCTCCTGGATAACTTTTATGTAGATGCTGAAGTGAGTGCGGATGGACACAATTGGAGCATGGGCGGCTATGCGACGGATTATTTAGAAAAAACGTGGCCCACGGGCTATGGGGATCGGGGCGGCACGTATGATTCGGAAGGCAGGCGCGCCATTGCCAACAACAAGAAAGGCTTTATTTGGGATTATTGCGCCCGTGCCGGGGTGAGTTATCGTACCTACGGAGAATTTGCCGACGATTACAAGCCGAATATACCTGTCCTTACGGGTCACTATTGCTCCTATTATACCAGTTGGGATCAGCATATCCGGGATACGACCAGGGTTGGGCAATGGAAACGGGATTTTGACTCGTTGATTTCTGTTAAGGCCCTCCCGCACCTCAATACGCTTCGTATCATCAATGATCATACGGAAGGGCTACAGAAAGGACGTCCTACCCCCTTTGCCCACTGTGCTGACAATGACCTGGCGGTGGGTATGTTCGTGGAATACCTAAGCAAAAGCAGCGTTTGGAAAGAATCCGTTGTGTTTATTTTGGAAGACGATGCGCAGGATGGCCCAGATCACGTGGATGCGCACAGGAGTACCGCGTATATCGCTGGCGGGTACATAAAGCGCCATTATGTCGACCACACGATGTATTCGACGACTTCGGTATTGCACACCATAGAACTGTTGTTGGGTGTTCCACCCATGAGCCAGTATGATGCTGCGGCTGAACCCCTTTGGCGATCGTTTTCCTCCGAGGCGGATCTTAGCGCGTACCAAGCGAAACCTTTACAGACCAACATCAACGCCGTAAACCAAGTGGAGAATGCCTGGCAAAGAACAAGCGAAACGTTCGATTTCTCGAAGGAAGATCGAATTCCCGATCGATTGTTTACGGAAGTTATTTGGAAAGCGGTGAAAGGGGAAAATGCGGTGGTGCCTGCTCCTCACAGAGCGGCCTTCGTGAAGCCATCCGGAAACACAAAAGATCCGGATTAAAAACGGTGTGTGAAGGAAAAAAGCGTCGGGCTAAAAACTTTATTTTGTCGTTTTCTGACGAAATAGCATGAAACTAAACCCTATGCATAAAATGCGAGGGTGATCCGACGCTCGTACGGTGATTCATCCACTTTCAAACTTGCCATCCAAGAGACGCAGGGTCGCTGGCAGGCACAAAAATTGCCGATTTATTTTAATCTTTTGACCATGCGCTACCATGTACTGGCTACGGATTATGATGGCACTTTAGCCTCTGACGGACAAGTGCCCACCTTTCTTTTAGACAAACTACAAGCCGTGAAGTCCAGTGGGCGCAAGCTAGTGCTGGTGACCGGGCGGGAAATGCGGTATCTGGTCGAAGACTTTCCAGCGTACAAGGTGTTTGATCACATCGTTGCCGAAAATGGCGCCGTGCTCCATGAGGTCGCCTCGGGAAAGGACACCTTGTTGGGACCGGCTCCCGATCCCGCGTTTGTGCAGGCGCTTAAAGACAAAGGTGTCGCACCCTTGTCGGTGGGAGCCGTCATCGTCGCTACCTGGGAACCCCACGAGCAAGAAGTATTGCAAGTCATTAAAGCCTCGGGCATTGAACGTCAGGTGATTTTTAACAAGGCTGCGGTGATGATCTTGCCCAACGGCATTAATAAGTCAAGCGGTTTGTCGGCGCTGCTCAAACAACTCCAGCTGTCCCCGCATAATTGTGTGGCCGTAGGCGACGCGGAGAACGATGGTGCCATGATGGTGTTGGCCGAATGCGGGGTAGCGGTGGCCAATGCTTTGCCGGCGGTAAAAGAATTGGCTGCCTGGACGACGACAGGCGATCACGGCACCGGGGTGGCAGAACTCATCGACCGCTTACTCATGGATGATCTCCAATTTCTAAGCGAGCGACTCACCTGCCACTTTTTAGAGATTGGGACGACCCTAGAGGGTCAACCATATCACATCAATCCCTACCGAAGCGGTATATTGCTATCCGGCATTACGGGCGGCGGTAAAACAACATTTACCCTTTCATTCATCGAAGCCTTGATTGCGCGGCAGTACCAGTTTTGTTTAATCGATCCGGAAGGAGATTACCTGGAGCTATCCGGCGTGCTGATGATTGGGGATGAGAAGACGTTGCCTCCCGTCGAAGAGATCATAAACATGCTGGCGTCGGCAGCGCAGAATGTTGTTGTTTGCATTCTTTCTGTTCCAATTCTGGACCGGCCGGCGTTTTTTGGGCGATTTATAACTGCCTATCATTCCTTTCGCCAGACTTTTGGACATCCTCACTGGCTTTTGCTCGATGAAGCGCACCATTTGTTACCCCTATCCGGCGGAAAGGAATCATTGCCTGACGCCTTCCACAACTTTTTACTTATCAGCACCGCGACGGATAAGCTCAGCCCCTATTGGCTGGAAAAAACAGGCTCACTACTGGTCATCGGAAGCAATACAGACTATCCTTTTACACAATATAGCACTGCCCTTCACCTCCATCCGCCGGAAAACCTGCCGTCTCTGCAGCGGGGCGAGATTTGTGTGTGGGACAGGTTAGATGGCGGCAATCCCTTTGTGGTGCGCTTTCGTTTGCCAAAAAAATTACTTCAGCGCCACAAAAAGAAATATGCGCAAGGAGATATGGCATCCAACAGCTTTATTTTTACGGGACCTGAAAACAAGTTGCATCTGGTGGCTAATAATTTGATCTTGTTTATGCATATCGGGGAGGGGATTGATGAGGCGACGTGGCAGTTTCATTTAAACCGGGAAGACTTTAAAAAATGGATTCGTGATAAAGTGCACGACGAAGGCCTGGTCGCCGCGGCGGAGTCGGCTGAACACGCCAACACCACAGAAGAATCGAAGAAATTGTTATTAGGATACATACAAGACCACTATACGTCATAATACCCAACCGTAAGGTGAGATTGTTCATGCCCGATCCGCCAGGGCATGAATATCTCGTTTCCGCAATAAAAAAGGATTCTTTTGGCCTGTGCCCAATCCTCCCATGGAAGTGGGAGGATCGGGCGAATCAGGGTAACACGCTCGGTTATTGTTACAAGTGATTGCGAAAATAAAAAAGATCAGCGGACGACGCTGATCTTTT
>CAZZYD010000363.1:0-3421 GCA_964658175.1 uncultured Puia sp. | reverse complement strand
GGTGGATGCGGCAGAAGCCGTACGACGAGAGCATTTCCTCGTAATCCTTTAGCAGGCGCGTAACCACTACGGAGGGACGGCGGATGAAAATGAGTTTGGAATAGTTTGAATTCGATTCGATCCGCACGATGTCACGGATCGGAATAAAATCGATCGCATTCGATACCGGGATCGCAATTTTGTCTTCCTGTGATTTCGTGTCCTTCAAACCCTGTTGCAGCGCATTCCATTTTTCAGGCGCCTGAATCGCTTTCTGCTCCAGCAGGCGCTCCACACATTGCTGCAGGTCGTCCACCACCACGGGTTTGAGTAAATAGTCAAAGGCGCTGATACGGATGGCATCGATCGCATAGTGGTTGTAGGCAGTCGTGAACACGATTTCGAAATCTATTTTTTTGAGTGATTCGATCAGTTTAAAACCGTTCATGCGTGGCATTTCGATATCCAGAAAAAGGATGTCCGGTGTTTCCTTTTCGATCAGCGCCGCCAGTTGTTCGGGTTGCTGAATGGCAGCGAGGATCTGAACGGCCGGACAAAAAGCCTCCAGCTTTTGCTGGAGATTCTGCAGACTGTTGATCTCATCGTCGACCAGTATGGCTTTAAGTTTCCGCATCGTACAGTACTTTAAAGCTTACCTCCACTTTCGTGCCGGCGGGTTCACCAGTTGCCGAGAGGAGATCCGTGATTTGTATTTTTCCGTCTGCCGCATACTGCCGGTTCAGGATATGCACTCTTTCCCGGGAGATATCCATACCGCGGCTTTTGTGCCGGCGCTGGTTGCGTTCGTTGTACAACGCCGATTTCGCGCGGCCCACCCCATTGTCTTCAATGGAATACACCAGGTAGTCCTGATCCATCTGCACTTTCAGCTGCAGCAGGCGGTCCTGGCCTATGCTGTGGGAAAGTCCGTGGATGATGGCATTCTCAAGATAAGGCTGGATCAGCAATCCCGGTACGGCAAAATCCCGATGGGTCAGCGCCTCGTCGAGGCAAAGCTCAAACTGAAATCCGTGGTCGTAGCGCAGTTGTTCAAGCTCCACGTAGAGTTTCAGCGCCTGCATATCTTTGCTCAGGGGCAACAGTTCAGTGCTGCTGCTGTCGAGGATCAGCCGGATCAGCAGGGCAAATTTCCCCAGGTAATCGCTGGCCGTTCTTTTTTCATTTTTCATCATGAAATTCTCAATGCTGTTGAGGCTATTGAAAATAAAATGCGGATTCATCTGCGCCCGCAGGGCCTGCATCTGTGTTTCCGCAATTTTCTGATTGAAAAGAGAGATCTCCTTTTCTTTTTTCGACTGGATCGATTTGCTGATAAAAAAAGCGATCGCTATAGACAGGAACAGACTGATCAGCACCGCCAGCAGCAGCCCGTTCTTGAAGGCGATTTCTTTCCGCTGGATCCTGGAGAGTTCGATCAGGTTCTGATTTTCAATTTCCTTGCGCCGGATCATCCATTCCGATTCCCTGATGATCACATTGCGTTTGTTATTTTCCGAAAAAATAGCATCTGCGGCAGACCGGTAGATATGATAAAAATAAAAGGATGAATCTTTGTTTTGCAGCTGGTCATATACGAGGGAAAGTTGCCTGGAGGTACTGGAAATGCCGTCCATGAATTCCGTCTGGCGGGCGATGCGCAGCGCCTCCACCAGCAAATTGATTTTTAATGCCGGGTCCAGTGCCTGCTCGAATTCAGCCTGTGCCGCCAGGATATTGCTCTGGTTGCGGAGGTCCGATTCCCTTTTCGCCTGATCCATGGCCAGGTTAAAATAGACCTTCGCAGAGTCCGCCCTCCCCTGCACCGCGCGCTGTTTTCCATAACCCAGATAATATTGAGACAGAATATAGCTCTCATTGGTCTTCAGCGCAAAGGGCATGCCGGTGTTCAGGTCGCGCTGTGACTGCGCATACAGCTTCTCGGCAAAGTCGCATTGAAACAGTAATTCGTAGTTAAAGGCGATCCCCCGGTCGGTTTGGAGTTTTTTATTTATTTCGATGGCATCGCGGATGTATTGCCGTGACTTCCCGTAATCGTGGAGCGTTTTGAAATTATCAGCGATGTTATTGAGCGCCACGGACTGAAGCCGCAGGTTGCCGCAGGCTTCTGCCTCTGCAATGGCCTTGAAGTTCGCATTGTTACTCGCTTCGAAATTGCCGGAATTGGAGAGCAGGATACCGAGGTTGATCTGCGCCAGCCCTTTCCCATAGGTAAAATGAAGGCTGTCGCTTAAGAACGAGACCTTTTCATAGTAGGTAAAGGCAGTCTTGACGTCTTTTTCGCTCAACCGGTAACTGATTCGGTGCAGGGTCTGGATATACTGTGAATCCACCCTGGGATGTGCGGCGATCCATTGGAAAAGACTATCAACATAATGATTCTGACCTTTTGCCGGGAGGCAGAAGCACAGGCTGCATATCAGTATCGCAAAGGCTTGCCGCATATATTGCTTAATTCTGTTATCTGACCGGCGGACGGCCTGCAATATATCCCTTTAGCCCCGAGTACATAAAAAAATCAGCCACTTACTCATCGGGCTATTTTGGTGAAAAACCTTTCCCTTATTTTTATCCCGGTGATCTGAAAAATTGGCTGCATGAACCGAATTCGTCCGTTAACCATTAACCTTATTTTACTTCGTTTACACCCTAGCCGTTAGTCAACCAGCAAGATCACCGAGGCAACTGATTTCAGTTGCCTTTTTTTGGACTGGGATTTGGTGGTATATTTTTGGGATATATGGGATGGGGATCTTTAGCCAGGCGGATGTTCGATTTTTGGACTGTATTTTCACCACTCCCCATCGTCATCCTGAGCCGCGCCTGTAGGATTCCTGATATTAATTTGATGACGAGTGCGCGAAGGGTTACTACGATCGTCGAATCACAGCGGCATCGATGCCAGGAATCCGCGCCGGCGCGGCTCAGGATAAGGGTGCGATGTGGCTGAATAAAGTTTAAGGAAGTTCAGCAATGCCGCACTGATCAGGATCCATCTCTCATATATCCCAGAAATATCCCACTAAATCCCAGTCGGCAGCACAAACGCAAATACACTCCCTTCGCCCGGTTTGCTTTTCACTTCCAGCTGACTGTTATTCTGGGACAGGAACTCCTGGCAAAGCATCAGACCGAGACCGGTGCCATTTTCATTGGCCGTACCATTGGTGGTATAATAGTTTTTGAGGTTGATCTTTTCCATCACGTCCGCCGACATGCCCACGCCCGTATCGCTCACCGAAATTTTACAGCTGCTCCCGGTATGCTCGGCGATCACCCGCACGTGACCGCCGGCGCTCGTGTATTTTATGGCGTTGGAAACCAGGTTTCGCAAAACCAGGTTGATCATATCCTTATCGGCATAAACGCTACAGCTTTCGTCCACGTTCCAGCTGATGTTTATTTTTTTCGAAGAGGCCTGCAG
>CAZZYD010000362.1:0-3471 GCA_964658175.1 uncultured Puia sp. | reverse complement strand
AAATAGCCCTGCTTTGTAGCCGCTTTGACCATCCGTTTAAATTCTGAGAAATAATTCATCGGTGTCTCGCCGTTGAACCGGTCGAGCAAATAATTCCGGAACCGTTGACAGAGTGCTTCGGTCAGCTCAATGGGAGAGAGGGTCTTCTTTTTAAGGAAGGTCTTAAAATGCGTAAAACTGGCGGCTAGGTGCCGCTTGCCCGCGCGGGCGTTCTGCTGAACAAAATCTTGATAGAAATCAAGGAAATTGTGTTTGTACCGGTGCGCCGGGATATAGCCAGTGCCGATGGACTGGCGGTCGATGACCAGTTGAGACCGTTTGATTTCAATGATAGCCTGGGCTTCCTTGTTGTGGTTTCGCTGGGTTTGCGTCTTGGGTTTCGTGTAGGTGAAAATGCCGGCACTGAGTTTTTCGTGGGGTGCGTTGCCCCATTTAAACCTGTAATAAGTCTTTTTTCCGTTGTCAGATTGGCGTTGTTCGATCGTCATAAAATGGCTTTACAGCTACGCCTCAAATCAGGCACCAAAGTGTGGGACTTTCTATGGGACTTTTACGGGACTTTTTGAGTGATTATAAGCGGGAAAAAGCGTTAAAAAAAGTCCCGTTAAAATTGCAAAACCCCTGTAAATCAATGATTTATAGGGGTTTTTTAGTGCCCGGGACTGGATTCGAACCAGCACATCCTTGCGAACGCTGCGACCTGAACACAGTGCGTCTACCAATTTCGCCACCCGGGCAAATCCGTAAAAACAAACATCAGGTTTTTTACGGAGTGCAAATATAAGGGGGTTTCCGGGTTTTTTTAATCTGAAAGCATAAATTGCCCACACACCTGCAAACAACCTATGATCATGCGGTTAGCGAACCCAAAACATCAAGAGCTGACACCATTGCCCATGAGCAGTTTTTGTATCGCCCTCCTGGGCAGCCTGCTTTTTTCCTCCTGCTTTGTATATAAAGTCGCCCGGGAGGAACCGCGTTCGGCCGACGGTGCTGCGATCGCGCGGAAAAAGGGATTCATTCTAAACCCGGGTCAGGTAAAAGAAGCAGAGATCATCCGGGTGTCCGGGATCTACCAGTTCACGCGCGACAGCCTGGATCCGGCAGCGGTAAGAATTCATTTATCTCCGTTCAAAATTAAACACCTAGATGACGGTCCGGGTATTATTGTCGGTATCCTCACCCTCGGACAGGTGCCAATCACTTATCATGATGCCTATTCCTTTTCATTTACCGAATCCGGGGCGGCAGCCGACGAATCGAAAACCTATACGCTCAATATCTCCAAACAATACTGGTTCTGGCACCTGCTCTCCTTCAAAAAGCACTTCAACCGGAAGGCCGGCCAGGCGCTTTCCATAGCCTACCTTACGGATCGTCCAAATAATTGATATTCAATATTTTAGATAGTGCCGATACATTAACTGCTGACTTGACGGGAAAGACGCTGGTCATGGGGAGCCGATGCCTGAAAATTCCTGTTTTTTCAGTACCTTTGCTGTCCCGATTTAAAATCTTCGGGGTATTATATTTTTTATGGAAGAAAACAATATTATTCAATCAAACGCTGAAGGACAGGATTCCGCTACGGAAGTAGCAGAAGCAACAGCGACAACAAATGCTCCTGCGGCCAACGGAAATGGCGCATCGCGCTATCCGGCTCCGACGCCTCACGACGATTTCGACTGGAGCATCGACAAAAGAAATGTCGCGGCTTACACAAAAGACGAAAAAGAAAAGTACGACAAAGTCTATGACGACACCTTCGTGGTGATCACAGACGGTACTTTGGTGAAAGGACTCGTGGTGGGTGTTACCAAGACAGACGTCGTGGTGAACATCGGTTTTAAAAGTGACGGACTGGTTTCCCTCAATGAATTCCGCGACCTCACCAACCTCAAATCCGGCGATGAAGTGGAAGTCATGGTCGTGGAAAAAGAAGACCGCGAAGGTCATCTGCACCTCAGCCGTAAACAAGCCCGCGTTACCCGTGCCTGGGAAAGGATCGTTGAGATTCACAAAACAGGTGAAGTGGTTACCGGTACGGTTACCAGCAAGACCAAGGGCGGTCTGATCGTTGACGTATTCGGCATGGAAACCTTCCTGCCAGGTTCACAGATCGATGTGAAACCCGTTACCGATTACGATCAGTTCGTTGGCAAGACAATGGAATTCAAGGTGGTGAAAGTGAACGACGCGATCAAGAACGCCGTTGTTTCCCATAAGGCACTCATCGAAAGCGATATCGAAGCACAGCGTGCAGAGATCATGAGCAAACTCGAAAAGGGCCAGGTGCTGGAAGGTACCATCAAGAACATCACCGATTTCGGTGCGTTCATGGACCTAGGTGGTCTGGACGGTCTGCTGTATATCACTGATATCAGCTGGGGCCGCATCAGTCATCCAAGCGAAGTACTCAAACTGGATCAGAAACTCCAGGTGGTGGTACTCGATTTCGACGATGGCAAGAAACGTATCAGCCTGGGTCTGAAACAACTTACGCCGCATCCGTGGGATGTGCTGCCTGAGAATGTGAAAGAAGGTGAAATCGTGAAGGGCCGCGTAGTGAATATCGAAGACTACGGCGCTTTCCTCGAAATCATGCCGGGTGTGGAAGGTCTGGTGCACGTGAGTGAAATCACCTGGGCCAATACACCGATCAACGCCAAGGAATTCTTTAAACTGGGTGATGAACACCAGGCACGCATTGTAACGCTCGACAAGGGCGCCCGCAAGATGAGCCTGTCCATCAAACAGATGAGCGAAGATCCATGGAGCACCATCGAAACCAAATTCCCGCAGGGCAGCAAACATACCGGTCTCGTGAAGAACATCACGCCATACGGTGTATTTGTGGAACTGGCGCCGGGCATCGGTGGTATGATCCATATCAGCGACCTGAGCTGGCTGAAACGCTTCAATCATCCTTCTGAATATACCAAGGTGGGGCAGCATATCGACGTCCTGATCCTGAGTATCGATAAGGATAACCGCAAGCTGCAGCTTGGCCACAAACAACTGGAAGAAGATCCCTGGAATTCATTGGAACAGACCTTTGCCATTGGATCGATCCACGAAGGCACCGTGATCCGCAAGGATGACAAGGGCGCCATCGTACAGTTGCCCTACGGACTGGAAGGATTTGCCCCGAACCGTCATCTCCTCAAGGAAGATGGTAAAACAGTGGGTGCTGACGAACAATCGCAGTTCATGGTGATCGAATTCGACCGCAATGAAAAACGCATCGTGCTGTCACACACCCGCATCTGGGAACAGTCCAAGGCAGACGAAAAAGGCGCTGCCCGCAAGGAAGCGAAAGCAGAAGATGAAAACACCCGCAAAGCCGTGAAGACGATCCAGGGCAAGGTTGAAAAACCAACCCTCGGTGACCTTGGCGCACTGGCAGGTATCAAAGAAAAACTCGAACAGGAAGAAAAAGGAAACGACGAAAAGAAATAGGATCCTGGAGAG
>CAZZYD010000361.1:0-3502 GCA_964658175.1 uncultured Puia sp. | reverse complement strand
AAAAAAATATGTAATGCATTCAACATGCGCCTGGTCAGACAATGCATCGAAGCCGGCGGCCTGCATTATTTATCCCTTTGCGAAGCAGCTTACCGGCAAAGCATCTCGGCGCATCAGTTGCTGCAGAGTCCACAGGGCGACCTTCTTTTTCTCTCAAAAGAAAATTTCAGCAATGGATCCATCAATACTGTTGACGTCACGTATCCGTCGGCGCCGCTGTATCTTTTGTACAATCCCCGTTTGCTGGAAGGCATGCTGAATGGAATTTTCCATTACAGCGAAAGCGGCAAATGGACAAAGCCATTTGCGGCGCATGACCTGGGCACTTATCCCCTGGCCAACGGACAAACATACGGCGAGGACATGCCCGTGGAAGAATCGGGTAATATGATTATCCTCACCGCCGCCATGGCCAAAGTGACCCATGATGCTTCTTATGCCCGCAAGCACTGGAAGACACTGACTGCCTGGGTGGATTTTCTTGTCAGGGACGGTTTTGATCCTGCCAATCAATTGTGTACCGATGATTTCGCGGGACACCTTGCACGAAATGCCAACCTTTCTGTAAAAGCCATTGTCGGCATCGGTTGTTACGGCATGCTCGCGGGCATGCTTGGTGATAAGGCAACGGCAAAGAAATTCCAGGACACTGCGGCGGCTATGGCAATGCGATGGATGATGCTGGCAGATGCCGGAGATCACTACAAGCTTAGTTTTAATGATACGGATAGCTGGAGCCAGAAATACAATCTGGTCTGGGACAAAGTGCTCGACCTGCATTTGTTTCCTGCTTCGGTTTATCAGAAAGAAATTAAATACTACCTCAAACAACAACAGGCTTTTGGTTTGCCGCTGGACAGCCGCAAGACGTACACCAAATCGGACTGGATCCTCTGGACGGCCACGCTTACCAACAACTATAAAGATTTCTCTGCGCTGATTGATCCGGTGTATACTTACATGACCCGCACCCCAACCCGCGTGCCGTTGTCTGACTGGCATGAAACGACCGATGGGAAACAGGTGGCGTTTCAGGCGCGGAGCGTAGTCGGCGGCTATTTTATGGAGTTGTTATACCTTAAACTGCACCCGAAGAAATAAGGATTTTAAAAATCCAGCCTGCCGGCGTAGCGTTTCAGCTGGAGCTCTGCCATCTTCGCAGCGAAGCTGATATTGACCAGTTGAAATCCGGCATTCTCGAAACTCTGCTGGGCCGTTTTGATATCGATGATGGTTGCCTGGTGATACTTGAATTTAAGCAGCAGGAGGTCGAGCAGTTGCTGTGCGATATCGAAATTCGTCTTCGCCGTTTTCAGCTGACTGAGGTTATTGTTATAAGCCTGGTAACTCTTGACAATGTTGCCAGTGTAATTCAATGTGAGGGTATCTTTCTGAAGGGAGGCGGTATTGGTATTGATCCGCGCGATCTGTTCCTGTTTTTTATAAATATTTCCATTGAAAATCGGTACGGCGAGCGTAATGGATCCATACGGTCCGTAACTCTGGTTGAGCAGGTTAAAACCGGCCGCGTTGTTGGTATGCGCAAAATTATATCCCAGTCCGACGCCTACGGACGGATAGCGCTGGGCACCCACTTCTTTTTCCACAAATCGATTGATCATCACCTGCTGATTGGCCGCGACGATATCAGGATTGTTGGAGATGGACTGCAGCACGGAGTCCAGCCGGAGCGTCTGGTCTACCAGGATCGTATCTTTTATTTCAATCGTAGAGTCCGGATTCAGGGTGAGCAGCACGAGGAGATCTGATTTGCCCTGACTCACCACCAGGGTCTGCGCTTCCATGTTCAGCTTCTGCGTGTTCAGGTCCACCTGCGCCTGAAACAGGTCTGCGTTGTTGGCCAGACCGGCCTGCTGCTGCACCTGTACGATCTGCAGTTTTTGCGCCGACACGTCGATGGAACGCTGCAGGGTGCTGGCATAGGTTTCCTGCCGAACGATATCATAATATTTCAATGCGACATTGTACAGCAGAACGAGGGTCCGAGAATTGAGGTATTGGGCCGACTGATCTTCGGTTACCCCTAACCGTTTTTTTGCATTTACCACCCGGCTCCCGTTATAGATCAGTTCCGATGCGCCTACGCCGGCATTGTACACATTTGAACGCGCATTGTTGCTCACTTTGTTGTTGGTCGGATCTGCATACTCCTGTTTCAACGAGGTGATTTGCTGGGTTTCCGTACCGGTGGCGTTCACCAGGGGCAGTCCGCCGGCGATGCCATAACTGTTGTTGATCTGTGTGGCTGCCTGGTAATTTCTGGCAATCTTCAGTCCCTGGCTGTTTTGAATGGCCAGCCGTATGGCTTCCGGCAGCGTGAGCTGCTGGGCCATGCCCGCGAAACAAAAGCACAGGCAACTGAACAGGAGTATGGTGTTTTTATTCGGCAAGGTCGATAATATGTGCTTTGTGTTTTCCGGCCAGGAAAGTATATACTGCCGGGATCACCAGCAGGGTGAGGATCAATGAAAAAGTAATTCCGCCCACCAGCACGATACCGAGCGGGATGCGGCTGGTGGCGGCAGCGCCAAGACTGAGCGCGATCGGCAGCGCGCCGAGCGAAGTGGCGAGGCTTGTCATCAGGATCGGCCGCAGTCGTTGCGCAGACGCTTCGATTACTGCCTGGTGTTTGTCCAGGCCCATCTCTCTTTTCTGATTGGTGAACTCCACGATCAGGATGCCGTTTTTGGTAACAAGGCCGATCAGCATGATCATGCCGATTTCTGAAAATATATTGAGGGTCTGGTGAAATACGTAGAGACTCATCAATGCACCGGCAAGTGCCAGGGGCACGGTGAGCATGATTGCAAAAGGATCGGTAAAACTTTCAAACTGGGCGGCGAGCACCAGATAGATCAGGATGAGTGCAAGACCGAATGCAAAAAGAATATTAGAGGAACTCTCCGCATAATCCCTGGAAGAACCGCTCAGCGCCGTCTGGAAACTCGGATCGAGCGTTTTGGCAGCAACGGCCTGCATGGCTTTGATGCCGTCGCCGATCGTTTTTCCTTCCGCCAGCGAAGCAGAGATGGTGGCGGCCTTGTAGCGGTTGAAATGAAAGAGGGTGGAAGGATTGGTAGATTCCTGCATGCTCACTACGCCACTCAGGGGAATCTGATCGCCACGGCTGTTTTTTACATAGAGCCGGGAGATGTCAACGGGTTTGTTTCTGTCCTGGCGGTCAACCTGCGCGATCACCTGGTACTGATAACCGTTCATGATAAAATAGGCCAGTCGTCCGCCACTGAACGCAGCCTGCATGGCCGAGATCACATCCGTTGCTGAAAGACCCAGGTCCCGGATCTTGGTGCGGTCCAGCGTGATCTGCAATTCGGGTTTGGTGAATTTCAGGTTCACATCCATATTTGAAAAAGTATGGTCGCGGCGGGCTTCCTCGAGAAATTTCGGAATGGCGTCGCGGAGTTTGCCGAGGTCCTGGTTCTGCAGCACGAATTGCACGGGCAGGCTGGTACGGGAACCG